>JANODF010000276.1:0-16541 GCA_031412555.1 Archangium sp. | reverse complement strand
CGCCGTGGAGTCTCCTGCTCGAGCGCACCGCTCCGGGCCGCTACCGCACGCTGACCCTGGAGGACCGCGGGTCGGGCGAAGGAGACCGCGTCGACTGGAGCGACGTCCACGCGACGAAGCATGACAACATCTCCCTGCGCGCGGGGAGAGGTCGGCCGCAGGCCGGGTGAGGGGCTCGGCTCCGGTGCTCGCGCGGCCCCTCACCCCCACCCTCTCCCCGCTTCGCAGGGAGAGGGAGTTACGGATCAGATGACCCTCTTGCGCCTTTCGCTTCTCCAGCGCGCCATCGCGACCCGGGTGCTCGAGCGCGCCCCTGACTTCTTCATCGCGAAGGAAGCCGCCCTGGTGCTGCACGGTGGGCATCGCCCGGCGGACCTGCTCGACCTCAGCGCCACCAGCCATGACGACGCCTTGCTCGCGACGCTCGGTGATGAGCTCGAAGAATTCGCGCGCGAGCGCTCGTACGAGGTGCGGACCCAGGCGGCGACGCCGTTCATGCGCTGGCTCGTCTTTCGCGGGGGCGGCGAGACGTGCGCGGTGACGCTGCGACTTTCCCAACCCGTGCTCGATCGCGAGCGCGCCACCCTCGACGGCCTGAGCGTCGAGACGCGGCGGGAGGTTCGGGCGTGGTTGCTCGGCCGAGTGCACTCCAAGGAAGACCTCGTCGACCTCTCCCGCCTGCTCGAAGGCACCTCGTACCGGGAGGCCGTGGCTGACGCCTGGGCGCTCACGGACGACGCGCAGCCGGGGCTGGTGGCGTGGGCGCTCGCGCAGGTGGAGATCGACCCGAAAGCGCTGCCGCCTGACGTCGACCCCGCTGCGCTCGAGGCGTTGCGCCAGCAGCTCCTTCTCGAAGCGGAGCGCCAGGCCGCCGAGGCGACGCTACTTCCCTGAAGGCAACGCCTTGAACGCGGGTCCGTTGTCCGGAGTGACCTTCGTGCCACCCGAGACCGGCTTCACGTCACCGACGGCAAAGGTGACCACCCGGCTCTTGGTGGCGCCACCGAACGAGCCCGACACGTTGACCACCAGGGTCCCCGACTCACCGGTGTAATCGACGTCGAGCTGAGCCGACTCACCCCGCGCAAACTTCCGCGGAGCGGCCTCGGGCGCGAGCGTGACGGTGAGCCCATCGATGCCGCTCACCGTGACGGTGGCCTCGCCATCACTCTCGAAACGAAGCGCGAGGCGGGCATGGGTGGGGGTGACCTCGGCGGAGATCTCCACCGGCGCCGCCGGCTTGCCCGGCCCCGACAAGGGCGCCGACTCCGAGACCTGTGGATGCGTGCAGGCACCGAACGCGAGAACCGACACCACGATGATGAAACGCTGCATGAAGGACCTCATTGAATGGTGACCGTGACGTCGTAGTCGCCGGCGATGGCGCCGAACCCGGTGAGCACCACCACGTAGACGACACCCGACTGCGTGTTGAGGGTGAAGCTCTCGGTGCCGCTGACGTTCACGTCGGCCGAGCCCAGCCGCGTGCCGCGCCGGAAGCCTTGAATGGCGACGTCTTGTGCCGAGCTGGCCGAGACGGTGACCGTCGAGCCATTGCCGGTGAACACGTAATACTGATTCTGCTGCCAGCTGTTCGACGAGTTCCCGCCGCCGAGCGCGATGCTGCCGCTGTAGGGCAACGACGCATCGGTGTACATGCCGCGCAGGTCTGCATCACCGTCGCCGAACGCGCTGGTGACGGGACCGATTCGATAGTGCGCCATCAAGGCGTTGAGCGCGTTCGCATTGACGCCGGGCTGGCCCTTCAAGACGGTCACGAACGACGCCAGGGTGGTCATCGCGTCGGTGTTCTTCTGCCCGCCCATCAGCACGTCCGCGATGGGGCCCAGGCCCACGCCAAAGCCATCGTGCGGCTCGTTGTTGCCGTCGTAGATGTCGTAGAGCAAGCGCAGCACGCTCGACTCGGAGAAGCCGGAGGGCGTGGGATCATCCGTCGGTGACGGCGTGGTCTCGGCATCGAAGCCGAAGCCCGACATGTTCGCGCCGTTCCAATTGGTGTCGACGTAGACGGTCTCGGGCAGCACCATCGCGGCCACCGAGTTGCCCCACGCTTCACCGAACGCGATGCGCGGATCGAGAATGTCGCCGGGCCCATGGCGCCCACCGGGGCTGTCGGAGCGCGAGAGGTTCGCTTCGAAGAAGTGACCCCACTCGTGAACGATGACGTGCGAGTCGTACTCGTCGGTGTCGGCGCCGTCTTTCCCCAGAATGTAGAGCTCATTCTCCGAGGGAGAAAAGTGGGAGGTGGCGATCTGCCCGAGCGCGGGGTCGCCGGCCTGCGGGGTGTTGTTGGGGCTCCAGTTCACCTTGAGCGGCGGGAAGTTGATGTTGGGCCTGGCCGCCATGAAGGCGCGTGAGGCGGTGAACATCGAGTCGAGGATCGCGAACGGGGCGGCTGCCCGATTGGCGGCGTCGTAGCCATTGCCGGTCCACCCGTGCGCGGCGTGCAGGTTCACCATCTGGTTCTGACCCGTCAGCACCGAGCCCACCGCCCAGAGCAGGTTGTTGTCGGTGTTGTCTTCGATGGAGATGGAGGGCTCCACCGACTGGCTCAGCGCATAGAGCGCCAGGTTGGCGGTGCCGTTGGGCGTGTACGAGATGCTGAACGAGCCATCACCCCCGGTGGCCGTGGCCGAGAGCACCGTGGTGCCCTGAATCACCTGCACCACGCCGCGCCGGACAGGGCGCTGGCTGGTGCGGCCGAAGTCGAGCGCCGCGCTGCCGCCGCTCAAGCTCGCGGGCACGAAGTCGTAGGTGACGCGGCCGGTGACGGTGATGTTCCCCGTGGTGCCGCCGCCGGTACCGAGGTTGCCACCGCCGCTGCCGCCGCCTGCGCCGGTCCCGCCCCCACTCCCTCCGCCGCTTCCGCCGCCTGTGTTGCAGGTGGTGCAGGGTTCTTCACAACCGCTGGTGAGCAGGGTGAAGAAGGCAGCTGCGACGATGCATGCCGTCAGTTGTTTCATCAGAGCTCCAGTGGCTGGAGGGTCGCTCAGTCTCCTTCGTTTCGCCAGTCCCTGATTTCGGCCCGTGCTCCACCGCGGCCAGACGGTTACGACAGCGCATGGAAATCGGAATGAAGAAGACGCTCGGCATGTCGTGGGAGCAGGCGCTCGAGGCGGTGCCCGCGGCGCTGAAGACCGAAGGCTTCGGCGTGCTCACCCGCATCGACGTGCAGGCCACCCTCAAGGAAAAGCTGGGGGTCGATTTCCGGCGCTACCTCATTCTCGGCGCGTGCAACCCGACGTACGCGCACCAGGCCCTGAAGCTGCGGCTCGACGTGGGCCTGATGCTGCCGTGCAACGTGGTGCTGCACGAAGGTGACGACGGCAAGTCGGTCGAGTTGTCGGTGATCGACCCGATGCAGACGATGGCCAGCACGCTGGGCGAATCGTTCGTCGCGCTCGCAGGTGAAGTGCGCACGAAGCTCGCCCGGGTGATGGCCCAATTGTGACTCCCTCTCCCCGCCGGGGAGAGGGTCGGGGTGAGGGGTCTTTCACTTCACCCTGATCAGGGCGTGCAGGCCGTCGCGCTGGTGCAGTCGGTGCTGAACGGCACGAGGTCGGCGCACTTGTCATTCACGTCGAGCGACCAGTTGCAGAAGTTGAGCGCGTTGAAGCCGCTGAGCCGGGTGAACGTGGTGGTGGCGTTCGACGTGGGCCGCGCGTGGCAGGCCTGCGAGGCGGCGAGCGCTGCGCGGTAGTAGACGCGGCTGCTGACCTGCAACGAGCCGCCGCTGACGAAGAAGTTCCCGAAGGCGTCGAGGAAGTTCCCGTTCTGCGGGCTCGACGTGACGTTCTGCAACGAGACCTTCACGCTGCCCCACGCGTCGTGGAACGCCTGGTCGGTGGTCGAGAAGAGCTTCGCAGCGTCGGTCGAGCTGAGGATGGCAGGCGTGGGCACCGAGGCGATGCCGGTGACCGTTGCGCTCGTCGCGCGCAGTTGGAGCGCGCTGGCGACGGCGCCTCCGCAGCTTGTCGTGTTGGGGACGAGGCGCTCGAGGGTGCCGGAGAGGGTGAGCACGTCGCCCGGCTTCGCCGCGTCGGGCAGCGGGCCGCCGGTGGGCTCGAGACCCAGGCGGGGACAGAAGGTGGTCGTGCCTCCGTCGGGCGAGCTGGCGTTGGTGCCGAACGCGACGACCAGCAGGCCCGTGTTCTCGGCCGTGGTGGTGAGGTTGGGGGCCGAGACGTAGACGCCCCACAGGCAGCTGCCGGTGTTGTTGCTCTTCGCGATGAGGAACTTCTGGCTCATCACCACCACGCCGCTGAGCTGCACGGTGGTGCCCAGGCCGATGGCGCCCGTGGTGAGGTCGGAGATGCGGGTGCTGATGCCTGCGTCCTCCACGCCTGCGTCGATACCGGCGTCGGTGCCAGCGTCGTCGAGGGCCGAGCCGCCGCCCGTGCCCGTGCCGCCGCCGGTGGTCCCGTTTCCTCCGCCGGTCGTGGTGCCGCCGCCGCCACCGCCGGTGTTCATCGGGCAGTTGCAGGTCTCGAGCGCGGTGCCTTCAGCGTTGCAGGCCTGCGCGCCCTGCGTACCGCTCACACATGCGCACGCGACCTGCGCTCCGGGAACGCAGACCTGCGGCTTCGTGCCGCAACCCACCAACACCAACACGCCACAGAGCACGAGAGTTCGCATGGGGCGTTTCAATCACGAATTCGGGGGAAACCGTTCAGGCGCCTTCCGGTACTCACGGGCATGCGGCCCTTTCTCGTCTCGGGTGTGACGGTGGTGAGCGTGATTCTCGGCCTGCTGCCGTGGGCGCTTCATCCCCGGTTGACCGTCCACGTGGTGGTGGTGCCCGCCCTGGCGCTCCTCGCGACCGTGCTCGTGGGTGCCCACGCAGACCGGGTGCCGTTCGCGTGGTGGAGAGGCCCGGCCTGCGCGCTCCTGGTGTTGCTGGCCGTCGCGATCGCGGTGCCTCTGTGCAACGGCGCCGAGCTCATCAGTGACCCGGAGTCGTATGGCTTGCGGCCGTTCGTCGCGGTGATGTTCGGCGGCGCAGTGCCCGCGGTGTTCGCAGGCCTCGTGTGTAGCGCCTTCGCGCGGCTGTTCCGCTGACGACTCAGGGCACGAGCTCTTCGCGCAGCCACTCATCGCCGGCCCGGGTGAAGCGAACGCGTGTGTGCGTGCCGGCCAGTCGCAGCCAGTCGACGCGGCTCACCACGACCGTCACCACCACGAAGGTCTCAGGCGGCTCGGGTGTCTCGGCCGCGAGCGGAGCTCTCTGCGTGGCGAGCAGGGAACCGGGCGCGGGCCCAAGCCAGGCCGCGCGCCGCTCGCCCAGGCGCTGCCAGCTCGTGTTGCGCAGCACCGCCGCTTCACCCATCGCCCCTGCGCCATGCAGGGTGGCGAGCCCCTCGAGCCTGAACTGATCTTCCGTGCGCTCCCACCACGCCAGCAAGGAGACCTTCGGCGATTGCTGGACATGAGCGACCTTCAGACTGCGCGCGTCGGTGAAGAACCACGGCTCGCCGGCGCGCGTGAAGCCACGCAAGACGACCGTGCGCAGCGACGGAGCACCCTGTTCGTCGACCGTCGCCAGCTGCACCCGGTTTCCCGGCCGGTTCCGCGCGCGTTGCGCTTCGAAGACCTCGAGCCACTTCATGGTGTCACCGCTGATTGTCCCAGGCGCCTGCACCCGTGGCCCACGCGTCGACCCACGCCTTCAAGTTCGTCCCACCATCGCGGCTGCTCACCGGCGCGCTGAGGCCACCATCGGCCAGCACCGTGCCGTACTGCTGCAGCATCACGTGCTCCCGCCCTGGCAGCCTGAAGTACTTCGCGTTCGCAGTCGCCGCGGAGCGGTCTTCCACCGCGACCAGGTTGGTGGTGTACGTGCCGTACGGCGGGTTGAGCCAGCTGTCGGTCGAGCCACCCGAGTACATGAAGCGGGTGATCACCTGATCTTCCGAGAACGCGAGCAACGCCACGCGCGAAGTGGGCGCGTCGTCGATCATGTACTGAATGATCTCCGGCAGGCCCGCATCGCAGCTCGTGCAGGTGGCGGGCAGCTGCATGTTCCACTCCGTCTTCCACGCCTCGAAGTAGGGGGTCTGCACCATGGGCGCGGAGTCGGCGAGCAGGTGCACCGCCGCTTCGGGGAACGCGTCACGCACGCGCTTCAAGTTGAGTGACGCTCCGTAGCCGCCGCCGCTCACGCCGGTGAGCCAGATGGTGCGCACCGAAGGGTGACGGCCGCGCAGGTTCGCGAGGTACGCGTCCATGTTGGTGGCGCCCGCGAAGTGGTGCACCAGCGGCTGCACGGGATCGAAGGCGCCCGCCTTGGTGTGGTAGGTGCGCGTCGTGTTGCCCGAGTGAAGGTCGCCGGTGCAGTACGGCACGAACACGTAGCTCGCGTTGCGCAGCTGGTTCTCGGCGCGCCGGGCGAAGAGCAACGAGTTCTTGATGGTCGCGAGATCCGCGGGAAACGCGCCGCCTCCGTCAGCCGGATACGGGTTGCCCGCTGCCACGTTGGCGGCCAACGGCTTGGTCCCACCAGCGTCGTCCCACAGGCACAACGAGTCGCTGCCGTAGTTGCACACCGGCCCCCAGCGGAAGAGCGAAGGGTGGCAGGTGCCGTTGTTCCAGCACGCGCCGCCGCCTTGCAGAAAGATGACGAGCTCGTCGTTCGCACCGGCGTTGTAGCCAATGCCTGCTTGCGACCCGAGCGCGCACTTGCTGCCCGGCACGCCGATGAAGGTCCAGCCCAGGTCGGGAAGAATGGAACCCGCGTCGATGCCTGCGTCGGCGGCGCCTGCATCCACGTCTCCAGCATCTGGGCTGCCGGCATCGACACCCGCATCGCCGGTGCCGGCATCGACGCTCGAGTCAGGAGCGCCTCCGCCCCCTCCGGGCAGCGGGCCACAGGCGGCCAGCGCAAGCAGGGGGAGCAACAGGTGAGTGTGTCGGAGCTTCGTCATGAGGCCTCCGGGCATCAGACACCACGCCCATGAAAAACAGAAAAGACGCCGGGCAAGCCCGATGCATCACCCTTTCGGTCAGCGCGCCAACGCGGATACGCTCGAGCCGGTGGTCCGTATGAGAAGCGCATGCTCGACACCCGAAAAGTTCTGAAGATCTTCCATGAGCTCAGCAGCGCCGGAATCATCGGCGCGCTCGCGGCTCACCTCGCGCTGCTGAGCATCGCCAGCACCAGCCAGGCCCTCGAATACGCCACCGTTCGCCGGGGTATCGAGGCCATCACGAAGCTGGTGCTGCTCCCTTCGCTGGCCGTTGTGCTCTTCACCGGGCTGATCGCCATTGCCGTCCACCGACCCTTTCACGGCGCCGGCTGGGCCTGGCTCAAGCTCGCCACGGGCCTGGCGATGTTCGAAGGCACGCTCGGCGCCATCAACGGCACGGCCCGCGATGCGGCCTCCCTCGCCACCAGGGTCGCTGCGGGCGAGTTGCCGGTCACCGCGATGGATGACGTCTTGCGTCACGAGTGGGGCGGGCTCTGGGTCATCCTTTTTCTGTCGGTCACCAACATCGTGCTCGGCGTCTGGCGCCCCCGGCTGACCCGGCGGCAACCCGGCGAGGCCCCCGTGCCGGAAGCACCCGCCTCGGAGCAACCCCCGTCATGAAGCCCCGCCGGGTGCTGCTCGCCGGCGCGACGGGGTCCATCGGCCGGGCGGTCGCGCGGGAGTTCTCGCGCCGCGGAGACCAGGTGCTCTGCCTGGCCCGCCCCAGGTCGGGCCCGAAGGGGGTCGACACGGCAGCGCAGACGAGGGAACGCCTGGCCCCGGCCGAGGTTCGCTTCGTCGACGTGACCGACCCGGCCGCGCTCGCAGCCGAGCTCGAGGGTGAGACCTTCGATGTCGTCGTCTCGTGCCTGGCCAGCCGCTCGGGGGGCATCGACGACTCGCGGAAGGTCGACCTCGAGGCCAATCTCCACCTGCTCGAACTCGCGCGGAGCTCAGGCGCACGCCACTTTCTGTTGCTCTCGGCCATCTGCGTGCAACGCCCCCGCCTCGCCTTCCAGCACGCCAAGCTGGCTTTCGAGAAGGTGCTGCGGTCGTCAGAGCTGACCTGGTCGATCATTCGGCCGACGGCGTTCTTCAAGTCGCTCTCAGGTCAAATCGAGCGGGTGCGGCGCGGCCGCCCGTTTCTCGTCTTCGGTGATGGTCAGCTCACCTCGTGCACGCCCATCAGCGACGCCGACCTCGCGCGCTTCATCGCGGAGTGCCTCGACGACGTTTCCCGGCACCATCAGGTGCTGCCCATCGGAGGCCCCGGGCCCCCCCTCACCCCGCTGCAGCAGGGTGCGCTGCTCTTCAAGGCCTGTGGGCGCGCGCCGAAGTATCGCCGGGTGCCCGTGGCGCTGCTCGACGTCATCATCGCGGTCCTGGGCGCGCTCAGCCGGGTGTTTCCCTCACTCAGCGACAAGGCCGAGTACGCCCGCATCGGCCGCTACTACGCCACCGAGTCGATGTTGGTCTTCGATGCGCAACGAGGCGTGTACGACGGCGCGTTGACCCCGTGCTTCGGCACGGAGACGCTCGGCGCGTTCTACGAGCAGCAGCTGCGCGAACGCACCTGAGCTTTGCTCAGGCCACGCTCGGCTGCACGGCGGCAGGCGTCGGGGCAGGCCGGGTGGCCGAGACCGCGGGGAAGCGCACCGAGAGGGCCAACCACTGCGCGGCGAAGAAGCCGATCAGCTCGAGCCCGAAGACCACCGAGTACGAGGCGCCCAGCGGCAACCCGAGCACTTTGGCGCCGTCGACCAGCACCGTGCCCAGAAAACCGCCCGCCCCGAACGCGAAGGCCTGCGCTGCGCCCCACATGCCCATGCGGATGCCTTCACGGCCCTTCCGCCCCTCGGTCGCCAAAGCCATCATCGCGCCGATGGCGGCGATGCTGAACACCCCGTTGGCCAGCCCGAGGAAGAACACGTTCTCTTTGAGCGGCCAGGGCTGACCGGCCAGCCCCGCGTACACCAACCCGCCCATGGCCACCGCCGACGCCAGACAACCGCCGACGACCCAGCCCTTCAGGTTCGCCCCCGCAGTGCCCTTGAGCGCGGAGGTCGCCAGGGCCACCAACAACATGCCCGCGAAGACGCCGCCGTGCTGCACGCCGGAGAGCTTGGTCGACTCGGCCGGGGAGAAGTCGAAGAGCGCACCGGCGAAGGGCTCGAGCACCAGATCCTGCGCGCTGTAGGAGAGCATGGAGATCAACACGAAGAGGGTGAAGCGCCGCGCATCAGGCTCGGCCCACACCTGCGTGAAGGCCTCTTTGAACGAAGGTTTCACTTCGGCGTCCTGCGCCGCGGCCTGGCCATCGGAGCCGTGGCCCTCGAGCCGGAAGGTGGCGACCAGCGTCAGCGCGAAGGCCAGGCCCGAGATGCCCGCCGCCACCGCGATGAGCCGGCTCAGCGAGAACGGGTCGAGCAGCTTGCCCGCGAAGGTCGCGGTGATGGCAAAGCCGGCGATCATCATCATCCACACCAGCGTGGCGGCCGCGGCGCGGCGATCGGCGTGCACCCGCTTGGACATCAACACCAGCAACGAGGTGCCCGCTGCGCTCACGCCACCGCCGATGAGTGAAAAGGAGAGCGCCCCCAACACCAACCCCAGCGACAGGTTCACCGTCATCAGCGCCGTGGCAGCCGCGGCCCCCACCCCGCCCACCGCCAGCGCGCCCATGCCCCCGATGAGCCACGGCGTACGCCGCTGGCCCACGTCAGAGCCGAAGCCCATTCGGGGCCGGAACGCCTGCATCGCGTGGTGCAACGTCACCAGGGCGCCCGGCAACATCGCCCACAAGCCGATCTCCACCACCATCACGCGGTTGAGCGTCGAGGTGGTCAGCACCACGATCGACCCCAGCGCCGTCTGAATGAGCCCCAACCGGAAGATGCTGAACCACCCAAAATCTCGATTCATCGGTGCTCCTCGACGTGCCTGAACTGAAGTGTCAACACAGCTTGACATCACCGTCTGTCAACTTCAATATACAATCCTTCAGCCGACCCCGGGTCCGGCGTGCAGGGAGACAACCCATGACGGTCGCGGCAACCCTTCGAACGGCGTTTACCAGTGTGTTCGTGCTGTTCATGTTGGCCTCGGCGCACCTGCTGATGGTGGTCATCAACGCAGGCGAGCACGCGATCTCGGCGCCGCAGCCCTCACAGGGTTTGAGCGCGCGGCTGTTCTCCGATCGACCGCTGGAAGAAGAGCTGACGAAGGCGTTGAGCAAGGCCCGCACCTCCGAGGCGCAGCACGCGTTGATGACGGCGCTGGCGACCGTGAAGGCCGGCCAGCCGCTGCAGCTCAACACCCTGCCGATGACGCCTTTCCTGGGGTGGGCGACGGTGGGGCTGGTCGCGCTGGGGCTGGTGTTGATCTGGTCGACCTCGCGGCTCAAGGGTGACGCTGCGCAGTCGATCGTGGGCATCTTTGGCGGCAACCTCATCTGGATCGGAGGCGTCGAGTACGGCCTGACCATCGCTGCACGAACGCTGGGCATCGCCAAGACCGTGGGCGTCGTCGACGGCACCGTGGTGGCCATCTACGGCGAGTACGTGCTGCTCAAGTACACCTGGGGCGCGCTGGCGCTCATCATGGGGTACCTGCTCTTTCTCGAATCTTCTCGCTGCACCATCTTCCTCTGGTGGCGCGAGCGGGTGCCGACGATGCGCGGGCCCATCGCGTCGGGGAAGATCGACAACTACGGGCCCCGCAGCGCGTTCCAGTACACCACCACGGTCTGGGGCTTCTACCTGCTGCTGCTCTGGGCTTACGACGAGCAGCTCTTCGGCGTTCACGGGCTGTTCACCCGCGCGGTGCTGGCGCTGAGCATCGCGGGCACCTTGTATTGCGTGAAGCAGCTCCACCAGATGACGGGCTGGGGCGCGTCGATTCGGTACGCCGTGCCGGCCATGATCGTCGCGTGGACGCCCATCGAGATCCTCGGCAAGTGGGGCATGCTGCGCGAGCCGTGGCTGCTGCTGCACGCGGAGACGCTCGTGGTCTTCTTCGGCGGTCTGGCGCTGGGAACCTGGTGGCTGTGGCGGGCGCAGAAACGGCAGCCTCAGACCACCTCGCACCCGGGCCCGATCGAGCCGGCCCTCACCTGACCCCTCTTCGTCCCGTCTCTCGAGGTCTTCATGGCGTTGTTTCCGTTTTCAGCAATCGTCGGTCAAGACGAGCTCAAGCTCGCCCTGGAGATCGCCGTCATCGACCCCTCGGTCGGTGGGGTGCTGGTGTTCGGCGATCGCGGCACCGGCAAGTCGACCGCCGTGCGCGCCCTCGCCGGGCTGCTGCCGCCGATGCGCGTGGTGACGGGCTGCCCCTACCACTGCGAGCCTGGCAGCAGCAGCGGTTGCCCCTGGTGTGAGGCTGCGCCCGGGCCCCGGGTCTGGAGCGAAGTGCCGGTGCCGGTGGTCGATCTCCCCCTGGGCGTCACCGAGGACCGGGTGGTCGGTGCGCTCGACCTCGAGGCGGCCCTGACCCGCGGTGAGCGCTCGTTCTCGCCGGGCCTGTTGGCGCGGGCCAACCGAGGTTTTCTGTACATCGACGAAGTGAACCTGCTCGCCGACCACGTGGTCGACCTGCTGCTCGACGTCGCGGTCTCAGGTCAGAACGTGGTCGAGCGCGAGGGCATCAGCATTCGTCACCCTGCGCGCTTCGTGTTGATCGGCAGCGGCAACCCCGAAGAGGGCGAGCTGCGCCCCCAGCTGCTCGATCGTTTCGGCTTGTGCCTCGAGGTGAAGACCCCCTCCGAGCTCGCCACCCGGGTCGAGGTCGTCAAACGCCGCACCGCCTTCGATCGCGACCCGGCAGCGTTCCTCGCCCAGTGGGCGGGCGCCGAAGCGGTCATCACCCGCAGGCTGCAAGAAGCCCGCGCCCGGCTGCGCGAGGTGGTGGTCTCCGACCACATCATCCTGCGGGCCGCCACCCTGTGTCAGGCGTTGGGTACCGACGGGCTGCGCGGCGAGCTCACCCTGATGCGCGCCGCGCGTTCGGCCGCAGCCCTGCTGGGGCACACCGAGGTCTCCGATGCGCACCTGCGCCAGGTGGCCACGTTGTGCCTGCGGCACCGGCTGCGCCGAAACCCGCTCGACGAGGTCGGCTCGACCGTGCGGGTCGAGCGCGCGCTCGCTGAGGCGTTCGCGAACTGATGGCTGCGCCGCTGGATGTGCTCGAGATGGACGCCCGGTGGGAGGACGCCGCTGTGGCGATCGAGCTGTTCGCGATCGACCCCGCGCTCACCGGTGGGCTGGTGCTCAAGGCCTGGCCTGGCCCCATTCGAGATCGCCTCAGCGCGTGGGTCGACGCGGTCGTCACGGGGCCGGTGCTCCGGCTGCCACTGCACATCACCGACGACCGGTTGCTCGGCGGGCTCTCGCTGACCCAGACCCTCCAGCGCGGCGCGCTCGTGCTGGAGCGCGGGCTGCTGGCGCAAGCACACGGCGGCGTCGTGGTGGTACCCATGGCCGAGCGCCTCTCGGCTCACGTGAGCGCCCTGCTGTGTGCTGCCCTCGACCAGGGTGAGCTCCGCGTCGAGCGTGATGGGCTCGCGGGCCGGTTCGACTGCCGGCTGGGCGTGGTGGCGCTCGACGAGGGCCTCGACGACGAAGCCACCCCCCGCGCGCTCGCCGACCGGCTGGCCGTGCAGCTCGATCTCCGCGACGTCGCCCCTCGCACCACCCCCTCGCGCAGCCCCAGCCCCGAAAAGGTGGCCGCCGCCCGCGCCCTGTGGCCCGGGGTCGACGTCAGTGACGCGCTGATGGAGGCGTTGTGCCAGGCAGCCGAAGCACTCGGGGTGCCTTCGCTTCGAAGCCCTTTGCAGGCGGTCGCCGTCGCGCGCGCGCACGCAGCGCTCGAAGGCCGCAGGGAGGCCACCGCTGAAGACGCCGCGCTGGCGGCGCGCCTGGTGCTGGGGCCCCGCGCGACCCGGGCGCCGGTCCCCGCGCCTGCGCCTGCGCCGGAACAATCGGCGAACGAACCACCCCCCCCCGAAGAGCGCGAAGCGCCACCCCCGACGGAAGAAGACGCCGATACGAAAGCCGAGCAGCCCAACCAGGGCACGCTGGCCGAGGTGGTGCTCGCCGCCGCGCAGAGCGCGATGCCGGCGGGGGTGCTCGCGCTGGTGGCGCTCGACGCCGCACCCCGGGTGAGCAGCCGCACCGCGGGCAACTCAGGCGTCGCCCGGGCGTCGAGCACCGGCGGCCGGCCGACGGGGAGCCGCGCGGGAGCGCCCCAGCCCGGTGAGCGGCTCAACGTGGTTGAGACGCTCCGCGCCGCCGCGCCCTGGCAGCGCCTTCGCGGCAGAACGTCGCCGGCGCAGCGGGTGCAGATCAGAAAAGACGACCTGCGGGTCAACCGCTTCGTGCAGCGCACCGAGAGCGTGGTCATCTTCTGCGTCGATGCGTCGGGCTCCGCCGCGCTGCAGCGCCTGGCTGAAGCCAAAGGCGCCGTCGAGCAGGTGCTCGGTGATTGTTACGTGCGGCGCGACCATGTGGCGCTGGTGGTCTTCCGCGGCTCGACCGCGACCCTGCTGCTGCCTCCCACCCGGTCGCTGACGCGGGCGCGGCGGTGTCTGGCCAACCTCGCGGGGGGCGGCGCCACGCCGCTCGCTGCCGGCATCGACGCCGCCCTTTCGCTCGCCCTCGACGCCCGGCGCCGGGGCCGCAGCCCGCTGGTGGTGATGATGACCGACGGCCGGGCCAACGTGGGCAACCCCACGACGCCGGGTGTCAGCCCGCAAGACGCTGCGCTTCGCAGCGCCCGCATGCTGCGTCTGCAGCAGGTGGGAGCGCTCTTCCTCGACACCTCACCCCGGCCGCGTCCGCAAGCCCGCGCGCTCGCGCTCGAGATGGGCGCCCGCTACCTGCCGCTGCCGCGCCTCGATGCGCGCGTGGTCTCGTCTCAGGTGCAGGGCCTGAGCGAAGCGTGAGTCAGCTGGGTGAGCGGTACGTCGCGAGCGGGCGGTTGACCTGGTACCTGCAGGAGGCCGGCGCCGGCCCGGGCGTGCTCCTGGTGCATGGGGCGGGTTCTTCGGCCGATTCGTTTCGCGCGCTGATGCCGCTGCTCGCGGCGCGGCACCGAGTCATCGCGGTGGATCTCCCCGGCCACGCCCGCACCCGCGCGCGCGAAGGCTTCCAGGCCGATTTGCCTCACGTCGCGGCAGCGCTGGGCGAGCTGCTCTCGACGATCTCGTTCGAACCCCGGCTCGTCGTCGGTCACTCGGCGGGCGCGGCGATTCTGGCGCGCATGGCGCTCGATGAGCTGATCGCTCCTGCGGTGGTGGTGGGGCTCGCCGCGGCGCTCCTGCCTTTTCAGGGGCCCGCCCGGGTGCTGTTGCCCTCGGCTGCGCGCGCGTTGGCGGGCTCGGGCTGGGCGCCGCTGGTGTTCGCCAGGACGAGCACCGATGCGTCTGTCGAGCGCATCGTCAGGAGCACGGGCTCGCGGCTCGATGCCGCCGCGCTCGCGCACTACCAACGGCTCGCGCGGCAGCCAGCGCATGTCGCAGGCGTGCTCTCGATGCTCAGCCGCTGGGACCTCACCACGTTGCCCGCCGAGCTCGAGCGCCTGCGGCCCCCGCTCCTGTTGATCGCCGGGCAGAACGATCGCGCCGTGCCTGCACAGCAGCTGCTCGCGCTCGCGCAGCGCCTGCCCAACGCCCGCTGCCAGGTCGTCGAAGCCGCGGGCCACCTGCTTCACGAGGATCGTCCCGACGCCGTTGGGGCCCTCGTCATGAAAGAATTAAGTGACAACGCGTATTGACACTCTTGACTGTCAACGCGGCTTGACACATGGTGCGTCCATGGGCAGCGCGCTTGATGACGTTTTGGGAGCTGCGATCGAGCGAGCCGCCCTGGGTGGGCCGCCGAAACTGGCGAACGCGCTGCACCACGCCGTGTTTCCCGGAGGCGCTCGGGTTCGCGCGCGGCTTTGCCTGGCCGTCGCTCAGGCCTGCGGCAACGACGCGCCCTCGCTGGCGACGGGTGCCGCCGCGGCCATCGAGCTGATGCACTGCGCTTCGCTGGTGCACGACGACCTGCCCTGCTTCGACAACGCCGCCGTGCGCCGTGGCAAGCCCAGCGTGCACCGCGCCTTCGGTGAGCCGCTGGCGGTGCTGACGGGCGACGCGTTGATCGTGATGGCCTTCGAGACGCTCGCGCTCGCGTCGACGCAAGCCCCTGCGCGCCTGGGCACGATGCTGCTGACCTTGTCGCGCGGCGTGGGCGCTCCGTCGGGCCTCGTCGCCGGTCAGGCCTGGGAGAGCGAGCCCGCGCCTCCGCTCGACACCTACCACCAGGCGAAGACGGGCTCGTTGTTCGCGGCCTCCACCCAGCTCGGAGCGCTCGCCGCCGGAAACGACCCCACCGCCTGGCGCCCGATGGGCGAGCTGCTGGGCGCGGCCTACCAGGTCGCCGACGATCTGCTCGACGCGGCGGCCGCCGAAGCGAGCAAGCCGACCCGCCGCGACGCAGAGCTCAATCGCCCCAACGCCGTCGCGCGCCTGGGCATCGAGACCGCGCTCCACCGGCTCAACCGGTTGGTGGGCGAGGCCGTCGGCTCCATTCCCTCCTGCCCCGGGCGCGAGTCGCTCGCGGCCCTCGTGCTGCAGATCGCCCAGCGATTGGTGCCCGAGCCGTTGCGCCGAACCGCTGCCTGAAGCCACCCATGCACTCACCTTCCGTGAACAGCGACGTTTCGCCCTGGTCGACCACCGCGGTCGTCTTTCAGGCGCCTCAGCAGCTCGAGCTGCGACGGCTCGCGCTGACCGCGCCCACGGCCGAGCACGTGGTGGTCGACGTGGAGTGGAGCGGCATCAGCACCGGCACCGAGCGCCTCTTGTGGTCGGGCCAGATGCCGCCGTTTCCGGGCCTGGGGTACCCGCTGGTGCCGGGCTACGAGTCGGTCGGCCGGGTGGTCGAGGCTTCGCCCGGGTCGTCGTTGCGCGTGGGCGAGCGGGTGTTCGTGCCCGGGGCCAACTGCTTTGGCGACATCAAGGGTCTGTTCGGCGGCGCCGCGGCCCGGCTGGTGGTGCCTGCTGCCCGGGTGACCCGCGTCGATGAAGCGTTGGGAGAGCGGGCGGTGTTGTTGGCGCTGGCGGCCACGGCGCAGCACGCGTTGGCGAACGGCGCGCTGCCCGAGCTGATCATCGGTCACGGCGTGTTGGGCCGGCTGCTGGCACGCATCTCCGTCGCGCGCGGCGGCTCGCCCACGGTGTGGGAGCTCAACCCCGTGCGCGCCAACGGCGCCATCGGGTACCAGGTGACGACGCCCGAGAATGACCCGCGCCGCGACTACCGCACCATCTACGACGTCAGCGGTGACGGCGCGCTCGTCGACCAGCTCGTGCTGCGGCTGGCGCGTGGGGGCGAGATCGTGCTCGCGGGTTTCTACGACCGCATTCAGTTCGCGTTCGCCCCGGCGTTCATGAAGGAGGCCCGCCTGCGCGTGGCCGCCGAGTGGCAGCCCATCGACCTCACCCACGTCGTCGAGCTCGTGCAGTCAGGTCAGCTCGACCTCGACGGGCTGATCACCCACCGCCGCGACTTCGACCAG
>JANODF010000275.1:0-5404 GCA_031412555.1 Archangium sp. | reverse complement strand
CGAGCGCAAGGTGGTGGACCTCGAGGCGCTCGTTCAGTCGTTGGTGGAGGAGACCCGGCTGGGGGCCGATCGGCGGATCGTCACGAACCTCATCCCCGTGAAGGTGGAGGCCGATCCCGATCGGCTCTCGCAGGTGGTGAGCAACCTGCTCAACAACGCGGCCAAACACGGCGATCGCGAGTGGCCCATCGTGGTCACCTTGCGCAAGGCCGGCACGCGGGTGGAGATCGAAGTGGAGAACCACGGCGAGGCCATCGACGCCGCTTCGTTGGAGTCGCTCTTCGAGCCCTTCGTGCAAGGCCGTGGTGCGGCTCGTGAAGGGATTGGATTGGGGTTGTTCATCAGCCGCGAGGTGATGCACGCGCATGGAGGAAGATTGACGGCGACTTCGACGGCAGATGGCGTGACCCGGTTCGTTGCGACGATTTAGCGAGGCCCTCACCCTGACCCTCTCCCAAAGGGAGAGGGGATCGATTGATTAGCTGTACTGCACTGCCGACCAGTAACGATCGATGATGGTGAGCAGTTCGACGAAGCTGGGAAAGTCGAGCGACTTCACGAAGTAGCCCGCCACGTGAAGGCGGTGGGCTTCGCGGCGATCCTTCTCCTGGCTCGAGGTGGTGATGATCACCACCGGCGTGGAGGCGAGCGCGGGGTCGGCTCTGAGCTCCTTCAAGAACTCCAACCCGCCCATGCGGGGCAGCTTGAGATCGAGCAGCACCAACCGCCGCGCCGCCGGCATCACGTCCCCCCGAAGCACGGCCAGCGCCTCCACCCCGTCTTTCGCCTCGCACAGCTGGTGCGCGATGCCCGCACGCACGAGCCCTCGCTTCACCGTCATGAGGTCGATGGAGTCGTCATCGACGACCAACAAATTGAGCATGGTCAAAAGCTCACCCCCACGCCCGAAACGGCCATGCGGGGCCTCGACCCCTCCCCCCGTCGAACTCCCTCCCGGTCGAGGCGCCTGCATGTTCGGGCCTCAGCTCACGACGTTCGGTCAGCGAACGGCGCGGCGCGCGGTCTGGAACCCGGACCACAGAGAATCGCGGGTGTCCGTCGCGGTGTTCTTCAGCGCCCGAATCACGATCTCGAGCGCGCTGGGCGCAGGCCGCGCGGCTGCGTAGAGGGCAGCACCGACCAGCGCACCCGCACCGAACAGAATGCCGGCCGAAGCGAACGGAGAGGCCTGCGCCTTCTTCGACACCGAGTCGGCAGCCCCCGTCGCGGCCTTGCGGAACTTGCCGATCTCCTTGCCCACCACCTTCTGGGCCTGGTGCATCACCACGCCCACGTCTTCCTTGAGGGCGCTCATGTCGCCTTCGCGCGCATCGGAGACAGCGCGCTTCACTGCGGTCTGCACGTTCGTAGCGTTCGCCATTGTCGACTCCTGGGTCTGCTGGTTGAGGTGTTGAAATTCAGGGAATGCACTGCTCGTGCCCCGAGGCGATTCAGCTACCCGAACGATCGTCGCGTTCGGTGTGTTCGACCTCGAGCTGGTCGACCACGTTGCGAACACCCTTCACCTGCCGGGCCGCACGCACCGCGCTGAACTCATCCCACGCGGAGGCCACCCGGCCGGTCAGCTGAACGACGCCGTTCTTGACGGTCGCCTTCACGTCCTTCCATTCCTTGCGATCCTTGAAGGCCAGCTTCAGCGCGCCGGTGAGGTCTTCGTCTTTTGCTTCGACCAGGTCCTTCTCGTTCGAAGGCACCACTTCGAGCTCGTTCTTCACGCTCGCCACGCCCGACACGCGTTGGGCCTGGGCTTCGGCGGCGCGCTTCACCTCATCGGTGGGCACGATGCCGAAGAGCGTGACGATCTGGTCTTCGGTGTCGACGCGGATCTCGTTGCTGGGGATCTCGGCGGTGGTGAGCAGGCGCATCTTCACGGCCATGGTGATGCCACTGTCAGACGAGCCGCCGCGCTCGGCCCCGGTGGACTCACCGTCGCGGGCGTCGAGGTCACGCTTGTCTTTGTCCAGGTCACGGCGATCGTCCACCGCACGGGCGGGCTTCACGGCCGGCCCATCTGCCCGGGTGAACTCGATGCGGTCGTCCCTGGTGAAACGATCGGGGTACTTCACTTCGCTGGTGACGCGGCGCACGCCCGGCAGGCGATCGATCAACGCCACGGCGCGCAGATGATCGCTGACCGTGTGAGCGTCACCGCTCAGGTACACCACGCCTTTGTTGACGTTCTTCACCTTGATCTTGCTGTCGGCGAACTCGTCCTTGTCGAGGGTCTTCTGTGCGGCGTCTTTCAGGTCCTTGTCGGTGCGTTCGACGAACTTCTCGTCAGCGGCAGGCACGACTTGAAGGAAGCTCTTCACCGAACGCACGCCGTCGATCTTTTTGGCCTTCTTCTCGGCGAGGTTCTTCTGCTCCTGCGTGGGCACCTTGCCGGACAAGGTCACGATGCCGTCGTTGGTGTCGATCTGCACGGACCGGCTGCGCACGTCGGAGGTCCACAAGGCCAGCTTCGCCTTCGCGGTGATCATCGAATCAGGGGGCGGCGCCGCTGCCATGACAGCGGATCCAGACAACGCCATGCCCAACACGAATGCTTTGAGAATGTTGTTCTTCATGTGCCGCTCCTCGGTGAGGGTTTGCCTGTGGGGCTGAGGGAGCAGGTTTTGGGCCGACCAGCCGGGCCAGATTCCGGGAGATTGGGCCGAGAGCCGGTGTGGCGAGTTGGTGGACTGGCCGAAGAGCTGTGACGGGAAAGGGCCCCAGTTCAGGCGCCGTGGCATGGTGCGCGCCGAATGAACCTCGAAGGCGCGTGGCACGTGGTGGCGAGCAACTTCCCCATGTGGATGAAGGGCGATCGCACCCGGCCCCGTTTCATCTATTCGAACCCCCGCGTGGTCGAGGGCCGGCAGCAGTTCGACGACACGGTGGAGTACGTGCAAGGCGGGCGCATCAAGACGATCGTGGGCGTCGACACGCAGGAAAGTGCGGGCAGCCCGAAGTACGTGTGGCGCGGCAGCGGTTGGTTGCGCTTCCTGATCAGCCGCTGGGAAGTGATTCACGTCGCGGGGGATGAACAGTGCCTGGCGCTCTCGTTCAGCAAGACGTGGGCGACGCCGGCGGGCATCGACATCATCGCGCGCAGCCCCGCGGTGGATTTCTCGGCGGTGCGGGCGGTGATCGGTTCGCCTTCGCTCATGCAGGTGGCGTGGTGAATCTGCTCGAACGGCTCGTGGTGGTGTTGGTGCGGTCTGAAGGCCCGCTCAACGTGGGGAGCGTGGCGCGGTTGTGCGGGAACTTCGGGTGCTCGTTGCGCCTGGTGAATCCACAGATGGATCGCACCACGAGAGATGCGATCAAGATGGCGCACCCGTCGGAGGCGTTGCTCGAGGAGGCGCCGGTGTTCACCACGCTGCGCGCGGCGTTGAGTGACGTGTCGCTGGCGGTGGCCACGTCTTCGAAGATCTACGACGCGGTGGAGACGCCGTGGCTCTCGGTGGCGCGTGCGCGGTTGTTGTTGCCGGCGGCAGGTGAGCGGGTCGCGTTGGTGTTCGGCAATGAACGCACCGGGCTCTCGGTCGATGAAGCAGAGCTGTGCCCGCGGGTGGTGCGGCTGCCGACGCCGGGCCCCACGGAGAGCTTGAACCTGAGTCACTCGGTGGCGGTGATGTTGACCTTGTTCAACGCAGCGGCGGAGGGCACCGATGAGAAGGCCGACTTCCGCGCGTCGAAGCCGTCGCGGGATGCGTTGGTGCAGATGCTCAGCAAGCAGCTCGAGGGGCGCGGGTTCTTCAAGGGTGGTGCGCGCGCGCGGGAGGCGTTCGAGCCGCGGTTGCAGGAGCTCACCGACAAGATGGACTTGAGCGAGCGGGATCTGGTGCTGCTGCAGGACGTGCTGCTGGTGCTCGCCAAATAGAAACTCCCTCTCCCTGCGAAGCGGGGAGAGGGTCGGGGTGAGGGGCCACTATGGCCACACATTCACACCGGGCTTCCCCGCCAGCGGCTCGCGCGCGTTCACCACGCAAAACCGCTGGCCCGTCGGCGCTTCCATGATCACCCAGCGAGGCCCTGCGCCGACCTGCTTGGCGCCGAGCTTCTCCAACCGAGCCACTTCGGCGTCACGATCATCTGTGACCAGATCGAGATGCACCCGGCTCTCGTGCTTCACGTTCTGCACTTCGATGTTCAAGTCGCGCACGCCCGCGTCGAGGCCCGCGTAGCCATGCCCATCATCGGGCCCCGCCTTCATTCCCAGCGCGCCGCTCCAGAAACGCGCGGCGTCGTCAGGGGTGGTGTCACGGCAGTCGATGATGAATCCGGCGAGTCGGCTGTGGTGCATGGCGGGAGTATGCCCTCTCCCCGACCCTCTCCCCCTCGGGGAGAGGGAGACAGGGGGAGACAATGGAGCAGAGGAGACAGTTTCGGCGATGAGATGTTAGGGGTCCGGTCATGACGACCCTCATCGACGACATCGAGACCAGCCGCGACGGCGCGACGCTGCTGATCAAGTTTGCCCGCCCGGCCAAGAAGAACGCCCTCACCCTCGCGATGTACGAGCGCCTGAACACCGTGCTCGCCGAGGCCGCCGCCGACAAGACCGTGCGCGCCGTGGTGTTCGGCAGCACCAGCGACACCTTCACCGCGGGCAACGACCTCGGTGACTTCATGCAGAACCCGCCCGACGGAGAGAACTCGCCGGTGTTCCGCTTCATCAACGCGCTGGCGAGCTTCGAGAAGCCGTTGCTCGCCGCGGTCGACGGCAAGGGCATCGGGCTCGGCCTGACCATGCTGCTGCACTGCGACTTCGTCTACATCTCCGACCGCGCGTCGCTGGTGGCGCCGTTCGTCAACCTGGGCCTCGTACCGGAAGCGGCCTCATCGCTGCTGCTGCCCCGCCTCGCAGGTCACGTGCGCGCTGCGGAGATCCTGCTGCTCGGTGAGCCCATCGACGCGCAGAAGGCGTACGCGTTGGGCCTGGTGAACGAGGTGATGGCGCCTGATCAAGTGCTGCCCAAAGCGCTGGAGACCGCGCGCAAGCTCGCCGACAAGGCGCCCAACGCGCTCAAGCTGAGCAAGGCGCTGATGAAGGACTCGGGCGCGGTGACCAAGCGCATGCAGCAAGAAGGCGCGCACTTCGTCGGCCAGCTCGCGTCACCCGAAGTCGCCGAGGCGATCGGCGCGTTCTTCGAGAAGCGCAAGCCGGACTTCTCGGCGTTCTAAGGGATGATCCTCGCGCTCCTCCTGCTGGCTGCCGCTCCTGACCTCGAGGCCGAGGCGAAGCGGCATACGGATGGGTTGATCAGCCAGCACTACAACCTCACCGCGGGTCTGGCGCTCGACAAGGCGCTCACCACCATCGAGTTCTTCATTCAGGAGGAGGGCGAACACAGCCTTCACTTCTGGGCGGAGACGCAGGGGTCGGTGAACACGCGCC
>JANODF010000274.1:0-26182 GCA_031412555.1 Archangium sp. | reverse complement strand
GTGACCTGCTGCACTTCGGCACCGTGCACGTGAAGTTCCCCCAGGTGGGCACCTTCGACATTGGCGTCGCCGCGGCGAACGCGCTGGTGGAGAACGTCACCGGCACGCGTCATCTGGAGCTGGGCGGCAAGGAAAACTGGTCGGTGGAAGACGTCGCGGTGGCGCTCACCTCGTTGCTCAACCAGCCCATCAAGCCCGTGGGGCTGCCGGTGGAGTCGGCCAAAGAGACGCTGGAGAAGATGGGCATGTTGCCCGGCCAAGCCGCGCTCTACGCCGAGATGTACCAGGGCCTCGCGCGTGGGCTGCTCTCCTTCGCGCACCCGCACGGCTTCCTGCGCGGGAACACGCCGCTGTTCGACACGCTCAAGACGCTGGTCTGAGCTTGTCTCCCTCTCCCTTTGGGAGAGGGTCGGGGTGAGGGCCGACCCTGAATGAATTTGCACACAGTCGGCATTTGCTCGCGCCCACACTGAGTGAGCTGCCATGAGGCGTGCGGTTTTGTTCCACTCGCCTCGATGGGGTTTCACACATGCGGTTTTCGCTGTCGGCCGTTCTCTGCGTCGTCGTTGGTTTGTTCGGGTGTGGCGGAGGCGGGGCGGCGGATTCTGGAACGGTGGTGGCGAACGACGCAGGCGCTGACACCACCGCGCCGGTGACGGTGGCCAGCCCCGCGGGCGGTACGGTCGCGAGTGGAACGTTGGTGACGTTGACCTGCAGCGAACAAGGTGGATGCAGCGCCACGCACTTCACGCTCGACGGCACCACGCCCGAGCTGACCTCGCCCCGGTACACCGCACCGTTGAACATCGCGGCCACCACCACGCTGCGTTTCTTCAGCGTCGATCTCGCCGGAAACACCGAGGCGCCGAAGACTGAACTCTTCACCGTGCTCACCACGTTGCCGGAGACCTCCGCCACCGGCTTGCCCGACGCGTTCAGCAACCTCGCCGCGCTCGACGTCGACGTGGCGGTCAACGGCGCAGACACCGGCACCTACGACTTCACCCTCACGCTCGCGGGCGCCGTCTTCGCCAGCGGCACCGCCGTGTCGGCCGCGACGAACATCACCACCTCCGCGCTGACGGACGGTGAGTACCTGCTCAGCATCACCGGGCACGCCTTCGGCCAAGCCGACGCCGCGCCGTTTCTCTACACCTTCAGCATCGACCGCACCGCGCCCGAGACCACCGCGCTCAACCTGCCGGCAGCTTCCACCAACTCGACCGGCCTGAGCGTCGACGTGAAGCTCGACGGAGCGGGTCGCGGCACCTACGACTTCACGCTCACTCGCGGCGCCACCACGGTGGCTTCCGCGCAGAACGTGAACGCCGGCAACGTGCTCGCCACCTCGGGCCTGACCGACGGCGCCTACGTGCTCTCCATCACCGGCATCGATCGCGCAGGCAACGTCGACGCCACGCCGTTGAGCTTCTCGTTCACCGTCGACTCCAGTGGGCCTGACACCAGCGCGCTGCAACTCCCTGCGCCGCGCGGCAAGCTCACCTCGTTCGACATCGACGTGAAGGTCGATGGAGCGGAAGCCGGCTCGTACAGCCACACCCTGACCCGCAACGGCGCGAGCGTGAGCGGAGGCAACGACGTCGCTGCCTCGACGAACCTGGTGCTGACCGGCCTGACCGAAGGCACGTACCTGCTGCGCATCACCGGCCGTGACGCGGCTGGCAACATCGACACCTCGCCGCTGGCGGTGAGCTTCCTCATCGACCTCACCCCGCCCAACACCACCGCCACGGGACTGCCGCTCTCCAATTCGAACGCGGCCAGCTTGAACGTGACCGTGCTCATCGATGGCACGAACCTGGGCAGCTACGACTACGTGCTCGAGCGCGCGGGCGTCGTGGTCGATGGCCAGACCGGCGTCGATGCGTCGTTGCACATTCTTTCCTCAGCGTTGATCGATGGCGCCTACACGCTCACCGTCACGGGCCGCGATGAAGCCTTGAACGCCGACCCCACGCCGCTCATCGCCACCTTCACGCTCGACACCGCGGTGCCGCAGACCACCGCCACCGGGTTGCCGCCCGCGCTGTCGAACCTCACGAGCGCCACCATCGACGTGGCGATCGACGGAACCAACTCCGGCACCTACGACTGGGCGCTGACCCGCAACGGAGCCACCTTCTCGGGCGCCGCCAACGTTCCGGCCGCGACCGACCTGGTCCTCACCGCACTCACGCAGGGTGCCTGGTCGCTCACCATCACCGGCCGCAGCCTGTCGGGCACGCTCGACCCCACGCCGGTGGTCGCGGCGTTCACCATCGACGTCACCGCTCCGGAGACCTCGGCCAGCGGCTTGCCCGCGCCGGCCATCACCACCAGCTCGCTCGACGTCACGGTGTTGCTCGACGGCGTCTCGAGTGGCGGCACCTACGACTACACATTGGTGCAGGGCACCACGGCGGTGGCCTCCGCTTCGGATGTCACCGTGGCCACGCACCTCACCGCCACCGGATTGGTGGAGGGCGCGTACACCTTGACCATCACCGGGCGTGACGCGGTGGGCAACGTCGACGCCACGCCGCTGATCATCACCTTCTCGATCGACACCTCGGCCACCGAGACGACCGCGACCGGCACTCCGGCGGGCTACACCACCTCGGCTTCATTGAGCGTCAACGTGCTGGTCGACGGCGACAGCAGCACCGGCACCTACGACTACACGCTCATCCGCTACCCCTCGACCACCGAGGCTTCGGGCGTGGGCATCTCGAGCAGCGTGGACATCGTGCGCGCGAGCCTCGTCGACGGGGCGTACGTGCTCACCATCACCGGGCGCGATCCGCGTGGCCTCGTCGACGCGAGTCCGCTGGTGATCGGCTTCACCGTCGACACCGCGCCGCCCGACACCTCGGCGAGCGGACTGCTCCCGGCACAGACGAACCTCACGTCGATCAACGTCGATGTCTCGGTCGACGCCGACACGAACCTCGGGCGCTACGACTCAGTGCTGACCTTCAATGGCGCTGTGCTGATCAGCTCGAACGACGTGCCTGCCACCACGAACGTGCAGCTCGGCGGCCTGGCGCAGGGCACCTACGTGCTCACGCTCACCGGCAAGGACAACGCAGGCAACACCGACCCCACGCCGGTGGTGAGCACCTTCGTCGTCGACACCACGCCGCCCGAGACCACCTTCGTGGGCGTGCCTTCCAACCCAACCAACGTCACCAGCCTCGATGTCGCCGTGCAGGCAGACGGCACGGAAATCGGTACCTACGCCTGGACGCTCAGCCTCGCGGGCGTCACCGTCGAGCAGGGCACCGGCGTCGCGCAGCCCGCGCACATTCTGGTCGCGGGCCTCGCCGCGGGCAGCTACGTGCTCACCGCGACCTCCACGGATCTCGCCGGGAACGTCGACCTCACGGCCGTGAGCTTCTCGTTCGTGATCGATCTCACCGCTCCTGAGACCACGCTCGGCGCATTGCCTGCCGCGAACACGAGGCAGCGCACCACCAACATTCAGGTGTTCATCGATGGCACGAGAACCGCCGCGTCGGGTCGCTACAACGCCACCTTGTCGCTCGATGGCGGCGCCGCGATCGACGCTGGTTCAGGCGTGCTGGCCAACGTGGCGATCGCCGCCTCTGGGCTGGTCGACGGCACGTACACCGTGTCGGTGGAAGGCCTCGACCCGGCCGGCAACATCGACCTCACGCCGGCCACCGCGACGTGGGTGGTCGACAACGTCGCGCCCGTCGTCACCGCGACGGGTGTGCCCTCGGGTTTGACCAACGTGAACTCGTTCACGGCCGACGTGAAGCTCGATGGCCTCGATCTGGGCAACTACACGTACATCCTGACGCGCAACGGTTCACAGATCGTCAACAGCGGCGGCGCCGCGTCGATTGACCTCACCCGCACCAGCCTCAGCGATGGCAACTACGTGCTCACCATCACCGGCAGCGACCTGGCGGGCAACGTGGCCGCCGGCGTGGCCTTCTCATGGACGCAAGACACCGTCGCGCCCAACACCAGCGCCACCAACCTGCCTCCGGCGGGCACCAACGTCACCCTGCTCAACGTCGACGTGTTGGTCGACGGCAACACCAACACGGGCAACTACGACTACACGCTGACGCGCGACGGGGTGCTCTTCGACAGCGGAACCAACGTGCTGAGCAGCGTGAACATCACCACCGGCGGGTTGACCGAAGCGCGGTACGTGTTGACCATCACCGCGCGCGACGCGGCCGGCAACCTCGACCTCACGCCCGTCATCGTCACCTTCGCCCAGGACCTCACCCCTCCGTCGCTGACCGTCACCAGCCCGGTCACTGGCTCGCTGGTGCGCAACATCGTCACCCTCACCGGCACTGCGAGTGACGGCACTTCAGGCTCCGGCATCGCCGAGGTGCGCGTGGAGCTCGACGGCAACGCCTACGACCTCGCGGCGCCTTCGGACACCTGGTCGTACTCGCTCAACTTCGGCGGCTTTCCCGTGCCTGAAGGCGACCACCTCGTCACCGTGACGGCCGTCGACGCGGCAGGCAACGCCAGCGTTCCCCAGACCATCACCTTGCAGCTCGATCGCACCACCCCGATGGCGCACCTGCGCTCGGCCATCGTGACCGTCACCGAGCCCTTCGTCTTCACCTTCGAAGAGCCCATCAGGCCCGCGTCGTTCGTGATCTCGGGAATGCAGGCGCACAGCCTCACCTTCAACGCCACCAACACCATGGTCACGCTCACGCCCACCACCGTCTGGAACCCGGTGAGCAACGTCGTCGCCGTCGTCAACGTGACCGACCTCGCGGGCAACGTTGACACCTTCGATTACGAGGCCGGCATCGTGCCGCTCGCGGGGGTGATCCACGTCTCTCCGGGCACGGGTGATGACACCACCGGCGACGGTTCGATTACGGCCCCCTTCCGCACGATTCCCCGGGGGCAGTCGGCGTTGGAGGCCATCCAGAACACGCTCCCCTCGCGCGGCGTGGTCAGGGTCGACACCTCGGCCGACGCCGTGTTGTCCGCGCCGGTCACGCTGACGAGCACCTTCATGCAGGGCGGGTGGGACTCGACCTTCAGCGCGCGTGCTGGCCAGACCCGCGTCTACCAACCCGGCGGAGTGACCTTTCACTGCACCGGCTCCACGTTCTCGCACATGGTCATCGAAGGCTTCGACCTCGGGAACCCGGGTGTCTTCGGCAACGCGATGACCGGCAACGGGGCCAGCAACCTCACGTTCCACCGGAACACGTTCCAGGGAAACATCACGATGGCCACCGGCCTCGGCGGCCCCACCTTTCGCGACAGCGTGCAGAACGCGGTCAACGAAGGCATCACGTTCAACGGCGGCGGCGCCACCTTCGCCGATTTCGTTCAGACGACCGCTTCGACGGGCGGCGAGTTCCGGTCGTTCGGCCTGGCGGTGGATCCGTACGGGTTCAGGGGGATCATCGGCCTCCGCTCGACCTTCCACGCGGGTGCCGCGGCGAGCTCGACGTCTGCGAGCAGCCGCTCGCAGACCAGCGTCGTGCTTCGGGGCTCCAACGTCTTCACCTGCGATCGCTGCGTGCTGACGGGTGATCCAGGCCGCGGGGCAACCACTGCCACCGGCTCGGCCACGGCGTTCAACCTCACCGTGGGCACGCTGAGCTCGAGCGGCGGTGCTCCGTCAATCCGGGTGATCAACTCGCGCTTCGTCGCGATGGGCGGCCGGGTCAACGGCGCGGCCACCGCCTGCACGACCGGCAACGTGCAGCTGGGTGTGGCTTCGGGCAGTGTGAACCTGAACACGACCTTCAGCCGAAACCGCTTCGAGGGCAGCCTGGGCTGCAACGCCGGCGCGAACCGCATGGAGACGATCTCGGTCTTCGCCAACGGCCAGGAGACCTACTTCGACAACAACTTCATTCAATCGGGTCAGCACAGCGGCACGCCCGATTCGCTGGTGGTGGTGACCGCGGCGGTGTCAGCCAGCTCGGGCGGCAAGGTGCATTTCCTCAACAACACCTTCTCGCTCGACGATGGCATCGCGGGGGCCGCGGCGACGTCAGGCTCGTTCTACGGCTTCTCGACGGCCGCGCCGCCCACCACCCGCACCGAATCGCGCAACAACCTGTTCGTGCCGAGCCCGCTGCCCGCGCCGGCCACCAACGTGCTGTACACCGGCGCTGTGAGCGGGTTTCAGTTCAACACGAACAACGCGCTCTACAACCTCTCGCCGTTGATCGGTCAGGGCAACTTCAACGTGACGCCGGTGTTCGTGAACAGCTCGCAGAGCGTGCCGCGCCGTCAGTGCAATCTGTATCAAGGCGGGGTGAGCACGTTCGCGCTCGACTACTTCAACGTCACTCGCACCCCGGCGATGACCTGCGGGAGCACGTTGAGCGGAGCAGCCGGCTTCTCGGTGGGCGCGGCTGAACGCGAGTGGTGAGGAAGTAGAAGCCCCCTCACCCCAACCCTGTTTTTCTGGGTCGCTGCGCCTCGGCGCATCTTCCGCTTCGCTCCAGCCGCGCACGCCCAGTGTTCCGCTGGACCGGCTCCGCTCTCCCCGCGTTCGCAGGGAGAGGGAGCGCAGGGTTTAGAACTGGTTCCAGAGGTACTGGTTCGTCACTTCGTGGTGGAACTGGATCTCGGGCACCTTGATCATCGTGCCGAGCGCCTTGCTGCAGCGATCCGCCTGCTGCTGCTTCACCTCGGCGTACTTGCCGGCGACCGTCTCACCCAGCGCGTCCGACATCCACTTGCTGCCCTTGAACAGGCGGATGCCGTCGTAGATGTTGTCGGGCAGGAAGCGGGTGCGGCTGCGCTTGGCCTCGTCGGCGCCCGTGTCGCTGGCCGGCCCTTCGAGGGCGGTGCGCATGATGCTGTAGAACACGAGGTAGGGGTTCGCGTCGGGCGCCACGCTGCGCACTTCGATGCGGGCCGACTTCTCGTTGCCCGTGGGGATGCGCACCATCGCGCCGCGGTTGTTCGCCGAAGCCTTGATCTGGTTGGGCGCTTCGAAGTGCGGGTCGAGCCGGCGGTACGCGTTCACCGACGGGTTCAGGATGAGGCAGAGATCGTCGGCGTTGTTGAGGATGCGATCGATCGCGTCCCAGCCCGCCTTGGAGAGACCGTCGGTGCCCTTGGCGTCCCAGAAGAGGTTCTTGCCGCCCTTGTTGAACGACATGTTGGTGTGCATGCCGTTGCCGTTCACGCCCGTGACCGGCTTGGGCAGGAACGACGCGGTGCAGTCGAGGTTCGCCGCGACCTGGCGGCAGAGCAGCTTGTAGAGCTGCACCTGATCAGCGGTGATCAGCGCGTCGGCGTAGCTGAAGTTCATCTCGAACTGGCTGGGCGCGACTTCGGGGTGATCCTTCTCGTTCTGGAAACCCATCGCGCGCTGCACTTCGGCGGCGCCGTCGATGAACGCGCGCAGCTTGTCGCCCGGCAACGAGTGGTAGTACCCGCCGATCGACACGTACTCGAACTTGCCGGTCTCGTTGTAGTGACGCTCGGCATCGCGGCCCTTGAAGAGGAAGCCTTCGATCTCCGGGGCCACGTGCACCACCAGGCCGTCCTTCTTGAACTGCTGCTCGCTGTACTGCTTGAGCATCGAACGCAGGTCGGAGGCGTAAGGCTGGCCATCGCGGCCGAGCACCTCGGAGAACACCAACACCTTGCCGGGGCCGAACACGTCCGCGGGCAACCAGTAGAAGGCGCTCCAGTCGATGCCCAGGCGCAGGTCAGACTCGTGCTGCGCCGAGAACCCGCGCACCGAGCTGCCGTCGAAGGTCAGGTTGTCCTGGCTCTTGAGCAGGTACTTCTTGTCGTAATCCAGCATGTGCAACCGGCCTTCGAGGTCGGTGAAGCACACGGTCACGGCTTTGATCCGCTTCTCGTCCTGCAGGTACTTCATCCGCGCTTCCTTCAACTTCTCCGGATTCTCGCGGTTGATGCGGGCCATCTTCACTTCGAGGTTCATCTCCTCGAGTTTTTCGTAGCTGATCTCGAGGAAGTCACGCAGCGGGGTGTTGGTCATGACGAGCTCCTGATGGTGGGACAGCGGGTTTGAGACCCATCTGGCACACACGGGAGCCTTCGTCGAGGCTGACGAAGCCTAAAAACAGGGAGATTTAGCGGAAAGCCGGGGTACGGCTACTTCGAGATGTGGAGGTGCGGCCCGCTCCAAACGGCCTGGCCACGGGGGCGAACCCGCTCGTCGGCCACCCGGTAGCCCTGGGCGCGCGCTTCACGCATGAAGGCGTTCAGCCGCTTGTTGGTCACCCCGCGGGTGCGCACGTCGATGGCCCGGCCGCGGCCGTGCAGCGAGTTGCGGTTGTGCTTACCGCCCGTGGTCGAGGTCACGTGCAGCCCGTGCTTCTTGGCCAGGCGAACCATCGCTTTGTACGGCAGCTCGGCTCGGCGGGCGGTGCTGACTCTCGAGGTGGCGGCAGTGCGTTGTGCGGATCGAACTGGCATAGGTATCTGTATTCTCCGGGTTCGCTGAGGAATGTTGCCATGACCGACGACGCTTTCCGAGCCGCGCTTCTCAGTGAGCCCCGCGCCCCGTTGACCGAAGGCGCTTTGCCGGTGCCGGTTCGGGCCCTGCTGGCCGAGCTGTCGGAGGCCCAGTCGACCGAGCTGCGCCAGGTGAGGGTGGGCGGGGTCTCGTATTTCGAGCTGCTGAGCACCTGGGAGCACCTCGACGAAGACGCTGCCAAACCGACCTTCGTGGCGGGGGTGATCGTCGACGGTACGGGCGCCGAGCTGGCCGATCTCGACTTCGAGCAGCGCCTGGCCATTTTCGCGCCGAGCAAGGCCGAGCTTGCGCGCAATACGAAGCTCACCGCGTTCATGGAGAAGTGCTTCACCGAAGAGCGCCTGCTGGGCACGGCGTTGATCACCAACAAGATTCCGGTGCCCACGAAGCTCGAGCCCGAAGACGACGCGCGCGCGTACAAGGTGGAGTTCGACGGGCGCAGCTACTTCGCCAAGGTGCTCGGCAAGAAGGGTGCGCTCGAGGTGTTGATCTACGACGCTGCGTTCCAGGGGCTCGGTGGCAGCGCGCTGGTCGGCAAAGAACCGTTCGACGTGGCGGAGGTGGAGGTCACCCGGCCGCTGCCTGCGAAGCCGGCGCCTGCGTTGGGCAAGGCCCAGAGCGCAGCGGACGATTTCGAAGCGCCGGCCGCGCGCAAGTTCACCATCTGATCAGCGGCCCTCGATCCCCCCGAGCGAAGTCGTGGGGTCCACTTGCCGCACGAAGCAGAGGTGGCATCTCGACTGCGCTCGATGCGAACGGTGGTCGGTGAATGCGCTCCTTGATCAGCTCATGCGTGCGTGGCGGGCGAGGTAGCGCCCCACGTCGACCGGAGCCACCGCGGCCGCACCGAGCACGCCGCCCATCATCGCGCCGATGACGCCCACCGAGGTCATGTCGGCGCCCGCGAAGTACAGCCCGGGAATCGGTGAACGCGGCCGCAGCCACCGATTGGCGAACCGCCGCGGGGTGGGCTCGAGCCCGTAGATCGATCCCTTCGAGGGCCGCACGAAGTGTTCGGTGGAGAGCGGCGTGGACAGCTCGACGAAATCCACCATGCCCCGCAGCTTCGGCAACCGCGTGAGCAGCTGCTCCAGCATCGTCTTCTCGAGGGCCTTCTTGAAGGTGTCGTAGTCTTCGCCCCGCCGTTTCCAGCGCATCGCGTTCCACTTCGCGAACTCTTCGTACTTCACGAAGGTGACCACCTCGGCGGTGTGTTTGGCGTTGGGCTTGTTGGCGAGCTCGGGATCTTTGAGCGAAGGGAAGCTCACGTAGAGCACCGGGCAGGGTTTGGGATCGACGCCAGGCTCCACGGGCCACGCGTCCGACTCGTGGCTCCAGGTTTCGTAGAACCACTGGTTGGCCGAGGTCGCGCCCGCTTCGCGGATGTCGCCCTTGAAGCCGATGTACAGACACACGTGCGCGGGCGCGGGGGCGAGCGACGCCACGGAGTCGGCCCACGCGGAGAACCGCACCGATGCGGGCAACATGCGCTCGACCGTGGGCGCCACGCCGGCCGCGCTCACCACCGACTCGGCGTGGATCTCTTCGCCCGACTTGAGGCGCACGCCCACCGCGCGGCCCCGTTTGATCAGCACGTCCTTCACGTCGGCGACGATGCGGGTCCACCCGCCGCCTTTGGCCACCGTGTTGAGCAGCGTGTTGGCCAGCTGCGCCGAACCACCCACGGGGTAGTGACCGCCCCACAAGAAGTGTTTCACCACCAGGGCGTGCATCGCGAAGGCAGACCGGCTGGGCGGTGAGCCGTAATAGCCCCACTGCGCGGTGAGCAGCGCGCGCAGCTTCTCGTCCCGGGTCAGCTCACCGACCACGTCGGCGGTGGTGCGCTCGAGATACGGCTTCACGCCGCGGGAGAGCAGGGCATCCGAGATGAAGTCGGCAGAGCGCGGCAACATGCGCCCCAGCAAGAACCCCTGCATGTCCTTGGCGACCGAGTTGGCGAGCTTCAAATACCGCTCGATGCCGATCACCTCGTTGGGGAAGGCGGCGATCAGGTTCGCCTTGAACTGCGCGGGGCTGTCGGGGAAGTCGATGCGAAAGCCGTCGGGGAAGTGGAACTGATCATACGACTTGCCCAGGGTGGTCCACTGCAGCGCGCCGTCGGTCAGCGCATGGAGCAACCGCCCCGGCATGCTGCGCGTGGTCACCTCTCCGACCGCGTGCACGCCGACGTCCCAGGTGTAGCCCTTGCGTGAGAACGCGTGAGTGAAGCCGCCGGGCACGTAGTGCTGCTCGAGCACCAGCACCCGCTTGCCGGTCTTCGCGAGCAACGCCGCGCACACCATGCCGCCCATGCCCGAGCCGATCACCAGGACATCGAACGGCCCCGACGGACTCTCTCGACTCCACGGCTTGTCTCGCATGCGCCGTCTTCTACCGAAGTCATGCGACCGCGCGCATACCCAGAAAAAACGGGGGCACTCACGGATCACCTGTGCAGACCCCTGCACAGCCGTGTGAAGCCGGCTGCTGCGAGGGCGCGTGCAGCCGCTTGATTCGATTCGGTAACGCGCACGGCATGAGGGCTGCTCAGGGGGAGGCCATGCGAACCCTTCTCGTTGCCGCGTTGGTCTGCTCCACCTCTGCTCTCGCCGGTGAGTCCGTCGCGATGTTCATTCCCAAAGCCATCAACCTCGAGGCCGGCCAGGTCGAATCGTTCGGCCTGGTCTGCGCGGGCCACTACGCGCGCGTGAACGAGTCGGTGGTGATCAGCCCCACGCAGGCGCAGGCGGCGGTGGGCGAGAACGGCAGCCTCCTCGAGGCCGCGAAGTCGCTCGAAGCGCGTGAACTCGTCGAGCTGACCTTGATCGATCTCTCCAGTCAGCGCGGGCCCGGCCGGCTGTTGATCAGCGCGACGCGCCGTGGCCTCGACGGCAAGGAGATCCACAGCGCGGAGTTCACCGCGGGCTCCATCGACGACGCACCGGCGGTGTGTGAACGCATCGCGCTGTCGCTCACCCAGAAGCTCACCGCGAAGGAGACCCTCAACCGGCACAACGTCACCGCGGCCGAAGCGCGCCTGAGCGCCAAGCCCCACCGCATCGGCAGCGAGCGCGTCATCGGCGTGAAGACCGGCTTCCTGGGCGCGTTCTCCGCCGACACCACCGTCAACCCGCTGGGCAGCATCGCCTTCAACGCGCGCCTCGAGCAGGAGCGCTTCTTCATCGAGTTCGGCGTGGGCGCCCTCATCCCCGCGGTGGTGAACGCCTCGAGCACCAGCTACGGCGGCATCACCGCGGAGGTGGGCGCGAGCTACTACCTCACCGATGGTGACGTGAGCCCGTACCTCGGCGCCGGCGTGCAGCCGCGCATCGTCTTCGGCGGCTCGGTGTTCAACCTGGCGCCGTATGCGCAGGCCGGCCTGATGCTGGCGCGCCAGTCATCGACGCGGATCTACTTCGATCTGCGGGTCGCCCAGAACGTATTGCCGGTGAGCAATGGGTTCTCGATGGCCAGCGGCGTGTACCCGACCGAGCTCACCGGCGCGGTGGGCATCGGCTGGTGACTGAGGAGGAGGAGACCGGTGACGCGGCCCGATTCCTGTTTCAACCACCCCTCTCGCTGCGAACGGTGAGCGGTGGTCAGCCGGTGCGATCCAGCGGCCGCTTCGGAGGCGGCAGCGCGTCGAGCACCTCGGCGAGGCGCTCCACGCGGATCGGCTTGGAGAGCACGCCTGTCATGCCTGCCTCCAGGCACCGTTCGCGGTCTTCGTTGGTCACCGCCGCGGTCAGCGCGAAGATGGGCGTCGTCACCCCCCGGGCCCGAAGGCAGCGGGTGGCTTCGTAACCATCCATCACCGGCATGTGGCAATCCATCAGCACCACGTCGAACTCACGGCTCGTGGCGAGCTCGAGCGCACGTTCACCGTCGTCGGCCACCATCACCTGGTGACCGAGCTTCTGGAGCAGACGCACCACCACCACCTGGTTGACCCGGTTGTCCTCGACCACCAGCACGGAGCGGGGCACGCACACGATGGGGATCAGCCGCGACGGCGTGGGCGGCGCCACGGCCAGCACGTAGGGCAACGACACGGTGAAGCAGCTGCCGACACCCGGCTCGCTGGTCACCGTCACCTCACCACCCATGCTGCGCACCAGGCGGCGGCTGATCACCAGACCGAGGCCGGTGCCACCGAAACGCCGGGTGGTCGAGGCATCGGCCTGCACGAAGGGCTCGAAGAGCCGCTCCCGGACCTCTTTCGACATGCCGATGCCGGTGTCTGCCACGTCGATGATCAGCCGGCCCTCTTGCACGCGGCCGCGCAGCGAGACGCGCCCCTCCGAGGTGAACTTCACCGCGTTGGCCACCAGGTTCATCACCACCTGGCGCAAGCGGGTGGGGTCGCCCTGGATCCACACTGGCACGTCGGGTTCGAGGGTGAGCTCGAGCTCGGTGCCGCCTTCGGCAGCGTTCGACTGCAGCAGCTCCACCACCACGCGCAGCTCTCGTTCGAGCGACAGCGGCACCGCCTCGAGCTCGAGCTGGTTCGATTCGATCTTCGAGAAGTCGAGCACGTCGCTGATCACCGCGAGCAGCGTGTCGGCGCTCTGCTGAATGATCCGCAGCCCATCACGCAGGCGCGTGGGGTCGGTCTCGTCACGCAGCAAGGAGACCAGTCCGGTGACGCCATTGAGCGGCGTGCGGATCTCGTGGCTGATGGTGGCGAGGAATTCGCTCTTGGCCCTGCTGGCGCGCGCGGCCTCGGCCTGGGCCTCGAGTAGCGCCTGGTTCTGTTTCTCCAGCGCGACGATGTTCGCCTGGGTCTCCACCTCGTAGGCGCGGGTGAGCAGGAAGGCGGTGATCATCACGCCGAGCAACGAAACGAGCTGGGCCTCGACCGGGCGTTCGAACTTCACCACCGGGGGGAGCCACTCCTGGCCGATGCCCACCAGGCAGACGGCGATCACCACGGCCGACAGCGCCAGGGTGGCCCAGCCGGCACGTTTGCCGCCGATGGGCAGCGCGATGACTGGCGCGAGCACCACCCAGGTGAGCGAGCCGATACCGTACGCACGTGCGCCCATGGCCATCACGCCGGCCACCACCACGCCAAAGAACAGCACCACGCAAGTGACCAGCCACGGGGCCGCGCCCCTGCGCAGCGAGGCCAGGCTGCAGATGAGCACCACGACGATGAGCAGCACTCCGATGGCGCTGACCTTGATACCCAACACGATCTGATGCGCCGCGGAAAATGTGGTGACCACCAACAACACCAGAAGAAACGCGACCAGCTTGCGGTGCCGCGACGCATCGCGAATCGAGGCACCCTCGAGCGTGGAGCCGGGGCTGAACCAATCGATCAATCGCGTGAGCACCTGATCAGCGTAACGGTGCTTCGTTCGCGAGCACCACTGATCCGCTTCCTGCACGAAACGCCGGGGAGTCAATCGTCACCACACGACCGCGAATGACCCAGGGGTCTGCGCCCGTGCGAGAATGTGCGCATGACCACGCTCGCCCTGTTGTTGCTGCTGGCTGCCGATCGAGAGACAGCTCCTGATCCGTGGGCCTTCGAAGGGGTGACGGCGTCGGTGAACGCGAAGGGCGTCACGCGCGACTCCTTGAGCACGCTGGCGTTGGAGAAGCTGGGCCTCAAACTCGAAGGCCCGCTGAGCTTGAAGGCGTCTGCGAAGGCCAACACCGTCGGCGGGGTGACCTTGCGCCTGGAAGATCCAGCCGACGCGAAGGCGTATTGCGATCTCTACGCGAAACGCACCGATGACGGCGCGCTGAGCTTCTCGGACAGCCGGTGTTCGTTCTCGGCCTTCAGCGGCCAGCTGCGCACCACCGCCACCTGCCGGAAGATCTCGGGCACGGCGCGCAGACTGGAAGACGGGAAGCTCGCCCTCGAGGCCCGCTCGCCTGACTGCAGCGCGCAACCGATGGGCGTGCCCTTGAGCATCTCGGGCACCTTGTCGCCTCGGTGATACCCTCGCGCCGTGACCTGGAAATTCTTCGAAGTTCGCGATGGTGACAAGAAGGCGCAGGTGCTGCTCGACCACCGCTTCGCGGGAGAGCCGCCTTCCGAGATGTTGCCCAACATCGGTTGGTTCGGCGTGTGGTGCAAAGAGGACCCCAAAGGGGCGTACTGGGCGCCTTCGGAGGCCGCCGCGCTCGACGCCCTGGAGGAAGATCTCATCGCGCTGGCCGAGAAACACGGCAACGGCTGGGCGGTGTACCTGCGGCGGTACGCGACTCCGGGTGTGCGCGAGTACTACTTCTATTTCGGCGAAGCCGCCGAGCTGGCCAAGGTCGCCGTGGCGTTGACCGAGAAACACCCGGGCTATCGCATCGAGTTCGAGCGCAGGCCCGACCCGAAGTGGACGGGGTATGCCTCGTGGCTCAAAGACGCGCCGCTGGGCTGAAAAGAAAAGCGCGCCCGAGCCGAAGCCCGAGCGCGCCTTGAACTTCGAAGAACGAAACGCTTACTTGCAGGCGTCGGTGGTGGCGAAGTTCGGCATCGCCTTGTAGCCGGCCATCGCGCTGTCGCACGCGGTGGTACAGGCCGCGGCGCTGTCGCCGTTCTTCCAACATGCGCCATCCTTGCCGTAGCTGGTCTCCATGGCGGCGCCGGTGCCGGGGCTCAGCGCCTCTGAGCACGCGATCAGCTTCTTGCAGTTTTCCGACTGGCTCTTGGTGCAACCAACGAACGCGAAGCAGCCCACGACCGCGAACAACGCAACGAACTTACGCATGTGAAACCCCCTGAGGTGAGTGAGACGGCGCGGAATCTGCCTCACTTCCGTCAGAACCAAAGGAATTTTACACAAGTGTTTCGCCGGGGGCCGTGCGGCCGTAGCGGGCGACTTCGACATCGTTCTCCCGGGCCCACGCGCGATCTCCAAATGAAAAGTGCCACCACTCTTGCGGGTGCTGCACGAAGCCCGCTTCGCGCATCACGCGCGTGAGGCGCTGCCGATGGTCGTGCGCCTGCTTCCCGGCGGCATCGATGGCTTCGGCAAAGTGATCAGGGTGCGAACGTTCAGTGGGCTCGTCGAAGGGTGAACCCATGTGCACGACGCGGCCCTGCTCATCACACAGCGTGAGGTCGATGGCGGCACCGGTGCTGTGCGGCGGCGGCGTGGAGGGGTTCTCGCTGGGGGGCGCCCAGTAGGTGAGCACGCGCTCGCGCCTCGCGTCGTCATCGAGCTCGGGTGCTTCACGACGGAGCAGCACATCGGTGTGGTTCACCATGAAGGCCTGCACGGCCAGCGGCCTCCAGGCGTCGAGCAGGTGCAGCCGCCAACCCACGACGAGCCTCGACTGCGCGTCGAGCAGCCGCTCGAACACCGTGCGCCGGAGGAACCAGGGGCTCCACCGTCCGTAGGGCGCACCGAGCGCGACGTACGGATGAGGGTTCTCGAAGCTCAGCTGCTCGTGCGTGATGGGCACCAGCGGCTCACCGTCATCGACGATGCGGATGCTCGACCAGGGTCTCAAGCTTCAACCTGCTTGATGCAGTTCCACGCGTTCGTGACCCACGACGCGCCGGGCGTAGGCGAGGCACGCGCGTACATCTTCCGGCTCGAGCCACGGGTACGCCTTGAGCAATTCGTCTTGCGAGTCGCCTGCCGCGAGTTGCCCAAGCACGTGCTCCACTGCGAGACGGTGGCCGCGAATGATCGGCTTGCCGCCGAAGATCCTGGGATCGAAGGTGATGCGCTGAAGGAGCTCGTCGTGAGCCATTGCATCTTCATTCTAGAGGGGTGACCACCATGCTCGGAAGGCCCCTCACCCCAACCCTCTCCCCGCTGGCGCAGGGAGAGGGAGCTCGAGGCATCAAGCGGCGGCCGTGGCCCCGACACTCGACTCATCGAGAGAAGGCCCCAGCCACTTCGCGGCCTCGTCGATGCTCATGCCCTTGCGCGCCGCGTAGTCCTCGACCTGGTCGCGGCCGATCTTCCCCAGCCCGAAGTACTTCGCGTCGGGGTGGTTCAGATAGAAGCCGCTCACGCTCGAGGCCGGGTTCATCGCGAAGCTCTCGGTGAGCGTCATGCCCGTGGCCTTCGTCGCATCGAGCAGCTGGAACAAGGTGCCCTTCTCGGTGTGCTCCGGGCACGCGGGGTAGCCCGGCGCGGGGCGGATGCCGCGGTACTGCTCGCGGATCAGCTGCTCGTTGCTCAAGTCTTCCGTCTTGCCGAAGCCACTGAGCACGCGCGCCTGCTTGTGCATGTATTCCGCGAACGCCTCGGCGAGTCGATCGCCCAGCGCCTGCACCATGATGGCCGAGTAGTCATCGTGCTGCTTGCGGAAGCTCTCCGCGAACTCTTCGACGCCCAGGCCCGTGGTGACCGCGAAGCCGCCCACGTAGTCGATGCGGCCCGAGTCTTTCGGCGCGAGGAAGTCAGCCAGTGAAAGATTGAACTGACCGGGCTGCTTCTCCGCCTGCTGCCGGAGCATGTGCAACCGGCCCAGCACCTTGCTGCGCGCTTCGTCGGTGTAGAGCTCGACGTCATCGCCCACCGTGTTGCAGGGCCAGAAGCCGATCACCGCGTTCGCGCGGAACCGCTTCTCCTTGATGATGCGCGCCAGCAGCGTCTGCGCGTCGGCGTAGAGCTTCTTCGCTTCGACGCCCACCTTCTCGTCTTCGAGGATCTTCGGGAACGCGCCGAACAGCTCCCACGCGTTGAAGAACGGTCCCCAGTCGATGAAGGGCACCAGGTCTTGCAGCGGCACGTCGTTGTACGCGCGGGTGCCGATGAGCTCGGGCTTCGGAATGTCGATGGTCGACCAGTCGTACTTCTGCCGGCGATTGCGAGCTTCCGCCAGGTTGAGCAACTTGCGCTGCACGCGGCGCGCTTCGAAGTCGGTGCGCGCGAGCTGCTGCTTGGCCGCCACTTCAGCGAGGAACGCAGGCTTCTGCTCGGGCGAGAGCAACGCGCTCACCACGTTCACCACGCGCGACGCGTCGAGCACGTGCACCACGCCGGGCGCGTACTGGGGGGCCACCTTCACCGAGGCATGCGGATGGCTGGTGGTGGCGCCGCCGATGAGCAGGGGCACCGTGAAGCCCTGGCGCGTCATTTCTTTCGCGACCGAGACCATCTCGTCGAGCGAAGGGGTGATCAGGCCGGACAAGCCGATGATGTCGGCGCCGTTCTCTTTCGCGGTCGCGAGGATCTTCTCGCACGACACCATCACGCCGAGGTCGACCACCTCGTAGTTGTTACACGCGAGCACCACGCCGACGATGTTCTTGCCGATGTCGTGCACGTCGCCCTTCACCGTGGCGAGCAGCACCTTGCCTTGCGTGCGCACCGTCGCGCCCGCGAGCACGGCCTGGCGCTTCTCCTCTTCCATGAACGGCGTGAGGTAGGCGACCGCGCGTTTCATCACGCGGGCCGACTTCACCACCTGGGGCAGGAACATCTTGCCGGCGCCGAACAGATCACCGACCACGCGCATGCCGTCCATCAAGGGGCCTTCGATGATGTCGAGCGGCCGCTTGAACTGCTGGCGCGCTTCTTCGGTGTCGGCCTCGATGAACGCGTCGATGCCCTTCACCAGCGCGTGAGACAGGCGGCTGGCGACCGTCGCGTTGCGCCAGGCCAGGTCTTCCTTCATCTCGATCTTACTGCCACCACCGTGCTGCGCCTTGAGCGAGTCGGCGAACGCCACCAGGCGATCCGTGCTGTCGGCGCGCCGGTTGAGCAGCACGTCTTCCACCAGCACCAGCAGGTCCCTGGGGATCTCCTCGTACACGCTGAGCATGCCGGCGTTCACGATGCCCATGTCCATGCCGGCCTTGATGCCGTGGAACAGGAACGCCGAGTGAATCGCCTCGCGCACCGGGTTGTTGCCGCGGAACGAGAACGACACGTTCGACACGCCGCCCGACACCTTCGCGTGGGGCAGGGTGGCCTTGATGATCTTCGTCGCCTCGAAGAAGTCGACTGCGTAGTTGTTGTGCTCCTCGATGCCGGTGGCGACGGTGAGGATGTTCGGGTCGAAGATGATGTCTTCGGGCGGGAAGCCGATGCCCGTGAGCAGCTTGTAGGCGCGGGTGCAGATGCGCACCTTCTCGTCACGCGTGGCGGCCTGACCCTGCTCGTCGAACGCCATCACCACCGCCGCGGCGCCGTAGCGCTTGACCAGCTTCGCGCGCCGCAAGAACTCCTCTTCGCCGTCTTTGAGCGAGATGGAGTTCACGATGCCCTTGCCCTGCAGACACTGCAGGCCCGCCTCGAGCACGCTCCATTTGGAGCTGTCGACCATGATGGGCACCTTGCAGATGTCAGGCTCGGCGGCGATGAGGTTCAAGAACTTCACCATCGTCGGCTCGCCTTCGATGAGCGCTTCGTCGACGTTGATGTCGAGGATGTTGGCGCCCGACTCGACCTGCTGGCGGGCCACCGACAGACACTCGTTCCAGTCGCCGGCCTTCAGGGCCTTGGCGAACTTGGGGCTGCCGGTGATGTTGGTGCGTTCACCGACGATCAGAAACTGCGATGCGACGCTCATACCGACCTCGCGGGAGATGCAACCACCAGTGATTCGAGACCGCTCAGGCGCATGTCGTGCACACCCGCCGGGCTCTTGCGCGCCGCGTGCTGCTTCATGCCCTGCGCGATGGCCGCGATGTGTTCGGGCGTCGAGCCGCAGCAACCACCGACCAGGTTGAGCCAGCCCTGTTTGGCGAAGTCCAGCAACACGGCCGCCATCTCGTCGGGCGTCTCGTCGTAACCGCCGAAGGCGTTGGGCAGCCCCGCGTTGGGGTAGCAGCTCACGTAGCACTCGGCCACGCGCGCCAGCTCCTGGATGTAGGGGCGCATCTCGGCGCCGCCCAGCGCGCAGTTGATGCCCACGCTGAAGGGCTTCGCGTGCCGCACCGAATCGTAGAAGGCGGTGATGGTCTGGCCCGAGAGCGTGCGGCCGGAAGCGTCGGTGATGGTGACCGAGATCATCACCGGCACACGGCGCCCCATCTCTTCGAACACGCCTTCGATGGCGAACAGCGCGGCCTTCGAGTTGAGCGTGTCGAAGATGGTCTCCACCAGCAGCGCGTCGACGCCGCCCTGCAGCAGCGCGCGGATCTGCTCTTCGTACGCCGCGACCACCTGGTTCCACGTCACCGCGCGGTACTCGGGGCGGTTCACGTCGGGTGACATCGAGAGCGTGCGGTTGAGCGGGCCGATGGCGCCGGCCACGAAACACTTCCGGCCGGGCGTCTTCTCCTGCGCGGCGTTGGCGGCGCGGCGGGCGCACTGCACGGCGGCGATGTTCAGGTCGGTGATGACCGAACCGCTCAGCTCGTAGTCGGCCTGCGCGATGCTGGTGGTGGAGAAGGTGTTCGTCTCGACCAGGTCGGCACCCGCGGCGAAGTAGCGGCCGTGGATCTCTTCGATGATGTCGGGCCGCGTGAGCGAGAGCAGGTCGTTGTTGCCCTTCAAGTCGCGGTGGTGCTCCTTGAATCGGTCGCCGCGGAAGTCCTTCTCTTCCAGGCCGTAGGTCTGGATGAGGGAGCCCATGGCGCCATCGATGATCACGATGCGTTCTTTGAAGAGCTGTTCGAAAGGAGTGGTCATGGTCGTGCTCTTTCTTCATGAGGGCGTTTGCCTTCCGCCCTCCCTGCTTCGGTGGAACGGTGGCGGCGCGTCGTCGTCTTGCGCGCGCGCGTGCCGGTGAGGAGGAACGCTTTGAAAGGAGAAGCCGCGTCGCGCGGGGCGGGGAACACCTCGTGGGCGTCGATGCCCACGGCGACCATCGCTTCACGCACCGCTTCGGGGTCGAAGCCGAGGTGCTGGTGGCCCAGCCGCGCGAGCACCCACTCTTCGTCGTGGGGGAGCAGCTCGAGCACCACCATCTTGCCGCCCGGCTTGAGCAGGCGCGCCCCTTCGGCCAGCACATGCTCGATGGAGTCGACGTGGTGCAGGCTCTGCGAGACCACCACCAGGTCGACGCTCGCGTCAGGCAGCGGGAGCGCGTGGAGATCGGCCTCGAGGAAGGTGATGTTGGTGTGGCCCTGGCGCGCGGCTTCGGCCTTCGCCTTGATCAGCGCGGCGCCGCTGCGATCGATCGCCGTCACGTGACGGGCCCACCGCGCGAGCTCGACGGTCAACACGCCGGTGCCGCAGCCGAAGTCGACCACGTCGAGCGGGGGCAGCAGGCTGGAGAGCGCCGCCGACCACAGCCGCCACGACTGGCCGGGCTCGAGCAGCTTCTCGTTGAGCGTGTGCACGTCTTCGCGGCGGTGGAGCAGCTCGGTCAGGCGCGCCTTGTCGCCGTGTTCATCTTCGGCGCCGCGGGCCAGTTTGATCAGCGGCCAGAGCGGCGCTTTCTCGTCGATCGCCAGCGAGTAGTAGGTGAAGCCGCCCTGCCGCTCTTCGCGAATGAGATCGAGCGCTTTGAGCCGGGTGAGGTGGTGGCTGACCGACGACTGCGCCACCCCGACGAGGGAGACCACTTCGGACACGTTGAGACGGGCCTCTCCGATCAGCCGCAGAATTCGCAGCCGCGTCGGATCTCCCAGTGCCCGAAAGGCTTCAGTCAGCTCGTCCATCGATGCATGTAGATACGTCGATTCGGGCAGGCGATCAAGCCGAAGGTCCCTCGCCCCCTGGGGAGTCTGAAGACCGGGTCCGGGTACTCCCCTGTAGGCGAATGGTGATGCCCTCACCCTGACGCTCTCCCCGAGGGCCCCGAGGGAGAGGGAAGGAATAGGCTGAGCCGGTTCTTCGAGGTCGTGGCTCTCTTCACCGGGTGACCGAAATGCGACGGCTACTGAGCGTGCTGCTCCTCACTCTTTCGGGATGTGAGGGCGTCTTGATGGGGCCGACCGGTGAGGAGATCACCGTGCTGACCCCCGACCCCACCGCGCCCCGGGGCGAGGCGGCGATTCCTTTCGAGTGTGACCCGGCCCAGACCCCCGCTGAGCTGCCGCTGCGCCGGCTCTCACGGGCCGAGTACCTCAACACCGTGCGCGCGTTCGCCAACGCCGCCCTACCGCAGTCGAACGGCGCCGCCTGGAACGCGCTGGGCACTGAGCTCGGCCAGGTTCCGCAAGACACGGTGGTGAAGGTCAATGGAGAGACCCACGGTGGCTTCTCGCGGCTCGATCAAACCACGCAGCAGGCGACGGTCGACGCGACCTACGCGGTGTCCGTTGCGCTGGCGCGTCAGGCCACCCGGCCCGCCGCGCGCCTGACGGAGTTGATGGGCGCGTGTGCGACGGACTCGAACACCACCAACGACGCCGCGTGTCTGTCGGCCCTGGTGGACAAGCTCGGCCCGCTCGCCGTGCGCCACACCTTGTCGGCCGATGACCGCGCGTTCTTCATCGCCACCGCCGGCACCACGCCGGTGGATCCCGATGCAGTGGCCGACGTGTTGACGGTGATGACCGCTGCGCCCGGGTTTCTGTACCACCTCGAGTCGGGTGATCAGCCGCTGGGTGGTGAAGTGTTCGCCCTCGACGCAGAAGAGCTGGCCGCGCGTCTCTCGTATCATTTCTGGCAAGCGCCTCCTGATGCGGCGCTCCGTGCGTCGGCCGCTTCCGGCGCGTTGTTGCAAGACGGCGAGTACCGCACGCAGGTCGCCCGGTTGGTCGCTGATCAGCGCGCCGAGGTGATGGTCGATGACTTCTTCAACCAATGGTTCCGCCTGCAGGAACTCGGCTCACTCACCTCACGCGTCGGCACGCCTCAGTACGACGCCTTCGCCGGAGCCCATCGGCCCACGGCCCAGCTGCGGGACGCGATGTTCGACGACGTGCTCTCCGCGGTGCGTTGGAACGTGAAGCACGGCGCCACGCTCGATGGCCTGCTCACCGATTCGCGCCAGTTCACCCAGAGCGCAGAGCTGGCCGCCATCTACGAAGCGCCGGTCTGGGATGGCACCACCGAGCCTGCGCGGTTGCCCACCACGCGTTCGGGGTTGCTCACCCGCGCTGCGTTCCTCGCCAACGACAGCGCGAACACTCGCCCCGTGATGAAGGGGTTGCGCATTCGCACGGCGCTCCTGTGCGACTCGATTCCCGCGCCGCCGGGGAACTTGATGGTCACCACGCCTGAGCTTGCGGCCGACGCCACCACGCGCCAGCAGATCGAAAACCTCACCGAGCAGCCCGGCAGCAGCTGCCTGGGGTGTCACCGCGCGCTCAACCCGCTGGGCTACGTGAGTGAAGGTTTCGATGCCTTGGGCCGCGTGCGCACGCACCAGCAGCTCTTCGACTTCGACGGCAACCCCACGGGCGCGCCGCAAGTGAACACCGTGTCCACCCCCCGGGTGGAGTTCGAAGACGAACGCGCCTTCCCCGACATCGGCTCGGTCACCACGCGCCTCGCCGAGAGCCGCCGCGTCGACAGCTGCTTTGCCCGTCAGTACTTCCGCTACAGCTTCCAGCGCGCAGAGAGCCTCACCCTCGATGCCTGTGCGCTCCGCACGCTCGACGTCGCCGCACGCGGTGGTTCGTTGACCGATGCACTGGCTGCCACCGCTTTCCTCCCCGGCTTCAAGAGCCGCCGTCTGTCGCCGTAACGGAGAACGAATCATGGCTCTGTCTCGCCGAATGCTGCTGCAGGCGCTCGCCGCCGCTCCGGTCATCCCCTCGTTGTGGAGCGGGCGGGCCCAGGCGCAGGGCATGACCACGCCGAAGTTCTACGTGCACCTCTGCACGAGCCACGGCGCCATCTGGAATCAGAACATGTACCCGGCAGCGGCTTCGCCCACCACGCAGAGCTACGGCGGTCACACCATTCGCCGTCAGCCGCTCGCGCTGAACGTGCAGAACGGCCGCGCGGGTGTCTCGCCGGTGCTGACGGGAAGTTCGGGCGTGTTCACTTCGCAGCTCGCTTCGAAGATGAACGTCATTCAGGGCCTCGATTGGCCGCTCTACGTGGGGCACCACTCCGGTGGCCACCTGGGGAACATGGCGCGCAACGACGGCTCGGGTGAGGCGATGGGCGACGGCGCGGTGATGGGCGCGCACCCGCGGGTGACGATTGATCAGCTGATGGCCTGGAGCCCCGAGTTCTATCCAGACCTCTCTTCGGTACGGGAGCGGGTGCTCACCATGGGCTCCCGCATCAGCTACACGTGGGCCAATCCTTCGACGCGCAGCGGTGCGATTCAGGAGGTGGCAGGCACGCGCGACAGCCTGTCCTGGTACGACCGCATCTTCCCGCCCGGCACCATGGTGGGCGGTCCCGCGCCGCGGCCTCCGGCGGTGAACCGGGTGCGCGACGACTATCAGCGGCTGAAGGATTCAGCGCGGCGCATGTCGGGTGAAGACAAGCAGCGCGTCGATCAACACCTGCAGCGCCTCGATGAGTTGAAGCGCCGCCTCAACGTCACCGTGGGCGCGCAGTGCACGCAGCCCGCGCGCGGCACGCGGAGCAACCACGACCTGTATGGCCGGCCGTACGTCGGTGACTACGACGTGAACCCGACCAAGCAGTCAGCGTCGTCGAAGATGCTCAACGACCTCATCGTGTCGTCGTTCACCTGCGGGCTCTCACGCATCGCGGTGCTCCATGCCGACTCGACGTTCACCGACTTCGCGGGCGACTACCACCAGTCCGTCGCGCACCGCGCCGAACAGCTCGCGCCGGCGATGGACAACCAGATGCCCTCGGCGCCGCAAACGATTCTCTCGGGCGGCAATCAGCGCTTCTTCGAAGACGTGATGCTCGACCTCGCGGCGAAACTCGACGCCACGCCCGATGGTCAGGGCGGCACGCTGCTCGACCACACGTTGATCGTCTGGACGCAGGAGAGCGGCAACGTCACGCACAACACCTTCTCGGTGCCGGTGATCACCTTCGGCGGCGCCAGCGGCTACTTCGCCACCGGCCAGTACGTCGACTACCGGAACACCGCGCTCGTCTACGATCGCAACCGCACCGAGGTGGAGAACCCCGGCCTGCTGATGCACCAGTGGTTCGGCATGACGCTCAAGTCGATGGGCGTGCCCGAAGCGCAGTGGGCCGAGAGCGACCACGGTGGCTACGGCTATCGGTACGCGAACGTGAACTGGGGCAACTTCACCGCGCAGCAGGCGTATCCCGACACGAAGTGGGCGTTGGCGGGCAGCGACTTGCCCTGGCTGAAGAGATGAAAGTGTCTCCCTCTCCCAGCGAAGCGGGGAGAGGGTCGGGGTGAGGGGCCGTCGAAGCTCCCGAACCGTGAGCCGCGAAAGCGAAAATCGAAACGAGCCCCGCTCGAGCGCCCCATCGCGCTCTAACCGAAGCGTTGGCTGATTCCCAAAGCATCATCGAAGCCAACGCGCTCGGAAATCTGCTACCGAACCTGACCCTCGACGGATTGTCGGTGTATCGGTGGGAAATCCGAGAGGCGCTGCGCATTCAATGACCATGTCCTTCGTTCGGGTGCGCGGTGCGCGCCAACACAACCTGAAGAACGTCGATGTCGACGTGCCACGTGATGTGCTGGTGGTGTTCAGCGGCATCTCCGGTTCCGGCAAGTCGTCGCTCGCGTTCGGCACCATCTTCGCTGAGGCCCAGCGCCGGTATCTCGAGTCGGTCGCGCCGTATGCGCGGCGGTTGATTGATCAAGTCGGCGTGCCCGAAGTCGATTCGATCGAAGGCCTGCCGCCCGCCGTCGCCTTGCAACAACAACGCGGCACGCCGAGCACGCGCTCTTCGGTCGGCAGCGTCACCACGCTCTCGAGCTCGTTGCGCATGTTGTACTCGCGCGCCGGCACGTATCCGCCGAAGCAGCCGATGCTCTACGCGGAGGACTTCTCGGCCAACACGCCGCAGGGCGCGTGCCCCACCTGTCACGGGCTGGGCTTCACCTACGAGGTCACCGAGAAGTCGATGGTGCACGACGACTCGTTGACGATTCGCGAGCGCGCCGTCACCGCGTGGCCGCTGGCCTGGGGTGGCCAGAACCTGCGCGACATCCTGGTGGCGATGGGTGTCGACGTCGACACGCCGTGGCGAAAGCTGCCGAAGAAGACGCGCGATTGGATTCTGTTCACGGACGAACAACCGACGGTCGCGGTCTACGCGGGGCTCACGCCTGCCGAGACGAAAGAAGCCCAGCGCCGCAAGATGGAGCCCAGCTACCAGGGCACCTTCAGCAGCGCGAAGCGGCACGTGCTCCATACCTTCGCGACGACTCAGAGCGCGTTGATGAAGCGGCGCGTGTCGCAGTTCATGCTCGGCACGGTCTGCCCTGGCTGCGACGGCAAGCGTCTCAAGCGAGAGGCGCTCTCGGTGAAGTTCGCGGGCCTCGACATCGGAGAACTCTCCCGGTTGCCTTTGAGTCAGCTCGCGGCCGTGCTCGCTCCCGGCGTGAGCAAGAGTTTGTCGATCGAGAAGCGCATGGCTGCCGAGCGCATCGTCGACGAGGTGGTGGCGCGGGTGAAGACGCTGCTCGAGCTGGGGCTCGGCTATCTCTCCCTCGAGCGCAGCACGCCGACCTGTTCACCGGGCGAGCTGCAGCGGCTGCGGCTGGCGACGCAGATCCGCTCGAACCTGTTCGGCGTGGTGTACGTGCTCGACGAGCCTTCGGCAGGCCTGCACCCGGCGGACAGCCGCTCGTTGCTCGACGCCTTCGATGCGCTCACCCGCGCGGGGAATTCGGTGTTCGTGGTCGAGCATGATCTCGACGTGATGCGCCACGCTGCGTGGTTGGTCGAGGTGGGTCCCGAAGCGGGCTCGCGTGGTGGCCGGGTGCTCTACAGCGGGCCGCCTGAAGGGCTGC
>JANODF010000273.1:0-12318 GCA_031412555.1 Archangium sp. | reverse complement strand
GTGCGAGCCACCCCACGGTGTTGAAGGTCGGATCGAGCTGTCCGCTGCCTCCTCCGCCCGTGTTGCACGTGACCTGCACGTCGGTGACGTCGGCGCTCGCCAGGCCGGCGCCGTTGGTGACGATGCAGGTCGCGCTGGACGGCTGTGTCTGCACCGTCACGGAATAGATGTCGGCGACGCGACCGCTGAACGTGAACGCCCCCCCCGCGTTCACCACGAGCGTTTCGGCGTCATTGAGCAGCGACACCGTCTCGCCCGTCGGCAGCCCGGTGACGGTGCCTCCGACTGCGAAGGTGGCGACGCAGTCGACCTGCACCACCACGTCGGCCGTCGCGGTGCCGGCGCCGCTGACCACGCTGCACTGCGCTTCTTGTGGCTGCGTGGCGACGGTGACGTCGTACGCACCGACGACGCGCGTGGGAAAGACGGCGGTGCCATCGGCGCTCACGGACAGGTCGTCGCCGCCGTTGTTGCGCAGCAGCACGCTGTTGACCTGCGGCAGGCCCGTGACGGCCAGGCCCACCGCGAACGTCGGCCTGCACACGTTGCCCGCGCAGGCTGCGGTACCCGCGCAGTCGGAGTTCTGCGCGCACGCAAGACCCACCGCGCACGCGCTGCAGCTCCCGCCGCAGTCGACGGCGGTCTCATCGCCCGTGCGGCTGCCGTCTTCGCATGACGTCGCGACGCAGCGGCCGGCCACGCTGCAGAAGCCCGACAGGCAGTCGCCGGGGGCGAGGCAGCCCTGCGCGACACTGCACTTGTCGGTGCAGACCGCGCCGCAATCGACGTCGCTTTCCATGCCCGACTTGACGCCGTCTTCGCAGGCGTTGCTGACGGTGACGGTGACGCCGTTGTTGGTGACGGTGCCGGTCAACGGGTCTCCCGCCATCCACCCCGCGGTGTCGGCCGTGATGCCGCCGTCGCCTTCCGACGTGAAGGTGAGCTGGCCCGTCGTTTCTTCGCCCGTCACGCTGGTGTTGGTGACGACCAGCGTCACCTGCGCGCCCTGCGAGTTGCCGGCCGCCACGCTCACCGCGCCGGTCATGCGGTCGACGCCGGCGGTCACGTCGCTCGAGCCACCCGTGAGAATGGCCGAGACCGAGAGCGCGCGGCCGTCATCGAGCGAGACCTCGGTCTTGAGGCCCAGCGGGGTGCGGCTCGTGTTGAGGTAGCCGACGGCGGCGCCGTCAGCCGACACCGTCAGCTTGTCGTCACCGGTGACGAGCAGGTCGAAGGCCGACGCGGCGAACCGGTACCCCTGCACGTCGACGCCCTGGCTTGCGTACGGAAAGTCGGCGTCGACAGGGTTGGTGACGTTGACCGTGAGCTGGCCGCGCGGCACCGTCACGTGGAACTCGGCCGGGGCGTTGTCGAGGCCGAGCGAGAAGCTCGGCGCGGTGTCGCCTTTGAGGAAGCCGTCGATGACGCCCAGGTCGAGGCCGGCGATCGAAATCTGGGCGCCCCCCGACGAGCTGACGGTGGTCTCTCCGTCTTCTTTGCAGAACGAGCACGGCAGTTGGCCGACGCGGTTGAAGATCGGCGCGAAGTACAGCGGGTTCTGGTTGCTGTCGTCGCCGAAGTAGAGCCGTGACTCTTTCTCGGGGTTCTCGGCGGCGTCGAATTCCCAGCGGTTGTTCTTGGTGTCGATCTTCAACACCCGCTCGGTGTCGGGGTTGTTGTTGTCGTACACGCGCAGCAGGAACACGCCTGGTGCCGCCGGGTCTTCGGCGTAGGAAATCGGCGTGACGGCGTGACCGCCGGAAATGGTCTTGCCCTTCTTGCGCACCATGCCGATGCGCATGCGCTCGCTGGCGTCGGGGCTCAACACCTTGGCCAGCACGGGCATGACCTCATTGGCCATGTAGGACTTCGTCTGCTTGGTCGATACCTCGGGTACCAGCTGCGTGGTGAACCAGTAGGCCAGCTCACGCTGCAACGGCGTGTTGTCTTCCAACGTCAGATCGCGCGCCGTGGAACCGCCAAAATCGACGGGGTCGAGCTTGCCGCCGAAGAAGAGCGACGACATCACCGCGAAGCCTTCGCAGCGGCCGCCAGCCATCGCCTTGTTCGCCTTCTTCACGAAGGCGCGCGCGGCCGGGGTCAGCTCGCACGGCGAGGCGCGGTTGACGCAGACCTCGTCGCCGAACATGCGCTGCGCGAGCTCAGCGTCCATCTCGGAGGCATCGAACCCGGTCGCGAAGTTCGCGAAGGGCATCGAGTGCTCTGCCATCTTGAACCCCGATGAGGCCTGCTTCGGAACCTCCGGGGCGCAACCAGCGACCGCCATCACCGCTACGGCAACGAGACCTCGGCGAAGAAGAATCACCCCTCAAAGAGTTGCAGCCGCAGCGGACGCGGACAATGTGTCTTTTAAACTACACCTTCGCATGCGCTCCCAGTCGGAGCACCGTGTGAAGCTCAGGCGTTTTTGGTGCCCGACGTCAACAAGGCTGGCATGTCGACCTTCACGGGGCCGGGCCCCATACGCTCGGCCACCCGGGCAGACAGCTTCTCCATCATCGGCGCGTAGTCGGCGCCCAGCTGCTTCTGCAGCGCAGCCAGCGGCGCGCAGCTCGAGGGGAACCAGGCCCAGAACTCGGCCAACGAAGGCGCTTCGAACGCGAAGCTGACCTGCTCGACCTTCACGTCGCTGAAGCCCGGGGTGGCCATCTCGGTGATGCAGGCCTCCGTCGTCTCGAGCACGCGCGGGGGCGGCGGGGCGGGGGGCAGCAGCTCGGAGAGCGATCCGAAGAGCACCTGCATGAAGGGCAGCTTCTCCATCGGCGCCCAGCTGGCGACGACCGCGCGGCCACCGGGTTTGATCACCCGGTACAGCTCGGAGAACCCACGCGCGCGGCTGGGAAAGAAGATGAGGCCGAACATCGAGAAGGCGGCCTGGAAGCGATCGGCAGGCAGCTCGAGCGCCTGGCCGTCGCACACCTTGGTCTCCATCTTGATCTTGCGCGCGCTGGTGGCGGCCCGAAGCCGGTCCATCATGCCGCGCGAGAAGTCGACGGCCGTCACGAGGTGGCCCGCTTCAGCGGCCACCAACGCGAGCGTGCCGGGACCTGCTGCCACGTCGAGTACCTCCGAGTTCGGCGGGACGGCTGCGATGCGCAGCGCCTCTCGCGCGTAGTTCTCGAACACAGGTACGACGTGCTGCGTGTACGACTCGGCGACCGAATCCCACGTCGCCGCCGCTGCCATTGGGCCCCCGGGTTTGCTCATGTGCACCGCACCTAGCCTCACCGGCGCTTTCAGGCCAGCAGTCGTTCGAGGGCCAGTCGAGTTTCTGGCGGAAGGGCGGGGGTCAGCCGGAGGGCCCGCCGGGAGAGCAGGCGGTACAAGCTCCCCAACTCTGGAGGCAAAGACTCCAGATGGGCCTGCACCACGCTCACGTCGCCGCGCACCACGGGGCCGGTCAAACCTTTCTCCAGACCCTTCGATTGCACCCCCCGGAGGGCCGAAGCCGACAGGGGAAGCAGTGACTTGAGGGCCACTTCGCGGTTCAAACCGGCTTCTTCAAAGGCGCTGACCGCTCCATCCAGCAGGGCGACCAGCAGGCCGGCGCTGAGCACGGCCCCTGCGTGGTAGGCGGCCCGGCCGGTTTCAGGCACCTCCAGGGGCGACATGCCCAGGGCCACGGCCATGCGCTCCAGGCTCCCGTGCAGGGTGCGATCGGTCGAGGCCAGGGCCACCGCGTGCCCACTCAGCGAGTCTTTGGGGTCCGAGATGGCCACCAGCGGGTGAAACGAGCCCACGGGGCGTTTGGTCCGCGCGCTGGAAAAGACAGTCAGCGGCAAGGCGCCACTGCAGTGCACCAGGGCGGTGGAGGGGCCGAGATCCTCTTCAACCAGCTCCATGGCGGGACCCACGGCCGAATCAGGCACCGCCAGGATGCACAGCTGGGCGGCCCGCAGATCATCGTGATCAGCCAGGAAAACGCGCAACGCCGCCGCCTTGCGCACGGAGTCGGCCGAACGCGGCAACACCGCCACGTCCCAACCCGCTTCACGCAGGCCGAGCGCAATGGCTCCACCGACCCGCCCAAAGCCGACGATCACCACCCGAGGGGGAAGGCGCGGCTGTTTCTTCGGCTTCTTCAATTCGCTCTTTCGTTCAGAACAATCGGGCTGAAGTGCAGCTGGCCGGCCGCCAGCTCGATGCGCACGCGATCACCCTGCGCAAAATCACCCGCGAGGATGCGTTCGGCCAAGGGGCCTTCGACCAGCCGCTGCACGGTCTGGCGCATGGGGCGCGCGCCGAGGGTGGGGTCGAACCCGCCGCTCTTGAGCAGGTGCGCGATCACCTCGTCGCTGGCCTCGTAGGCGATGCCCTTCTCGGAGTGCAGGCGCTTGCTCGACTCGGAGAGAAGCAGGGTGGCGATCTTCGCGACCTCGATCTCCTTGAGCGGCTTGAAGGCGCAGCGCTCGTCGATGCGGTTCCACAGCTCGGGCGGCAACGAACGGCGCGCGCTGTCAGAGGCGGCCTGCTCGCCTGAGACCTCGATGCTCTGGCCCCCGAAGCCCATCGAGCGGCCCTTGCTGGAGAACGCCTCGGCGCCCAGGTTGGTGGTGAGGATCACGATGGTGTTGGAGAAGTCGATGTGGCGGCCCTTGCCGTCGGTGAGCCGGCCTTCTTCGAGCACCTGGAGGAGGAGCAGCAACACCTCGCGGTTCGCCTTGTCGATCTCGTCGAGCACCACGACCGAAGAGGGCTTGCGGCGCACGGGCTCGGTGAGCTAGCCGCCTTCTCCAAAACCCACGTAGCCGGCGGGCGCACCGATGAGGCGGGAGACGCCGTGACCTTCGGACATCTCGGACATGTCGATGCGGATCATCGCGTCGCGGCTGCCGAAGACCACGTCGGCCAGGCCGCGGGCCATCTCGGTCTTGCCCACGCCGGTGGGGCCGAGGAACAAGAAGCTGCCCATGGGGCGGCGGCTGGAGAAGCCGGCGTAGTTGCGGCGCACCACGCGGGCGACGCGATCGATCACGTCTTCGTGGCCGATGACGCGCTTGCGCAGGTCGCTCTCCATCGAGAGCAGGCGAGCGGAGTCGTTCATCAGCAGCCGCTCTTCCGGCAACTGCGCGATCTTGGCGATCACCCGCGCGACGTCTTGCGCTTCGACGAGCGTCTTGCCTTCGCGGTGGCAACGCGAACCCGCGAGATCGAGCACCGAGATCGCCTTGTCGGGCAGGAACCGGTCGCTGATGTACTTCGACGACATCGAGGCGGCGGCCTGCAGCGCATCGGGCGCGTACTTGAGCCGGTGGTGCTGCTCGTAGCGGGTGATGACGCCGTTCAAGATGTAGACGGTGTCGGGGATCGAGGGCTCGTTCACCACGACGGGGGTGAAGCGGCGCTCGAGCGCGGGGTCGTTCCCCAGGTGCTTGCGGTACTCGTCGTGCGTGGTCGCCCCGATGCAGGGGAACTCGCCGCGCGACATGGCCGCCTTGAGCTCGTTGGCCGCGTCTTGCGGGCCTTCACCGGTGGAACCGGCGCCCATCAGGGTGTGCACCTCATCGATGAACACCACCACCTTCGCGGCGTTCTTCACTTCTTCTTTGAGCGAGTTGAGGCGCTCGGAGAACGAGCCGCGCAGCTGCGTGCCCGCCACCAGGGTGGCCATGTCGAGCTCGATGATCATCCGCTCGCCCAGCGGGCCCTTCAAGCTGGCCAACTGCTGGGCCACGCCTTCGACCACCGCCGTCTTGCCGACCCCGGGCTCACCGAGCAGCACGGGGTTGTTCGTGCGGCGTTTGCCGAGGATGTCGATGATCTCGTCGATCTCGCGCGCGCGGCCGACCACCGGGTCGAGCTTTCCTTCACGAGCCAGCGCGGTGAGGTTCTTTCCCAGCGAGGTGAGCAGGGGGAAGGTGCGCGGGTCGAGCTGCCACTTGCCCGACATCACGCTGGGGGCTGCGCGCGGTGCGTGCGCGACCGGGGCGGGCAATGAAGCGAGCTCTTCGACCTCGTCATCGGAGACGTCGTCGACCAGATCCCGAATCGACATCGCTGGTTTGAGCGTGGCGGGCTTGGGGGGGGGCACCACGGTGGCCACGCGCGCCGGTGGCGCGTAGGGCAGGGGGGGCGCACCGACCGGGCGGCCCGAAGACGCGCGGGGCATGTTCGGGGGCAGCTCGCGCTGCAGCATCAGCCTGCGCGGCATGCGGCCCGAGGTGAAGTAGCTCAGCGCGGTGTTGCGCAGGGCGGTCAGATCCATGCCCGTCTTGAAGAGCAGGTCCTGCGCGGAGCAGCGCACCCGGGTCATGGCGATCATCGCGTGCAGGCAATCGGCTTCGGCCGAGCCGCAGTTGGCCGCGATCTCTTTACCCTTCTCGCGCAGCTCCTTGATCAAGCCTTCCGGCTCGCTGGGCGCCGAGGTGAGCAGCTCGAGGAGAATGTCCTCGTTCACGCCCTTCTCGCCGAGCAGCAGGGCCGCGCGGTTTTCGACGGTGAACATCGCGAGCAGCACGTGGGCCGTCGTGAGGCGTTGGTTGACGCTCTGGGCAATGTCCTCTGCCTCCAGCATCACTTGAGCGAAGTCATTGCTCTCGACCATGTGGCGGTGGACTCCCGGGGGACGCGTGAGGGCCGAGTTGTACACCCGCGAGATCGCTGTCCCAAATTTTCCGCTACAGGTCGCCACAGAACTGTCTTTCGGCGTTTGGGGAACCCGATCGGGGCGGCCGCGGTCGAGAGGCCACGTGCAGTCACACCGTCAAATTCCGTTCGGGCCAGTGCTTCCGGGCTGTTGGGCTTTTTCGCTTTTCCGTGGCGAAACTAAAGGGTTGGTGAAATCACCACCGCCCGCTGGCGTTGTGTGCTCGCCCGCCCCCGACCCATGGAAGCCCTGACGTTGCCCCTCCGCGCCTTGCTCGATCCCCTGGGGGCCATTCCCCGTGCGGTCGAGACCCGTCGTTGGTTCGTGCCGTTGCTCCTGGTCGCGGTGCTGACCGCCGCGGCCGGGGCGGCGATTGCCCTGCGCCTCGACACCTCGCGCACCGTCATCCCCCAGATGCAGATGAGCGGCGAGTTGATGAAGGCCAGCGAACGCGAGGTCAACGAGGCCATCGAGCAGGCCGGCCGGGTGGCCCTCGTCGGCGGCATCGCCAAGGGCCTGATGTTGATGCCCCTGCTCGTGCTCCTCCTCTCGGTGGTCCTGAAGATCGCCGCCTGGCTGATCGGCCGCAAGGCGCTGTTTGCCGACCTCTTCACCGTCGCTGCGTTGGCGATGTTGCCCGTGGCCGTCTTCCACGGCATCGAAGTGCTGGCAGCGCTCAAGCTCGAGGTGATCACCCCGCGGGTGGCAGAGACCCTGGTACCCACGTCGCTCTCGTCGGTCATCGCGATGGCCAGCCCGGCGCTCAAGCGGGTGTACACGGCGATCGATCTCATCAACATCTGGGTCGCCTTGCTGATGGGGCTGGGGTTCGCGGCCGCCTCGAAGTGGGCTCCGTGGAAGGGCGCGTTGTTCGGCCTCTTCCTCTACGTGCTGTTTGCGGCGGCCTTCTTCGTCGGGCTGCCGGGGCTGGCGGAAGGAATGGGAGGGTGAACGTGAGTCTCTTGAGTCTGCTCGTGGCCAGTCAGTTGGCGTCCACGCCCATCACCCTCGAAGAGGTCAAAGACGCCTCGCGCGAGTCGCTCGACGCGGTGCGCGCGCGCCTCGATGTGCAACGCGCGGTGACGAACACCACCACTTCGCGTTCGGTGATCCTGCCGCAGGTCGATCTCAACCTGGGCGCGGGCATGACCTTCATCGGTCAGACGCGGCAGTTCAACACCGTGCCCGTGCTCGACGACAACAACTTCCCCACCGGTGAGTTCGAGCAGCGGCTGACCACCACCAAGCCCACCGAGCAGGGCCGCTTCAACTTCGGCCTCTCGGTCAACCAGCTCATCTACGACGGTGGCCGCTGGTGGAATCAGCTGGCTCAGTCGGGTGCGCAGGAAGAGGCCGCCCGCGGGCAGTTGCTGGAGCAACAGCTGTCGAGCGAGCTGGAGGCAGTGCGCCGCTTCTTCGAGCTGGTGAAGGCGCAGCTCACCTTGAAGGTGTTCATCGAGACCCTGGAGCGCAGCAAACAACAGGTCGATCGCGCCAGCGCGCTCTACGAAGCGGGGCGCAGCAGCCGGGCCGCCGTGTACGACGCGCGCACCAACCTCGCGAACGACGAGATCAACGTGGTGCGGCAGAAGCAGCGCATCGCGCAGACGCGCCTCTCGCTGCTGCAGTGGATCGGGCGAGCCGATGCCGACGTGGTGGCGGTGGTGCCCGAGAAGCTCGATCAGCCCGCGCCGGCCTTCGACACGGTGGCCGCGGTGAAGACCGCCCGCGAGAAGCGCCCCCTCTTCAAGTCGCTCGACGAGCGCATTCGCGCCAGCGAGCTGGGTGTGGCGGTCTCCCGCGCCGACTATTTTCCCCGGCTGGGCGTCAGCGCGAACTACTCGCGCAACTCCCCCGAGCTCTCGCAGTTCGTCGACCCCACGCAGCAGAACGTCTTGAGCGTCGGCGCCAACCTCACCTGGGATCTCTTCAGCGGTTTTCAACACGTGGCCCAGGAAGAGCGGGCGCGCATCGAGCTCAGTGACGTCGAAGCGCAGCGCCGCCAGGCCGTCGTCGATCTCGAGACCGAGATCTCCCGCGCCAACCAGGCCTACGCCACCGAGGTCGAAGTGTTGGCCATCTCGGAGCGCAACCTCGGCGTGGCCCAGGAGCAGACCCGGCTCGAAGAAGAACGTTTCTCGGCCGGCGCAGGCTCGACTCTCGAAGTCCGCAACGCGCAGATCAAATACACGCAGGCACAGCTTTCAGTGCTGCAGGGCAGGGCGGATGTCGCCACGGCCCGGGCAGCGCTGGAGCGAGCGGTAGGAGGCACTCCATGACGTGGTGGAAGGGTTTGATCGCAGCGCTCATCATCGCTGCAGTGGGCGGAATCACGTTTGCGGGTCTTCGCGAAAAGCCGCCTCCGGCGACCGAGGTGCAGTTCGGGAAGGTGAAGAAGGGCCCCATCACCCGCACGGTGACGGGCGCGGGAAAAGTCGAAGCGGCCACCACGGTGAAGATCAGCTCGAACCTCTCGGGCGATCTGATGGAGCTGCCGGTGAAGGTCGGCGACACCGTCAAGAAGGGCCAGGTGCTGGCGAAGTTGGACAAACGCCGCGTCGAAGCCAGCGTGCGCCAGGCCTCGGCGTCGTGGTCTGCCGCGAAGTCCGAGATGACCACCGTGCAGGTCGAGATCGATCGACTCACCCAGGAGCTCGGCCGCGTCAAAGGCCTGGTGGAGAAGGGCCTCGCTTCGAAGGCGGAGGAGGAGCGCGCGATGTCGGATCTCGCCTCGGCCAAATCACGCCTCGCCTCGCAGGCCGATCGCGCCGCGCAGGCCGCCGCCGTGATGGAAGAGGCGGCCAACAACCTCTCGCGCACCACGCTGTTCTCGCCCATCGACGGCAACGTGATCGAAGTGACCCGCGAGGTCGGTGAGCGGGTCCGTGGGTCCGACTTCAATGAAGACGTGGTGATGACGCTGGCCGCGCTGCACGCCATGGAGGTGAAGATCGAGGTGGGCGAGCACGAGGTGGTGCACCTGCTCCTCGGTCAGAAATCCGACATCAAGATCGACGCGTTCGATGCTCAGACCTTCGAAGGCACCGTGGTGGAGATCGCGCAGAAGGCGCTCATTCGCAACCCCGGCACCGAGCAGGAGACCACCAGCTTCCCGGTGACCGTCGCCCTGGTGGCCAAGCCCGATCGCGTGCTGCCGGGCATGAGCGCCGAAGTGAAGGTGACCGCCGATCAGCGTGACTCCGCGTTGATCGTGCCCGTGCAGGCCGTCACCGTGCGCCCCGAGCGTTCGTTGGTCGACACCGCCACCAACGTCGAAGGCAACAAGCTCTCGGCGCCCAAGAAGGGCGAGACCTTCGCCAAGGTGGTCTTCGTGGTCGACGCAGAGAAAAAGGTGCACGCGCGCCGGGTGAAGACGGGCATCTCGTCTGACACCGACATCGAGATCCTCGAGGGCCTGCTGGAGGGCGACGAGATCATCGAAGGCCCCTACCGCACGCTGGCCAAAGACCTGAAGGAAGGCGACCTCGTGGAGGACCAGAAGGCGGGCGGCGGCGGCAAGGGTCCCGGCGGCCGCGGCGGGAAGCGCGGTTGAGCCATGCTGATTGAGCTCAGCGACATCCACCGCGAGTACACCGTCGGCGGTGAGCTGGTGCGCGCGCTCGCGGGCGTGAGCATCGGCATCGACCGCGGCGAATGGGTGGCCATCATCGGCCAGTCGGGCTCTGGCAAGTCGACCTTGATGAACGTGATCGGCTGCCTCGATACGCCCACCCGCGGCAGCTACATGCTCAACGGCAAAGACGTCTCCCGCATGGATGACGACGAGCTGGCCGGCATTCGCAACGCAGAGATCGGCTTCATCTTTCAGAACTTCCAGCTGCTGCCGCGCGAGACGGCGCTGGCGAACGTCGAGCTGCCGCTGGTGTACCGCGGCGTGCCTGCCAAGGAGCGGCGGGCCAAGGCGGTGGAGGCGCTGCAGAAGGTGAAGCTCGAGGCGCGCATGCACCACAAGCCGACGGAGCTCTCGGGTGGTCAGAGACAACGTGTGGCCATCGCGCGCGCGTTGGCGGGAACGCCGTCGTTGCTGCTGGCCGACGAGCCCACCGGCAACCTCGACTCGGCGACGGGCGAGGAGATCGTGAAGCTGTTCGAAGAGCTGCACCGCGCGGGTCACACCATCGTGCTGGTGACGCACGAGCCGAAGCTGGCGGCGCGGTGCCCCCGGGCGATCCGCTTGAGTGACGGCAAGGTGATCGGTGACGGGCCTGGCGAGAAGATCGCCTACCTCGATGTCACCAGGCCGGTGGCGGTATGACGCTCCCCCGTGGCTCCCTCTCCCTGCGAAGCGGGGAGAGGGTTGGGGTGAGGGGCCACCTCGCGCTCAGGTGGGTGTCATGAGTCTGCGCATCGACCTGGTCGAAGGCATGCGCATCGCCGTCAACTCGCTGGCGAACCACCGGCTGCGCACGCTGCTGACCACCGTGGGCGTGGGCATCGGCGTGGCCACGCTGCTGGCGATCCTGGGCATCGTGCAGGGCATGGACACCAGCTTCCAGGCGCAGTTGGCGAGCCTTGGCAGCTCGTCGGTCTACGTGAGCAAGCACCCCTGGGTGCAGATGGGCAACTGGTGGGAGTTCCGCAACCGCAAGAACCTCACCGTCGCCGACATGGAAGCGGTGCGAGCGCAGTGCACCCTGTGCGCCGCGGTGGTGCCGATCCTCGATGACAACGACGACGTGGAGTTCATGGGCCGTGCGCTCAACTTCGTGTCGATCACCGGCTCGACGGCCGAGTGGCTCACCGTCAGCGGCTTCGAGACCACCAACGGCCGCTTCATCACCGACGCCGACAACGAGAGCCGCCGCCTGGTCGCGGTGATCGGCACCGACATTGCCGACACCTTCTTTCCCAACGGCATCGATCCCGTCGGCTCGACCATTCGGGTGGCGGGCAAACCCTTCACGGTGATCGGCGTGCTCTCTCGGAAGGGGAAGATCCTCGACCAGAGCCAGGACCTGTCGGTGGTCATCCCCTTCAACACGTTCAAGGCGTTCTTCCGCGGCCGGCGCTCCATCGACATCGGCATCCAGGTGAAAGATCCCGAGACGCTCGATCAGAGCGAAGATCAGCTGGTGGGCATCTTGCGCCGCATTCGCGAGACGCCGCCCGAGAAGCCCGACGACTTCGCCATCAACAAGCCAGACCAACTCGCGTCGACCTACGAACAGCTCACCGGCGCGCTCTACGGCGTGGCGCTGGGCATCGGCTTCATCACCTTGCTCGTCGGCGGCATCGGCATCATGAACATCATGCTGGTCTCCGTGAGGGAGCGCACCCGCGAGATCGGCATTCGCCGCGCGTTGGGCGCCACCAAACGCACCATCATCACGCAGTTCGTGCTCGAGGCGACGCTGGTCTCCGCGGTCGGTGGCGCGATCGGCACGGTGGTGGGCTTGGGTGGAGCGAAGATCGTCAGTTTGATCACCCCGCTGGCGGCCACCGTGAAGCCGGGCACCGTCTTCTTCGGCGTGGGCTTCGCCGCATTGGTCGGCCTGGTGTTCGGCATCTGGCCGGCAGCGCGTGCAGCCAACCTCGATCCCGTGGAAGCGCTGAGGGACGAATGATTCGCGCCTTCTTCGACAACCTCGCGCTCGCGTTCGGCACCTTCGTGGCCCACCCGCTGCGCACCATGCTCACCCTGCTGGGCATCGTGATCGGCGTGAGCACCGTGATGACCATGATGGCCCTGC
>JANODF010000272.1:0-1802 GCA_031412555.1 Archangium sp. | reverse complement strand
TTTCGCGTCCTTCGCGATCGGCTGTCCGCATCCCTGGAGCCATCCATGCTCGAACTGAAAACCCTCCTGGTCCGCAAGGACCCCGCCAACCCTCGCATCACCGAAGGGTCGATCTCCGCCCCCATCGCGAACAGCTGCTCGAACATGCCGAACCCTTCCGGTGAAGAGGCGAGCGACGTGAAGCGGCCGCCGGTGCTCAAGAACGCGCGCGCCAGCTCGGTCGGCTCTTCCTGAACCACGGGCGTGCTCAACGCCACCACCCGCCGCACCTGCAGTTCACGCGTGCTCGCCGCGATGGCCAGCGTGCCCATGAAGCCCTGCGCGACGAGATCGATCGGCCCGGCTCGTTCAGCCGCGATGGCCTTCGCGATCGCCGGCAGGTCGAGATGAATGACCGTGCGCAGCGAGTGACCTGCATCCGAAGCGCCCTGCCCTCGCAGCTCGGCCACGTAGACGAGCCGCCCCCGCGCCGCCAACCAACGCGCGAGACCTGCGCCCTTGAAGTCGAACAACGGCCGTCCGAATCCCACATCGGCCAACAACAACACTGGTGGCAACGCACTCGCACGCCCCAGCGGCAGAAACCGGTGCAGCGCCAACGAAGCGCCGTCTTCGGTGATCACCTTGCGATGGGAGACCTTCAGCTCTGCCGGGACCGCGAGCAGGAGCAGCGAGAGCACCAGGATCAAAGTTCGACGATCCCTGCCCTGAGCGCCATCACCACCGCGTCGACGTGTGAGTTGACGCCCATCTTCCGGTAGATGTGGCTCAAGTGCGTGCGCACGGTGCGGCGCTCGAGCTCCATCACCCGGCCCACTTCGGCGTTCGACAACCCCTTCGCGACGAACTTGAGCACGTCGAACTCGAGCGGGCTGAGGCCCCAGGTGTTCTCGGGCTGCGCCTTCTTCGCCTGCACCGACTGGAAATAGTTCCAGAAGCGCTTGGCGATGATCGCCTCGAGCACCGTGCCACCGCCCATCACGTCGTGAATGCCCGAACGAATCTTGTCGGGCCCCACTCGCTTCACCAGGTACCCCGACGCGCCCGCCTGAATCGCCTCGTAGACCTTCTGCTCATCGTCGAACGAGGTGAGGATCAGCACCTCCACGCTGGGCGCCCGCCTCTTGAGCCGCTTGGTGACCTCGATGCCATCGATGCCCGGCAACTCGAGGTCGAGCAAGACGAGATCAGGCAGCAGCTTCACCATCTGCTCCACGCCGTCTTCGCCTTCTTGCGAAGTGCCCACCACCTCGAGCTCGGGGAAAAGCGTGAGCACCTTGAGCAGGTTCTTGAGCAGCTGCGGCTGATCCTCGACCACGAAGATGCGCGTCTTCTCGAGCGTGCTCATCGTGAACGGAACACCGGTGTGATTTTCACGAGCTTCCCCGCCTCGATCCGAATGTTCGATACGTCTTCCTGCTTCGATTTCACGTCGGTCACCTTGAGCTTGTGGGATCCCGCCACGACCGGAACCTTCGTCGCGTTGACGCAGACCCGCTTGCCATCGATCTCCACACGCACCGAAGTCACAGCGCCGATGGTGAGGTAGCCCACCTTGCCCTTAGGCGAGGTGTCGTAACAGTCGGGGCTGGTCTTCACGATCGGCGGGGGCGCTGGCTTCTCCACCACCGGCGGCGCCACCTTCTTCGGTACGGGCACGCCGTTCTTCGGATCGGGGTCGAATGCCTTCTCCGGGTGCAGCTTGTCGAAGTCAGCGAGCTTGAGCGGCTTGCCCACCGGGGGCAGCGGCTTGTTGTCGGGGGCGACCTCCCGCTCGATGGCGTCGGGCAGGTAGCTCAGCA
>JANODF010000271.1:0-19723 GCA_031412555.1 Archangium sp. | reverse complement strand
CCACTTCGGCTCACCGCCCAAAATGGCTTGCCCGAATCTGTGGGTCAGCAACAAATTCGGGTCATCCATTCCTGAACGCTGTGAAATTCACTGATTGGTCAGCACGTTGCGGCGCCCGGTGTCGCCCAGGCCCAGCTCCCCGGCTTCGTTGGCTCCCGTACACGCCACGGCCCCATTCTTTCGCCGAACGCAGGTGAAAAAGAAGCCGGTCGCCACCGACTCCACCTCGCTCGTGACGAGCTGCGGCACGGAGAACGGCTCGCCAGACCCCAGGCCCAGCTGCCCTTCGATGCCACGCCCCCAACACCAGAGCGCGTCGGCGGTAGTCACGGCGCACACATGGAACCACTGGGAGTCCACCTGCCGGACACTCGCGCCGCCCAGCTCGAGTTTGGTTGGAGCGGGCCACTCCATGGTGAGGCCGTCGTTGGTGGGGCTCGAGCCCCAGCACCACACCTCGCCGCCCGTGCGGAGGGCGCAGGCCACGAACGCGCCCGACACCACGGAGCTCACACCCTCGAGCAGCTTCTGGGGAACGCGCACCCCATCACCGTCGAACAGGCGCCGGCCCCAGCACCACAAAACCCCTTCGAAGGTGAGGCCGCACGCATTGCCCTGGCCCGCGGTGATGTCGGTGAAACGCAGCTCGACTGCCGCCCGCAGCACCGGCTCAGGCGAGACCATCATCGGGTCCGCGTCGCCGCGCGCGAGGGTGCCTTCGTGATTGTTGCCCCACCCGAAGAGCCGCCCATCACTGCCCAGCGCGAGCACGAAATCGGAGTGTGTCGCGAGCTTCGCCACCGGCACCGGCAGCACCACCTCACGTGGCGTCGCGCTGAACGCAGGCTCTGCGACGCCCAGCTGCCAGGCGCCATTGTCGCCCCAGCACCACACCTTGCCCGTGACGGTGCGCGCGCACGCCGAGGTGGCCGCGAGCGCGAGCTGCGCCACCGGCTCTGGCAGGCTCACTGCGCCTGAGCTCTCCGTGGTGCTGGTGGTGCCGCGGCCGAGCTGGCCCCGTTCGTTCGCGCCCCAGCAGCGCACCGCGCCTGCTTCGACCTCGCAGCCGTAGAAGGCACCCGCCACCACCTGGGTGAGCGGAGCGTCATTCACCGGGGGCGCCTTCGCACCTCCACAGTCGGAGACGACCTCGAAGTGTTGCGCCAGCAGCAGCACCGCCGCGAATCGGAACATCACCAGAGCCACCCCGCTTGCAGACCGGCTGTGCCGAACACGCCGCGCACCTGATGGACGGGCAGACCTTCGGACAACACGGTGGTGCCCAGGAGCACCGCGCCCACTTCACCGAACACCTGCACCATCACGTGCCGGGTGGCGATGCCCAGCGTGAGTCCGCCGCCGGCGCCCAGCCACGGCGTGAGACCGGTGGTGGCAGGCAACGCCTCTTCGTTCACGCGGGTCGACAAGACGCCCGCCTGCACCGAGGCACGGGGGCCGGCGCGGAAGATGCCCAGCTGCACCGGAAGCCACGAGGCGCTGAGCGTGCCGCGCGCGAGCGCACCGGAGACCGTGCCACCGGTGGGAAGCGTCTGCGCCAGCAGTGCGCCACCGCCCAGCATCAGCTCGAGACACAACACAGGCAAGACGAAGAGGCCCACGCCGAGAGAGCCACCCGAGCCCAGCGTGCCGGTGCCGAACGGAGTGAACTCACCCCGCACCAACACGCTGAACCGCGGCGGCGGAGGGGCTTCCCACGTGGAGCGCACCAGCTCTTCAGCGGTGGCGGCGACCTGGTACCGGAAGAGCTCGGCCGACTCGGTGCCTCGCAAGACCGTGCGGGTGCGGTGCGCGCCATTGAAGTCGAACTCGATGACCGCCTCGAGCTGCGCGGTGCCGTCGAGCGTGAGTGCTTCGTCTTGCGAGCGAGCAGCACACAGACTGCGGCCCCGTTCACGGACCCACTCGCTGACTTCCTTCTCGAGCCAGGCGGCGTCGTCTTGATTGAACGCGACGAAGCGGGCGGGCACCTCGCCTTCCGCACCCGAACAGGTGGCAGCGGTCATCGACAACGATGCGACCAACATCAGGGGGGACACGCCTTCGTCACGCCTCGCACATGCGGGCCGCCGGGGAAACGCCGCAGATAATCGCTCTGCACCCGGCGACAGGAGACGGCATCGTACCTCGCATAGGCCTCGGTCAACCGAGCCAATGCGTCCTCCACGAGCGATGCCGAGGTGGCCAGCTCCAACGTGCGCTCGAAGGCGCGCGCGGCCTGGCGGGGATCGTCTTGAGAATCGAGGGCGAGGCGGCCCCACTCGAAGGCGCTCATGGGCGCAAACGCGCTCGAGGGCCAGCGTTCACAGACCTGCTGGAAGCCCACGATGGCTTCTTTGGCGTGACCGGCCGCGCGAGCGCGCATGGCGGCGGCGAAGGCATCGGCGGGGCTGGGCTCGGGCGCTGCGGGCGTTACCACCACCGGCGCGAGGGGCTCTTCCGTTGCTGCGACGGGGGCCACCGGTGCTGCGGCCACCGGCTCCGCTGCAGGCTGCTTGCGCACCCGGCGGACCACTTTGCGCCTCTGGGTGGTGCGGGGTTGTTCCACTTCTTCTTCGACCTCGACCATTTCTTCATCGGGCTCCAGCACGGGGGTGGCTTCGGCCAGCGGGAGCACGCGGACCCAGCGTTCACCCTTCACCAGCCGCTTCACCACGTCACCTTCACGCACCTCGACGATGCCGCGTTCGACCTCCACTTCGACCGCGCGGCCGTCACGGCGCACCGCGAACTTCGTGCCCACCACGCGCACTTCGATGGAGTCGGCCTTCACCACGAACCGGCGCGAGGGCCGTTTGGTCACGTCGAACGAAGCGCGCCCCCGCTGGAGCACCACCACCACTTCCCGATCATCGGCGAGGGTGAGATCGATCTGCGCGCCGGCGGCGAGCTGAACTTCGGAGCCTTCGATGAGGGTGAGCGAGCGGGCCGCGTCGAGGGCGAGGGCCTGCTGACCTGCGAAGAGGGTGACTTCGTTCGAGCGGAACAGCACGCCGGCGACGAGGCCGACGAGCAGCAACCCCGCGGCGGCCCCTGCAGCAACACGGACCTGACGATGACGGCGCACCCTTCGGCGCACCTCGTGCCATTCGACGTGCAGCTCCGCCGAGTTCACCTCCGGCGGGTTCACGAACTCCGAGAGTGGACGTCGTGGAATCATGACTGCACCTCCTGCAGGGCCTGAAAGTGGGCTTCAGCCGCTGCGAGCCGCCGCTTCACGGTGGCCAACGACAAGTTCAAGTGTTCGGCGATCTCTTCGAGCCGGTAGCCTTCGACGCGCCGCAAGACGAGCGCGAGCGCTTCATCGGCGGGCAGCTGACGCAGCAGGCTCGCCACCTGGCGCACCTCGGTCACCACCTCGGCCGGCGCGTCGTCGCTGATGATGGCTTCGACCTCGAACGGCTCGGCCGCGCTGAAACCCAGGCGGCGCAACAACCGCTGCGTGCGGAAGCGGCGGCGAATGTGGGTCAGGGCGATGGTGCGCAGCCAGCCTCGAAACGCTTCGGGCTGCTTGAGTGACTTGAGCTGAGTGAAGGCCGCGACGAACGTGTCCTGCACGATGTCCTGCGCGTCGGCCGAGCCGAGCACCACCCGCGACACCCAGCGGGTCAGGTCGGGAGCGCAGGCGAGGTAGAGCCGCTCGCTGGCGTTGTTGTCGCCTTTGGCCGCAGCCCGCACGAGCGCCGCTTCGGCAGTGGCGCCGTCGACGATTCGCAGTGCTGGCCGGGGGTTGCGGAGCTCCATGGGCGTACTCTGAGTAGAGCCTTCAGCCCCACTGAACGGCTCGCGAAACCTTCGCCTACATGGGGGTCAACGGTGGGCGCGCAGCGCCTGGTTCGAAAGCACCTGCTGCAGGTTGGTCGAATAGACGGTGTTGTCGGGCGCCAACTCCATGGCTTTGCGGATGAGCGTCTCGGCCCGGCGATAGTCGGCGCGTTCGCGCATGAGGATGATGCCCAGGCGGTTGTAGAGCGAAGCGGCTTCGGGGCTCTGCGCGATGGACTTTTCCAGGAAGCGGATGGCCTCGTCGAGCCGGCCGCCTTGTTCCATGCGCAGGGCCACCTGCAGGGTGTCGCGTGCGAGCACGTCGGCGACCGGCAGTTCTTTCTGAGGGCTGGCTGAAGCCGGCGCTTCGACCCGCTTCACCTTCGCGAGCGCGTCGAGCACCTTGCGGTTCACGTTGCCGGAGTAGGCGATGCGCGGGTCGGTGCGCTCGGGTTTGGGTAACGGCGGGGCAGGTGGTCGCGGGGGCACCGCGGCGCTCCCACCGAGCGGCGTCTTCACGGAGGGGTAGGGCACGGCCGGAGCGTTCCCCCCGACCGGAGTCGAAGGGGCACTCGCCAGGACCGGTGGCACCGCAGCGCGCCCCGCACGAATGAGGGGCCCTCTCCTGCCAGGCTCCTGTGCTGGTTGCGCGAACGGCAGGTCGTCGGGAATCGGCGGAATCACCACGGCGGCCCGAGGTGGCGCGAGGGGCAGGTTCTCCGGCATCGGAGGAATCGCCACGGCGACTCGAGGCGGCGCACCAGGCCGAGGTGCTGCCTCGACATCACCGTTCGCCCCGAGAGCAGTCGAGGGGCCACTTGCCGCGCGACGCAGAAGTACGCCCTCGACTGCTCTCGGGAGGACCGGTTGTTCCGGTGCGTGCGAGGCGGCTTTGGAAGGCGGCGCCACAAAGCGGCCATCACGGCGATCCGTGTTCGCGCCGAACTGCCGCGGATCGGGCAGACCCGGCGCCGTCTGCATCTCGTCTTCTTCGTCGAGCGTGCCCATCACCTGCGGCATGTCGAGGTCGGCGTCGCTGAGCGGCTCGTCGGCGAAGTCGATGATGTGTTTTTCCTGCAGCGTTCGCAGCACAACCCTCAGCTCGAGCTCGCGCACGCCGGCACTCTTCGCGAGCCCCACCGCGTCACTCAGGCCATCGATGAGCGAGACCACCCAGGCTTCGAACTCGCTGAGCTGCACCGACTTGCCGGTGAGCGTGGCGACCACCACGGGTACGCCGCTGAGCTCAGGCCCGAGGTCGAGCTTCCGGGTCGGGCCTTCCATTCCTTCGGTGGGTGAAGAGCGGGGCGGTCTGGGGTTCGGCTTGCCCGCGGTCATGCCGCGCTGCGGGGCCTCGAGCATGCGGCGCACCACGCTGACGTCGCCCACCGGCCGCTCGGGTACCTGCGACGCGTCGAGAATCAGCTCGCAGTTCGCGCACAGAAAGTCCGTCGGCGAGACGGGCTGGAAACAAGAGGGGCACTTGTCCTTCGCGCGCATGACGGGGCGGACCCTATCAGCCGAGCGCCTGACTACGGCTCAGGAACAGTCGGCACCTCACCGCGCAGCACGCGCCCGATGAAACGGGTCGCATCGGTCGTGGCCGTCACGTTGGAGAACGCCACGAAGTGTCCGTCGTACCCGAGTGGCACGTACTGCCGCAGGGCCGCGGTCACCACGCGAGGCATCGTCACGTTGCCCGACACGCTGGTGAGCGGACTTGCCTCGAACGTATCGACCTTCGGCCCCACGAAACCCAGCCGCGCGCCCGCGGCGAACGCCGACTGCACGGGCTGTGCGGTGAACAAGTCGTCCTTCCCCCAGATTTGAAACACGTGCCGTGCGTACGCCGGCAACGCGCCCTCCACCGGCATCACCGACGCGTTCGCCGCGAAGTGCAGCGGGTCGACGGGGTCGCTCCACGCCTGCAACAAGCCGAGCACCGGGTGATAGCCGTTGAGCGCCTGCGGGCTCGCTTCACCCAATGCGGCCCAGAGGCCACCGGCGATGTCGATGGGCGCCTTCTTCGAGGTGAGTGAGTTCACCAGGCACGCCGATGCGCCCGACAACACCGTGCCGTCGATGCTGCGATCCTGCGCGAGGAAGAGCGCGCCTTCGGTCGCACCTTGCGAGTGGCCCCAGTACACCAGCCGGCTCACGTCGAGCGCCGGTAACTCCGGAGCAGGCGCAGCGGCGAGGCTCTTCAGGTACCGCGTGACGCTGTGCAGATCGGCCGCACCCTGCGCCATCGTGCCGCGCGCCGAAGCCGGGTTCGCGAAGTTGAAGACGATGTCGTCGGGTGAAGTGGTCTGCCCGCCGGGCCCTCGCCGGGGGCCGTGGCCGACTTGATCGAAGCCGAGCACAGCGACCTGAACGGCGCCTTGCGTCAGCGTGATGTTGCTGAGCGCGGCCGCAGCGCCATCGCCTGCGTGGCTGCGGTAGCTGCCGCCGGTGCCATGCGCGTAGAGCACCACCGGCCAACCACCCGCGGGCGGAGTGCCCATCGGCGTGGTGAGCGTGGCGCAGACCTTCTCCCTGCGCACCGGCGTGGTGTTCGCGTCGATCGCGCCGCCTTGCGCAGGCGTGAGATAGGGCGCGGTGCCCGTCTGGTAGATGGGCAGGTCGATCAACGCGTGCCACTCCTCGAAGGAGGTGTTCGCCGCCCCACACGCGCGAGGACCGGTGGTGTCGGGGCAGGGTGACGGCGTGCCGCTGCCACACTTCACCCAGGTCTCCGCGACGGGTGCGGGTGCTGCGGCGATGCTGGTGGCCAGCCGCTTCATCAAGCGCTGCGCATCACCCACGGTGAACACGGTCGCGTTGATCACCTCGCTCACCGGAATGTTCTGTGCGGTCAGATACGCGCGCAGCGGTGCGTAGCCGGGCCACGCGAGCGCTTGCCGCGCATCGGAGGGAATCGTCGCGCTCAACATCGCGGTGAAGTCGGGTGAAGGCTGGAGGTCGGTGCCCGCGGCTCCGTTGCCCTTGATGCCCTTGAGCAGCACCACGCCCCAGGTGCCCGCGCTCAACGATTCGCCGTTGTAAGGGCGGATGCCGAGCCAGTTGTGGCACGTGTAACGATTGCCGCCGCCGTTGAGCTGGAGCGAGAGACCATGTGGGTACATCTGGCCGGTCTCGAACTTCACGAAGCGCACGTTCGGCGAGGCGCCGTTGAGCACGAGGCTGCTGAACTCGATCGGCCCATCGAAGCGGAAGATGACGGTCGGGGCGTTGCTGAACGGCTCGGGTGCGAGGGCCTCGAGGTAGCGGCCGAGCACGTCGAAGCCGAACATCGGAGCGGGGTCTTTCGGGTGCCGGCTGAAGTCGATGCGCCCGCTCGCGTCACGCAACGCATCGTTGGGGAAGGGCAGCCGGTAGAAGTCTTCACGCACGGCTTGTTCATCCGTGTCGCGCGGCAGAACCCAGAGCGCCGCTTCTCCGGAAGCTTTCGAGGGCGTGCAGGTGGCGCCTTTCCACCCGGTGCCCGGCGTTGGCGGGAGCACGGGCGGATATCCGTGCGGGGTCATCGCGCTGGTGAGGCTCACGATGGCGCAGCTCCCCGTCACGCAGAGCAGCCCCTGCGCGCAGTCGAGGCCCACGCTGCACTCACCTCCGATGTCTTTGGTTCCCGCCGGAAGACAGCGGGGAAACAGGGTCTCGCCGTTGAAGCCGCACTTGAGCGTCGAGGCGCAATCGGAGTCGCCCTGACAACTCGAGCCCAGCGCCCCCGTGCCCGCGGCCGAGCAGATGCCGCGTGCGCCGTTGGGTGAACAGGTGCCGCTGACGCACTCGACGCCGAGCGTGCAGGCGGTGCCGTCTTCACTGCTGCGCGCGCCTTCGCAGAGCTGCGCCGAGCTGCAGGTGAAGCCGGTGCGGCAGCGGCCATCGGCTGCGCAGGAACCACCGAGGCCGGGGCCTGGTGGAAGACCCTGGGGCGGGTTGCCGGGGTTGCACGCGAACAGCACGACGGAGAGCAGGGCTGCGAGGCGGCTCGACATTCGCGAAACTGTACTCGCTCTCCGCTCGGGGGAGCGGTTAGGGGTGCACCGTGGCGAGCGAGCTCCTCATCTATCTGCACCCGCTGCTGGGGACGGTCAGCCTGCTGCTCGCCTTCCTGGTCTTCCGCGACGGCTTCGCGCAGCGAAAGCAGCGCCTGCGCCGAATTCCCGCGCCTGCCTCGACGCGGGTCCGCCACATCAAGCTGGGCCCGGTGACGGCGGCGCTGTTCTGTCTCTCGTGGATCATCGGGTTGTGCTCCGCGGTGCTGCTGCGGAAGTGGGAACCGCTGGCCACGTTTCACGGAAAGCTGGCGCTGCTCACCACGCTGCTCTTCTTGATCATGTGGTGGTTGGGCCGCCGGCTGGTCGCCAACGAGAAACACCTCGCCGGCACGCACGGCATTCTCGGCCTGTTCGCGCTCTTCGCGGGCGGGCTCACGGGCGTGTTGGGCATCTCACTGCTGCCCTGAGTCGTTGACGGCGCTACTCCCTCGACTGCTCTCGGGAGGACCGGTTGTTCCTTCGATGAGTTCGCCGCCCCTTCTTCAACAGCCTCCTTCGCAGGGCGAGGGGGAACTACCGCGATTCGCAGTCGGCCGGCACCGGAGGGCGGGACGGATCGAGGCGCTGCCGCTCGCGGAAGAAGGCGCAGCGATTCAAGTCGGGCACCTGCTGCTTTCCGTTGCCGAACACCCTGACCTGCGCGTCGCGATAGCCCATCACGAAGCCCATCAGCTGCGCTTGATCCTGATCCGAGATCCAGCCACTCGCATCGACGCGCAACCGCAGCGGGCCGCCTGAGGTCGATGCGGTCGCGACGATCTCCATGTCGGGCTCGCACGCGGTGGTGCTCTTCGCGCTCGGCGTGGGATGCGCATCGGTGTGCGGCTGCGTGAGGCTCTTGTCGACCAGCTTCGGCGGGCGAATCGTCAGCAATCGAATCAGCGAGTACGCGACGTCGACGGCGAACGGAATGGTCGCGTACATCAGGTTGCAGTCACCCGAGCCGTCGCCACACTTCACGCCGAAGCCGATCGCCAGCCCGCCTCCGATGATGCCTTCGAGCAACACCGGCAGCCAATGCACCTGGTACCAACCGCCCTGGTGTTCGTAGGTCTTGTGCACGCTCCACACGCGATCGACGCCGCGGGTGACGTCTTCACAGAGCACGCGCACCCGCGGCCCTTCGAAGGTGAGCCTGCGTTCAGGCGCGGTCTGCTGCTGCCCGGTGGGCCTTCGTTGTTCGACGTCTTTGTACGAGTTCTTCCCGCTGATCAGATACGCGCCATCGAGCAGCAGCCCGCATGACGACGCGCTGAGCGCCAGCAGCACCACGAACAGGCGGCTCACGGTACGACCCTCGCGCGAAGCTCCCAGTGACCGCGGATGATCAACCCGCCCGCGCCTTGCGGCTCGGGGATCCACACGTAATTCTCACCCGGCGGAAGCTCCCAGTGACCTGCGATCCACACGAACTGGCTGAGCGTGATTTCCCAACGCCAGTAGCCCTGCAGCCACACGGCGCCCGGCCCTGGCGCCACACCGGGCGTCTCGACGCGCGGCGGCGGAGGCCGTTGAGCGCTCTCGTAAAATCCCGGCGACCAGACCCACCGGCCGTTGACGAGAATCCAATCGCCCCGCACCCACTGCGCGCCAGCGAACGGCTGCGCAGGCACCGCCTCCACCAACACCGGCGGTTTGCCCCAGCGCCCGGGCGTCCACACGAAGCGAACGCCGTTCCACGACCACGAACCCATCTGCCACGGCGCACCCGGCCCGGGCGGTTCTCCCCGCACGTCTTCGAGCGGCGGCGGCGCCTTCCAAGAGCCCTTCTGCCAGGACCAGCTGCCGCTGGTGCCTTCCCACGTCCAATAGCCGGACGCCCAGGTGCAGCCCGGGTTCGGCGGCACGCCCGTCATCTCGACGCGCAACGCGGGCGCGGACGGCGCTCGCCACGAACCCGAATGCCACACCCACTCTCCTTTGCCTTCGCTCCAGACCCACTGCCCCGGAACCCACGTCGCACGCGCGTCACCCGCGGGTGCAGGCCGCTCGGTCCTGGGTGAAGGCTGAGGCGGACGTACGCGAGGCGGCGTTGGACGTGCTTCGACCACCACCCGCCGCTGCTCAACCACCACCTTCGGAGGAACGAGCTCGACGATCTCGTAGCTGAACTCGGCCTCGGAGAGCTCCTGCGGCACCTCGGCCCAGAGAGTGATCATCCCCGTTTCATTGAAGGCGTTCAGATACGTCGCGCGGTACTCCGACACGCGGGAGCAGCGGTAGGCGCGCTCCTTCTCGAAGGCGATCTGCCCGCTCCAGGTCTCGGTGGTGACGGTCTCCCAGTGACCTGCGGGCTGTCGAGGAAAGGGCACCACCACCTCGGCATCGACGGCGATCGACGCGGCGGCGCCCGACGAAGGCCCCGGGTACGGCAGCGGCTCGTCACGCGTGGGCAGTTGCTGAGGGGGCGGCGGAGGGGGCAACACCACGGGGGGCGGGGCGGCAGCAGCAGCCCGCTCTCCACTCGCGCGCAGCTCCAGCAACTCCTGCCAGCGCGCATCGGAGTCACCCAGCGTCTGCGTCTCACCATCGGGAAACGCGAGCACCAACCTGGGCGCACAGCGCGTGCGCAGCGTGACCTGAATCTCGAAATCGTGTCCCTGGTGATCCGCCCGCCGCGGCACGGGAATCTCGAGCGGCCCGATGAAACGGCCGTCGCGCATTCGCACCACTTCATTGCGAAGCGGAACGCGCTGCACGCCTGCGCAGCCCGTCAGCAGCAGGAGTGCCAGCACCGTTCGGAGGGACCGGCGGGTTCTTGGAGTCACGGCGCGCTGCATACGCTCCCTGTAGTCAAAGATTCACTTCGACGTACGCTCACGCCGGTTTCAGCACCGCCGCAGCGTCGTTCGACGCCTGATCAAACATCCGGTGTATGTTTTGAGAACCACATGCTGACCCTCACCGTCGTCCTGCTCTTGAGCGCCGAGCCAGACCGCTTCCTCGGGGGCGCCGCACCCAACGCGATGACGTCGCCCGGCACGGTGGACACCACGCCCTCGGGCCAGGCGTGCACCAGCGTGACGTTGCGTGACTCGAGCAGGTGTTTCTTCGACGGCCGCGCGACCGTCATCACCACCGACGCGGCGAAGAAGACGCAGGCGAAGAACAACATCGCGGCCGCGAAGAACCTGGCGCGCGGTCTGTGCAACGAGCGACTCGAGCCCAGCCAGGCGCCGAACGAGAAGAAGCGGCGCCTGGAGCTGTGTCTTGCCGGGGCCACCAGCGCTGCGGCCTCGTGTTCACTCGACGGCGCCGAAGTGCTGCTCGACGCTGAGGGCCGTTTCTCGAAGCAGGCCGGCGCTTGTTACGACGCGCTGGCCACTGCACTGCAATCCGCCGACGTGCCACCGGGCAGCCGATGAGCCGGAGACTGCGCATGCGTTCGTTGGGATGGGTGGCGTTGCTGGTGGTGGGTTCGGGCTGTGCGACGCCGGCCCCCGTTCCGAAGATGTCGGCGGCTGAAGCCTTCGCGCCCGCTGAACAATCCGTCGTCGATTCGGCGACGGCCCGCGCCTCCCTGGGCTCGCCCCGGGAATGGGCAAAGCAGTACCGCCGCGACATCGACTGTGAACTCGAGGCGCGAACCCTGCTGAAGACCATCGGGCGCGACGTGGGGTGGACCTACCTGAAGGCGTGCATCACCCGTGGGCACTTCACCCAACTCGAGGCGCTGGTGCAGAACTGGGAGGACGAGCTCAAGACCAAACCTGAAGCCGCGCCGTTGATCGCCCAGGTCATCGCCGCGCGGGGTGGCCACCTCGGGGTCGATCTCCAGTTGCTCCAGCAAAAGCGCATTCCCGTGTTCGATCTCAACTCGGCCCTCCGGCAGTCGGCTGCGTACAAGGGCCGCTACCTGCTCTTCGTCGCCAGGATTGCCGAGACCAAAGAGGTCAAGGGCAAGACCGAGCTGGTGCTGCTCGAGCAGGCGCTCTCCAATGAGACGGCCTCGGTGATGAGCGGGCCCACCTACGGCACCGTCAGCACCAGCTCGGGCAACGTCAATGCGACCTGGCGCACCACCACCAGCTCGGGGGCGGCGACGGCCAACTACGCACACCGGGGCACCACCGAATCGGGCCGCATGGAGCGCCGGGTCACCGACGTCTTTCAGGAAACCGGGCAGGAGGTGATCGCGAGGATCAAACAGCCCGATCCTTTCCTGAGGGTCGAAAAGAACCTCGTCTTCCTGGTGCGCTTCGACGGAATGCTGGCCTCCGACATCGGCGTGGCCAACAAGGGCGAAGATCCCCTGGCCACCGCGCTGGTGACGTTGATTTCGTACCACGACCTCTGAAGCCACCCGGCGAAGGCGTTACGGTGGCGGCATGCCGAGCGTTCACTACCGGGCCTGCAACCTGTGCGAAGCGATGTGCGGCGTACGCATCGAGTACGAGGGCACGAAGGTCCTCTCGATTCGCGGTGACGAAGAAGATCCGTTCAGCCGCGGGCACATCTGCCCGAAAGCGACCGCGCTGCAGGCGCTCTACGAAGATCCCGATCGGCTGCGTCAGCCGATGCTCAAACGCGACGGCAAGTGGGAGCCGATCTCCTGGGACACCGCGCTCGACGAGGCGGCGAAGGGTCTGCATGCGGTGCAGCAACGCCACGGCACCCACGCGGTCGGCGTCTACTTAGGCAACCCCAACGTTCACAACACGGGCTCGTTGCTGATGGCTGCGCTCTTCGTGCGCGCGCTCAAGACGAAGCACCGCTACTCGGCCACTTCGGTCGATCAGCTGCCGCACATGCTGGTGGCGTACTGGATGTTCGGTCACCAGCTGATGCTCCCGGTGCCCGACGTCGATCGCACCCAGTATTTTCTGATGCTGGGGGCGAACCCCATCGCGTCGAACGGCAGCCTGATGACCGCGCCCGACATCAAAGGCCGCATCGATGCGCTGAAGAAACGGGGCGGCAGGCTGGTGGTGGTCGACCCCCGCCGCACCGAGACGGCCGAACGCGCCGACGAACACGTGTTCATCACGCCGGGCACCGATGCGCTGCTGCTGCTCGCGTTGTTGCACGAGGTGTTGAAGGCACCGGGCCGGGTGGCCTCGTACGTCGATGGCCTCGAGGTGGTGAGCGCTCTGGTGAAGCAGTATCCGCCCGAGCGGGTGACGGCTGCGACCGGTGTTCCGGTGGAGACCATGCAGCGCATCGCGAAGGACTTCGTCGCTGCGAAGGCGGCGGTGGCGTACGGCCGCATGGGCACCTCGGTGCAGGCGTACGGCTCGTTGTGCGCGTGGTTGATCAACGTGCTCAACCTGGTCACCGGAAACTTCGATCGTGCCGGTGGCTCGATGTTCCCTTCGCCCGTGTTCGATCCGCGCACGTTGCCCAAGGTGCTCAGCGGTGGCCGGGGCAGTTACGGGCGCTGGAAGAGCCGGGTGCGCGGCCTGCCTGAATCGGGCGGCGAGCTCCCGGTGGCCACGCTGGCGGAAGACATCCTCACGCCGGGTGAAGGCCGCGTTCGCGCCATGGTGACCATCGCGGGCAACCCCGTGTTGTCCACGCCCAACGGCCGTCAGCTCGACACCGCCTTCGAGGATCTCGAGTTCATGGTGGCGATCGATCCGTACCTCAACGAGACCACCCGCCACGCCAACCTCATTCTCCCGCCGCCTTCACCGCTGGAGCGCGAGCACTACGACATCGCGTTTCATCTGCTCTCCGTGCGCAACACCACGCGCTACGCGAAGGCGCTCTTCGACAAGGGCCCGAACGCGCGTCACGACTGGGAGATATTGCTCGGCCTGGGCAAACGCCTCGAGGCGCTGCGCGGCTTCTCGCTGCAGCGTTCGTTGACCTGGGCGGCGCTGGAGAAGCTCGGCGTCGAGGGCATGCTCGATCTCGGGCTGCGCCTCGGGCCGAAGGGTGGGCTCGGTGGCCTCTCGCTCAAGAAGGTGCAGAAGGCCGAGCACGGAATCGATCTCGGACCGCTGGTGTCCGTGCTGCCGGGAGCGCTGCACACGAAGAACAAACGCCTCGACCTCGCACCCAAGGAGCTGCTCGCCGACGTCGCGCGCCTCGAGGCCACGCTGAACACCCCGCGTGCGCCGGGGTTGATGTTGATCAACCGGCGTCACCTGCGCGACTGCAACTCGTGGCTGCACAATGCTCCCAAGCTGGTCAGTGGTGCGCCCCGTTGCACCTTGTTGGTGCACCCCGAAGACGCGAGCGCGCTCGGGCTCAGCGCGGGTGACAAGGCGCGGGTGAAGTCGCGCGTGGGTGAGGTGGTGGTGCCCGTCGAGCTGAGCGCCGCGATGATGAAGGGTGTGGTCAGCCTGCCCCATGGCTACGGGCACGGCCGCGACGGCATCAAGCTGCAGGTCGCCGCCGCGCATGCAGGTGAGAGCGTGAACGATTTGACCGACGAGCTGGTCATCGACGCGCTCAGCGGCAACGCAGCCTTCAGCGGTGTGCGAGTCGAGGTCGAGCGAGTGGCATGATGCTGGTCGTTGCGCTGCTGCTGGCCGCTGCACCCGATGCAGGCATCTGCGCTCCCTGCACGGTGGTGCCTTCACCGCTGGCTGGCTTTCAGCGCGTGCTCGAGCGCAAGCCCGCCATCCTGGCCGTGGGCGAGTACCACGAGGTGAACGGTGCGCCGAAGGTGCCCAGCGCCATTCGGCGTTTCACGCGCGAGCTGCTCCCGGCGTTGAAGGGCCGCCTCGCGTCGGTGGTGGTCGAGACGTGGATGCTCAACGGCAAGTGCGGCGCGGCAGAGCAGCAGGCGACCGCGGCGGTGGAGAAGACCACGCAGCGCCCGAAAACCACCGAGGACGAGGTCACCACGCTGCTCGACCGCACCTATGAGATGGGCGCGAAGAACCACATCTTGATGATCGACTGCGATGACTATCGATCGATGATCGACGACGCGGGCTCACTCGACGCGGAAGCGAGCCTGCTGTTGGTCAAGCGCAAGGTCGAGGCGAAGGCCCTCGAGGTGATCGAGCGGGAAGAGGGCGGCACCGCGGAGAAGGTGCTGCTGCTCTATGGCGGGGCGGTGCACAACGATCTCCGGCCGCTGCCTGAGTGGAGCGCGTACTCGTTTGGGCCAGCGCTCGCGCAGGAGACGGGTGGGCATGCCATCGAGCTCGATCTGCTGGTGCCCGAGTACGTCGAAGCAGATGAAGACCTGGTGAAGGAGCCGTGGTTCGCAGGCGCGATGGCCCTGGCGAAGGCGGGCAAGACGGTGCTGATCAATCCGCACCCCGAGGTGTACCTGTTGCTCTTCCCCCGTACCCGAGGGGGGGCTCGGAAATAGCAGAGGCCCACACCGTCGTCCCCGAGCGAAGTCGAGGGGTCAAGTGCGAGGCGAGGGGGCATCTCGACTGCGCTCGACGCGAACGGGGCGTCGTGGTCGAGCGGCTGACATGACCTTGCTCATCCTCTACGTTCGAACGGATGAACCGCGTCTTGCTCGTCTCGCTGCTCGTCCTCTCCGGCTGCGAAGGACTCGTGACGACCGGGCCGATTCCTCCCGGCACTGAAGACGGCGGCGCCAGTGAAGACGGCGGCAGCCACGCCTGCACGCCGGAGCAGGCCGACCTCGAACGTCACGTCGGCACGTACCTGCAAGCGACCTGCGCCCACGCCGGCTGCCATTTTCCCGCAGGCCCTCGTTCCCCGAACCTCGCCGCGGCGAATCTGAGCGCGTTGTCGACCAGCGGTCACGTCGCGCCCGGTCACGCTGATCGCAGTCCGCTGATCCTCCGCATGACCACCAGTGATCCGCTCCGCGCGATGCCGCCCACGCAAGCGCCGGCCGCGGGTCAGCCGTACGTCAACGCCGATCAAGTCGAGCTCGTGCGCCAATGGATCGACCAGGGCGCAAAGACAGGCTGCATCGAAGCGCCGCCGCCTCCGCCCACCGACGTGAATGCGATCGCGCAGAACACGCTCTTCACCTGCACTCAGCCCGCAAATCTCGAACCTCGCTATCGCCGTCTCGGCAGCCCGGAATGGATTCACGCGTTCGGTGGCGCGCAGCTGGATCCCGCGATGGCGGCGAACCCACTGTCTGATTCACGCGGCCCGTACACGACGTTCTCGCGCGACCAGAGCCTCGACGTGACGAGCCTGCAGCTGTACCTCGACGTGCTCGCCAACTCGCGCAACTTCTCGGCGGGCCCCCTCATCAACGACTGGAGCGCCTGGTACCGGGATCAACGGACCGGCATGGTGAGCTACTCGTGCATCACGGATCCTCAGGTCGCCGTCACCGCCATCAGCCAGGCCTGTCGCGACGAGTTCATCGACGCGCTGCTCGCGCGGGTGCTCTCGCGCACGCCGACGCCTGATGAACAGACGGCGATGCGCGGCTTCCTCAACCAGAAGCTGACCGCCGAAGCCTCGGCGGGCGACCGTCAGAAGACGTTGCGACTCGTCTACGAGGCGACCTTCGTTCTTCCTGGAGTGCTCTTTCAGTTCGAAGGCGCGACCGGCGGAGCGGTCACAGCCGATGAATACGCGCAGCTGCTCGCAAGCGCGCTCAGCACGCACACGGCGAGCAACTTCATCACCGGCTACGCGCCGCGACCCGAGCTCGCGTGGCTCGTTGGTTTCCGGGCCGCACAAGACGCAGGCACGTTGGACACGAGCGGCCTTCGCGCTCAAGCCGCGCGGGTCTTCGCGCTGGAGAACGGCTTCGTCGGCGGTGAATGGCCGGCAGTTCCGCCCGCGCGTCCCGACCTGCAGAGCGACTGGGGCAACACGGAGTTCCTCCCCTCGTTCTTCGAGCATGACCCGCTGCGCGCGCGCCGTGGCCGCTACTGGCTCGCGCCGCGCATCGCGGCGTTCTTTCGCGAGTACTTCGACTACGCCAAGGTCGGTTCGATCGCCAAGGATCTCCCCGCGGCGACGAGCGCCTTCGACCTTCACGACCCCGCCCTGCACGGGCCGCGAAACAACATCGCGACGTGGGCGAGCGCGTCGTGGCGGGTGTTCGCGGGCGATGACCCGACGATCACGCAGTACGAGCCGTATTACGACGCCCAGCTCGACGACACGATCGCGCGCATGGTGGTGACTGCCGAGCGCGACAATCGAGACGTCTTCCGCGCCTTGTTCACCGGCACCACGTTCCGCACTGCGGCGAGCATCGGCGGCGACTTCATCGCGGGGCGGCCCACGGGGTGCGACGTCGACTTGTGTGCGCGCAGCGTGGTGCCGAGCGGCGCGAATTGTTGTGCGGATCCTCAGCATCAGTGCGTGCCGCATTCGCTTGCTGCCGATGGTGGCGTCGTCGGCATGTGCGCGACGCCCACGTGGGAAGCCTTGTGGCTCGGCGCATCGTTCCCGTACGCAGGCACGACCCCGATGACCGACCTTCACACCGCGCCCGTGGGGGCCGACGTGGTCAGCGACATCTTGAGCGACCCGTTGCACGAGCAACGGTGGATGACGCTGCCGGCGACCGAACGTTCCGGCGTGTTGACGCACCCCGCCTGGCTCGCCGCGCACGGGGCGAACGCAGAGAACGGCCCCAGCGCCGTGGCGCGCGGCTACTGGATTCGTGAACACCTCTTCTGTGAATCGGTCGCGGGCCTCGACCTGGTTCAGCTTCGCGCGCAGCTCGGGGGCGACCCGACGACGAGTGCACGTTCACGCCTCGACGCGACGTTCGGGCCGGGTGCCGCGGAGCTGCGCTGCTCGAACGGTGCGTGCCACGCGCTGATGAACCCGCTCGGCATGCCCTTCGAGATCTACAACCACGCAGGCTTCGTGCGTGCCGTCGACCACGGCGCGCCGCCGAACGGCACCTCGACGATTCCGAACTGGCCTGGCCGCGGTGAGGTCGTCGTCGACGACGCGCTCGAGCTGAGCCGCGCGATCGGTGACGACCCGCACGCGCGCCGCTGCTTTCTGCGCCACGTGTTCCGCTACTTCGTGGGGCGCCACGAGACGGCCGCCGATGCCTGCGTGCTCGCAGACATGGAGACGGCGTTCGCTGGCGGCTCGCTCTCTGCCGCGCTCGAAGCGCTCTACGCCCACGACGCGATGCTGATGAGGGCCGAGCGATGATGAATCGACGTCACTTCCTGATGGGCGCCAGCGTGGGAATTCTGGCGGCGCGTTCTGCTTCTGCCGCGACGACTCCCCCGCGTCGTTTCGTCTTCATGCTCTCGGGCAACGGCTTCGACGGCCGCGTGTTGATGAGCCAGCAGATGCTGCAGTTCGCGCAGACCAATCGTGGCGGAGTCCCGATTTCTGACCAGGGCCGGTGGGGCGAGGACGGCGCCGTTTCGTACGGCCCGATGACCACTCCGCAGATATTGAGCGGCGACCTGACGACGGCGCCGGCGCTCGTGAACCTCGGCAACCTCGCGTCGAAGTCGTGCGTGGTGTTGGGCCTCTCTTCCCGCATCACCGGCGGTTCGCACGCCGCGAGCCACGGTGTGTTGTCGTCGACGCGCACGATCGCGGGAAGTCCGGGCGGCCCGACGTTGGACGCGGTGCTCGCTGCGCTGCCGCTCGTTCGTGGCACTGGAGACGCGCGCACGCCGCTGGCTGCGATGCGCGTCGGCTACGACCCCGACCCTGCGACGACGATTGCGTACACGACGTGCGCAGCCGGGGCAGGTCGCCCTTTGGCGACGCTCAACTCGACCCTCGCCGCGTGGACGGCCTTCGTCGGGCCGCTCGCTTCCTCTGACGGCCTGGCACAGCTGGCAGACCGGGCTGACGTGTTGGCGCTCGCCCGGTCACAGCTCGTGTCGCACGTGGCGCCGAGCGCGAAGACCCGCACGCAGATCCTTCAGTACCGCACGGCCGTGGAGGACATGACGCAAGACCTCGAGCGGTTCCGCGCGGTGGCTGCGGCGGCGAGAGGCGCGACGTTGCCGGCCAAGCCGATGGCAGGAAGACCTCCGCTCGATGCCTTGAGAGACCACTGCAAGACGGTGTCTGCCGGTCTGCGTTTCGGCGTGAGCAACGTCGCGGTCATCGGCGTCGGCGTCGGTGGCGCGTTTCACGGCATCGACTACGGAGCCGAGTTCGGCGTGCTCGGGGGCAAGCAGAACCACGACGAGCGGCACAACTACAACTCGCAGTCCAACGACGCGGGGTCCGTCATCGTTCAGCGGCAGCAGCGGCGCGCGGCGTTCTTCGACGTGTGGCGCGCCGAGGTCGAAGCGCTGGTGTCGATCGCGCGAGATCTCGAGGCGACGCCTGAACCGGGCACGAGCGACTCGATGCTCGACCACACGGTGCTCGTCTACACGTCGGACAACGGCGACGGTCATCACTCCGGCGCGAGTGAGTTCCCGGTGTTCATGATGGGGGGCGGCGCGCTCGGTCTTCGAACCGGTGGCCGCACGCTGGTGTACCCGGATCTCATGAATGGCGGCGCGAACCACCGTCAGCTCTCCAACCTCTGGCAGACGCTGGGTGGGCCCCTCGTGAGTCAGAAGCTCGACCTGTTCGGCGGTGAAGGGGGGACGCGCGTGGCCGCAGGGCCGCTCGCAGACCTGTACGATCCGAGCTGATGGCTAACGGCAACCGACGCGCGAACTCGACAGCACCACGTCGTCGACCCACGCGCGCAGCTACACCTCGTCGTAAGTGAACAATCCGATGCCTACAGAAGGCCGCGCGCGCAACACCCACGGACGGCTCGCCATGCCATCGGTGCAGCCTGAACCCGTGCCCGTCACGTCGACCATCGACACGCCGTCCTGCCACATGCGCAGCGCGTTCCCGATCGCGTCGAACTCCCATTCGTAACAGAACCATCGGCCCACCGGCGTCGGCTGCGCTGCTGGTTGCCCATTGGCCCAACAGTCCTGCCACGGCGTGAGCACGAAGAAGTTTCCGAACGGTGAACGGCCGCTGTCGTTCCGGTAGCCGACCTGCGAATAACTGCCGTGCATCGG
>JANODF010000270.1:0-9546 GCA_031412555.1 Archangium sp. | reverse complement strand
CCGTGCCCGGTTTTGGCGACCCGAAAGCGCGCCTGGTGATCGTCGGCCTCGCCCCCGGAGCGCACGGCGCCAACCGCACCGGCCGTCTCTTCACCGGCGATGCGAGCGGCGACTTTCTCTACGCGGCGCTCCACCGCGCGGGCTTCGCCAACCAGCCGACCAGCACGCATCGCGACGACGGGCTGCTGTTACAGGACTGTTTCATCACCTGTCCGGTGCGCTGCGTACCGCCCGACAACAAGCCGACCCCCGACGAGATCCGCGCCTGCCGCCCGTTCTTGCGCGAGGAGCTCGACCTCTTGAAGCCCCGGGTGATCCTCGCGCTCGGCCGCATCGCCTGGGGCGCCACCCTGGACTTCCTGGAGTGGCCCCGGCCCTGGCCCGACTTCTCGCATGGCGCGGTCATCCGACAGCCTGAGCAGTCAGTGTTTCTGGCGGCGAGTTTCCACGTCAGTCAACAGAACACCCAGACTGGAAGATTGACGGCGGCAATGTTCGATCAAGTGCTAGGACGCACACGCTCGCTGCTTGACGCCCCTTGCAGTTGAAGGGGATGATTTCGCCCGCTCAAAGGGATTTTTCCAAGGAGTCCTGACCACTTGCTTCATGGGTGGTCCTCGCGCGACATGCTTCACGCCGCGCCTCGCTACGGGACTTCTGACCAGGACACTCATGCTCCGATCCGTATTGCTCTCCGTTGTTGCGTTCTCGATGGCGGCCGCCGCTCAGGCCCCAGCTGATCGCAAGGCCGCCAAAGAAGTCGAGCTCAAGAAGAAGGAGACGAGCCTCGTCCCCGACAAGTCGCTCGCCGGCGACATCACCCGCAAGAAGGAGAAGCGGGATGACGCTCCGTCGCTGAAGTACGACGAGTTCCGTTCAGGCGTCGAGCTGCAGGTGGCCGCCAAGCGCCGCGAGCAGATCGTCGACCTTCAGAAGATCATCCAGCTCTCCACCGACAAGCAGGAGAAGCCGGGCCTGCTGTTCCGCCTGGGCGAGCTGCACTGGGAAGAGTCGAAGTTCTTCTCGTTCGAAGCCAACAAGAAGGACGACGACAAGATCCGCGCGATGAACGCGAAGGATCAAGACAGCATCGCGCGCGCCGAGAAGGAGAAGGAAGAGCTCGAGCTGCAGGCCAAGGCCTACGCCCAGAAGGCCATCGCGAACTATTCGACGATCGTTCAGGAGTACAAAGACTTCGAGCGCACCGACGAGGTCCTCTATTTCCTCGGTCTGAACCTGATGGAAATGAACGACGAGAAGCGCGGGCTGGTTGCGTACAACCGCCTCATCTCGAAGTACCAGAAGTCGAAGTACCTGCCTGACGCCTACCTGGCCGTCGGCGAGTATTGGTTCAACGGCAGCAAGGGCAAGAAGGAGTCGCTCGAGAAGGCCCTCGACGCGTACAAGAACGCCGCGAAGTTCCCTGAGAATCAGGTCTACGGCTACGCGCTCTACAAACAGGGCTGGTGCCACTTCAACATGTCGGACTTCGAGAAGGCCCAGGACCAGTTCAAGGCCGTGGTGCTGTACACGAAGTTCGCAGGGCAGGAGGCGGTCGAGGGCAAGAAGGGCGCGAAGGGTTCACGCGCTGGTCTCGCGAAGGAAGCGCGTACCGATTACGTGCGCGCCTACGCCCGTGGCGGCGGTACTCCCGGTGAAGCGAAGGACAAGTTCAAGAAGCTGACCGACACCGACGACGAGCTGCGCATCATGCTCAAGCAGCTGGCCGGCCTCTTCTACGAAGACGGCAAGGACCGCGAAGCGGCGCTCGCGTACGACATGTTGATCAAGGATCGCCCGATCTCTCCCGAGGCGCCCGGCTTCCAGTCGCGCATCGTCGACTGCGTCATGCGGGCGGGGAACAAGCAGATGACCGTGCAGCAGGTGCGTCGCCTGGTGAAGATCATGGACGACGTCACCAAGGGCAACCCGAAGCTCGAGGAGAAGGATCAGAAGCCCCTCGACGAAGCGCGGGAGCTCTCGGAGCGCACCATCAGCCGCCTCGCCGTCGATTGGCACAACGAAGGCCGCAAGACGCGTGACGAGGCGACTTTCGAGTTCGCCAACGCCGTCTACGCCGACTACCTCACGCTCTTCCCCAAGAGCCCCAAGGCCTACGACCTGCGCTTCTTCTGGGCCGAGCTCCTGAACGACAACTTGAACAAGTACGAGAAGGCCGCCGGCGAGTACACGACGGTGTTCGGCATCGACATCGAGAAGGTGAAGAAGGGCGGCGACAAGAAGGAAGACAAGCCCGGCAAGTACTTCGGCAACAGCGCCTACAACGCGATCCTCGCGTGGACCGAAGTGGTGAAGGCCGATGAAGCGTCGGGCAAGATCAAGCCCGAGGCGATCACCGACTCGACCAAGAAGCTCACCATTCCCGCCTCGAAGCAGAACCTGCTCGACGCGTGTAACAACTATTTGAAGTACATCGAGAAGGGCGAGAAGAAGGTCGAGATCGCCTACAAGGCCGCGCGCATTTATTACGACTACAACCACCTCGACGAGGCGGTGGCGCGGTTGTCGGAGATCGCCCTCAAGCACCCCGAGTACAAGTTCGAAGACGGCAGCAAGGCCGGCGAAGTCGCGGCGAACCTGGTGCTCGACTCGTACAACCTCATCGGCGACTGGCAGAAGGTCAACGACTGGGCGCGCAAGTTCTACGCGGAAGACAAGCTGGCGCAGGGCCAATTCCGCATCGAGCTCGCGAAGCTGATCGAGCAGTCGACGTTCAAGCTCATCAACCAGCTCGAGGCGAAGAAGGACTACGCGAAGGCCGCCGAGGCCTACATGACCTTCGTGACCGAGTGGCCGAAGTCAGAGCTCGGGGAGAAGGCGTTCCACAACGGCGCGATCAACTTCTACAACGCGAAGATGATCAACAAGGCGATCGAGCTGCGAAAGCAGTTCATCGTGAAGTACCCCAAGTCGCAGTACGTGCCGGCCGACGTCTACGCGCTTGCTGAAGGCTACGAGGCGATCGCCGACTTCGAGCCCGCGGCGCAGTATTACGAGCTCTACGCGAACAACTACGAGAAGGCCCGCAGCCCCAAGAAGGGCGGCAAGGCCGCGCCGAAGAAGGGCGCCGACAAGGACAAGAAGCCCGACGTCGAGCAGGTCTGGGAAGAGCAGAAGGCCCAGGACGCGCTCTTCAACGCCGGCGTCTTCCGCGAAGGCCTGAACAACTACAAGGTCGCGCTGCGCAACCGCGAGAAGTACCTGGAGCTGTGGCCCAAGTCGAAGGACGTCGAGGCGGTGGAGAAGTCGATCCTCGATCTCTACGAAAAGATGGGCGCGTGGGGCAAGGTGACCAAGGGCCTCGAGGAGTACGAGCGCAAGTACAGCAAGGACGCCAACAAGGTGCTCACTGCGGAGAACCGCATCGCGGGCATCTACGAGAACAAGCAGAAGAACGCGAAGGCCGCTCGCGGCGTGTACCTGCGCATCTCGGACTACTACCAGAAGCTCGGCAAGAAGCAGCGTGACTCGCTCGAGATCAGCGCGCTCGACGGCGTGGCCAAGGCCAACTTCCTGGAGAACGAAGAAGACTGGAAGAAGTACAACGCGATGAAGATTCGCTGGACGAAGTTGCAGAACGTCGGCGAATTGAAGAGCTCGATCGCCGCCAAGGGCGCAGCGCTGCAGGAGTTGCAGAAGACGTACACCAAGACCGTCGCCTTCAAGTCGGCCGACCCCGCCATCTGCGCGCTGCACAAGATTGGGCTCGCGTACGACCAGTTCGCGGACCAGCTGATCAACTTCCCCGTGCCCAAGGGGTTGCCGGAAGAGCTGCTCATCGAGATGCGGCCGCAGTTCGAGCAGCAGGCCGAGCCCATCAAGAAGAACGCGGCCGAAGCGTTCAGCGCGGTGGTGACCAAGAGCCAGGAGCTCGACGTCTTCAACCCCTGCACGATTGCGGCGCTCGACATGCTGCGGAACAAGTACCGCCCCGACGCCTTCCCGAAGATGCGTGAAGACGTGATGCCGCTGAAGCAGGCCTCGGAGAAGGTGCCGTCGACCGGCGGCGACCTGCTCACCTCGGTGCAGGCCGTGCCGGTGATCTCGCCTGAGAAGTCGCAGGAGCTGCGCAACAACGCGCGTGAAGTGGGTTCGCGTGAGGTGGCCGACACGATGCCTGAGGTCGACCTGACGACGCCTGAGCCCAAGACGAACAAGAACGTGGCCAAGAAGGAAACCCCGGCGCCCGAAGAGAAGAAGCCCGGGCCCAAGGCCAAAGATCCGAACGAAGAGCCGGAGGACACGCTGTGAACCGCTCCCTATTTGCAGCAGCAGTCAGCTTTGGTCTTTCGGTGAGCGGCTGCGCCACCACGTCGAGCAGCGGAACGGGCGAGACCAAGACCAAGGTCACCGGCCCCCGGGTGCAGCAGGTCAACGCGAACGGCGACGCTCAGGGTGAGGTGGTGCCGCAGATCTCGAGCAAGGCGAAGTTGATCTTCGACGACGCGCTCAAGAGCTACGACACCCAGAAGAAGAAGGGGACCATCGACTATCCCGGCCTGGAGAAGCGTTTCCGCGCCGCGGCCGACGCCGATCCGAACCTGGCCGAGGCGACCTACAACCTGGGCGTGCTGGCCGATCGCCAGGGCAAGACCAAAGAAGCGGTCGCGCTCTACAAGCAGGCGCTGGAGAAGAAGCCCACCCTGCGCCAGGCGGCGGAGAACCTCGGCGTCATCGCGCAGAACAACGGCGATGAAGCGGGCGCCACGCGCATCTACACGGACATCCTGAACAGCTACCCCGACGACGCGGGCAGCCGCGCGCGTCTGGCCGAGATCAGCCGCCGAAAGGGCGATCTCGACAAGGCGGTCGAGCTGTCACGCGAGGCGCTGTTCCGCGACCCGAAGACCCTGCAGGCCTACAAGACGATGATGCAGGTCTATTACGAGCAGAAGCAGTTCTCCCTGGCGCGGTTGATCGCGCTGCGGGCGAGCAAGCTCGATGACGCTGATCCCGAGATCTTCTACACGCTGGGGCTGATCAACCTGGCCGAGAAGGATCCGACCAAGGCGCGCGCGCAGTTCAAGCGGGCGGTGGAAGCGCGGCCTGACTTCCTGCCGGCGCACTATCAGCTGTGCCAGATGGCCTTCGAGAAGGAGGACTACCAGGGCGCCGAGGAGCACCTGCGCCGGATTCTGCAGACCAACGGCAAGAACACCGACGCGTTGCTGAACCTGGGCGTCGCGTACAAGGGCATGGGCCAGCTCGACAAGGCGATGGCCACCTACGACGAGGTGCAGAAGCTCAACGCCGAGATGCCTGAGCTGTACCTGAACCGCGGCATCATCATCGCGATCAAGGGCGACCCGGATAAGGCCATCACCCTGTTCAAGACGTACATCGCGCGGAAGGGTGAAGCGGGGCTGGGTATGGATCACCCGGTTCACAAGCTGATCGAAGAGCAGGAGGCGGTGCTCAAGCAGCGTGAAGAGGACAAGCGCATCGCTGCCGAGGCCGCGAAGATGGAAGAGGAGATGAAGAAGGTCGAGGCTGCGGCGGCCGAAGAAGAGCGCAAGAAGAAGGAGGAGGAGTTCCAGAAGCAGAAGCAGGACGCGAAGAATCCTCCCGCGAAGACCGATGCGAAGGGTGGGGCGGCGGCTCCGGTTGCGGCGCCTGCGCCTGAGAAGAAGGAGGAGGCGAAGAAGCCTGCTCCCGCGCCTGCACCGGCTCCGGCCGCCAAGCCTGCTGCACCTGCGCCCAAGGGCGAAGAGCCGGACGACGGTCTCTGAAAAACCTCTCCCTGCGACGCGGGGAGAGGTCGGCCGCAGGCCGGGTGAGGGGCTCGCCTTGGGTGCTCGAAAGGCCCCTCACCCCGACCCTCTCCCCGCTTCGCAGGGAGAGGGAGAGACTCAGTCTTTCCCGCGGCTCAGGATCATCTTCACCCACTTGAGCGCGAACTTGCGGCGGTTGCCCTCGATCATGAACGTGGGGATCGACCCGGCCGGATCCGTGAACACGACGTAGGTGACCTGGGTCTTCCCGTCACCGTTGCGTTCGAACTTCCACTCGCCGCGCAGCTTGGTGATGCGCACCCACCCTGACGGCTTCGAAGGCGCCACCTCATTGGCCGCCTCGAACGTCATCCGGCACGAGTCATCGCTGGTGCGAATGCGTTTCGCGCGCACGGCGTAGTCGCGGTTGCTCACCACCGGCGGGTTGATCTGCTCGTAGGTGACGCGCTCATCTGCCGACTCCGAGATGATCTTGCGCGACTGCAGATCAGGCTCTTGCGGGTCGAACTTCCCGTCACCAAACGCGGCATCACACAACGAGCCTGGGCTCTTGGTGGTCGTGGTGGTGAGTCGCAGTTCGACCAGCTCCGAGCCCATCACGGGCCGTGACTCGATCAACACACCCTCGGCCTCTTCGACCCTGGTGAACTGTGCCGGAGCGGCGTGAAGCAACAACGCGAGACTCAGTTCGATCATGAGGGTAGCTGCAGCTTTCGGGTCTGGTTCGCCATGATTTGAATGGTGGAGCGCCGCGGCAATAACCGGCGAAGCAGGAACGACGCGAAGCGGTTGAAGCGGCCGGGAATGAGGACGGGGCCGTCACCCAATGCGTCGAGCGCCTCGCGCACCACCTCTTCAGGCTGCTGCATTCCGGGGGGCGGCTTGGTGACGGCCTTGAGCAGGTTGGGCGTGGCCGTGGCCCCCGCGCACACCGAGAGCACGTCGACGCCTTGCCCACGCAGTTCGGCCCACAGGCCTTCCGCGAGGGACAGGTTGAAAGACTTGGTCGCGCCGTAGGTGGAGACGAAGGGTGAGCCCTGGAACGCGGTGAGCGACGAGAGCAGCACCAGCCCGCCCCGGCCGCGCTTCACCAGCCGCGGCGCGAAGTGATGGGCCACCGCGGTCGGCGTCTTCACGTTCACGTCGATGGCGCGCAGGTTCTCGGCCAGCGACTGCTCGAGGAACGGGCCGATGGGGGAGAGCGCGGCGTTGTAGACGACCAGGCCCACGTCGAGCTCGCGGGTGAACTCCGCGATGCGTTCGGCGGCGTCAGGCAAGGCGAGATCGAGCGGCAGACACTTCGATTCACCCGGCAAGGTGGCCGCCAACTCGGTGAGCACCTGCTCCCGCCGGGCGATGAGCACCACCTTGAGGCCCCGCGCGCTCAACTGCTTTGCGAACTGCGCGCCCATGCCTTCAGAGGCGCCTGCGACCACGGCCCACGGCCCGTACTTGTTGGCGAACATGTCAGTACGGCTTCTGCCCGATGAAGTTGCCGGCCGGGTCGTAATTGCACACGAGGAAGTACCAGGCGACGGTGTTGAAGGGGCTGTTGGTCTCGCAACGCTGCTGCGCACACCCGAGCCCGACGCTCGAACGCCAGACGATCTGCGTGTAGTGCCCGCAGACCTGGCCCAGCCGGCAGGTGTTGGTGCTCCAGGTGTAGTCGGCGCTCTCCGAGGCCCAGCGGCTCACGGCCGCGGCCGTCAGCTCCTGCGTGCTGGCCGAGATGTTCTCACCCATCGTGTTGGGGTCGCGGTGTTCGAAGTTGCACCGCGCAGCCCAGTCTTCCGCCAGGGCCTGCGCGCTCGCGCTCCACTGCATGGGTGGCAGTGGGGTGCTCGGCGCGGGCATCACGTTGGCGCGCACCGTGTTGTGCGACGTCAGCAAGGACTGCTGGAAGGCGGTGAGCTGGGGGCCGGCATCGATGACCGTGCCCGCATCGAAGCCCGCCTCGGGGACCAGAGGCGCGCCGCCACAGCCCGCCAGTAACAACCAGAGCCAGTTCTTCATGGCGCCTTCGGCTTCGGGCCGCGGAGGATCTCGTACGACGCCTTCTTACCGTCGATGGTCAGCAATGCCGCGAGGCCATAGCTGGTGGTGCCGTCATTGAGCTTCCACGGCAGCGGGTTGGCCGAGCCCTGATTGACGAACAGGGCGGGGTGCAGCTTCTTCTGCGCCACCGGCTTGCCAGTCCCATCGGTCGCGCGCCCCGCGGCCTCCAGGATGTGACCGTGAATGCCGAAGGAGATCTTCGCCTTCGAGATCAGCTCGCTCAGGTGCGGATCGCCCACGTTGTCCGCGCCCGGCACGTAGTCGATCGCCTGCTGGCCCTTCTGCCGCGGCGGGCCATGCGTGAGCAGCACCACGGTGTCATCCGCTGCTGCCGCTGCGCGCTCGAGCGCATCGATGTCCTTCTGCTTGTAGATGCAGCCGCCCGCGAGGTGCAGGTACGCCTTGTCGTGGTACCCGCCCAGGCCGAGCACGTCGACGCCGTCTCCGTCGTACCGGCGGATCACGTCGAGGTTGAGCAGGTGGGTAGCGCCCGCCTTGCGCTGCTTGAGGATGGCGTAGTTGAGCGCCGCGCCGCGTTCCATGTTGCCGGCGACGACCAGCAGGGGCCGCGAAGTGGCCTTGCCCAGGTACTCCAGGATCTGGTCGAGCACGTCAGGCTCGGAGCTGGAGTCGCCGCCGATCACGATCGCGTCGACGTCGGCCTTCTCGAAGCCGGCGATGAAGACGTCGAGCATCGCCCTCGTCTCGGGCTCGAGATCCTTGATGCCGGCCAGCAGCCCCAGCACCGGCTTCTTGCCCGCGCGTGCCTTGAGCCGGGTGACCTTCACGGTGGCGCCGGTGTGTTCGAAGCGCCAGCCTTCACGCTCCTTCACGTCAGCGGGGGAGAAGTGCTCGAAGGGGCCGTTGCAGTCGAACTGGTAGCGCTCCTCCCAGGCGGAGAAATCTTCAGCGAGGGCGAGCGAGGAACAGAGCAACACGCAGCACAGGAGGCGCAAGTCAGAATCCCTTCTTCTTCGGAATGGCGGGGTCGGTCACGGCTTCGGCTTTCGCGGCGGGCATCTCGGGCACGGTGGGGCGCTCGAGCATGAAGCTGCGGGTCTCTTCACGGGAGAAGTCGAGCTTTTGCCCCACGTCCACGCTGCCCTTGGCGAGTGACTTGAACCGGAGTTGCCACTCGTCACGTTCGCTCATCGCGCGCGCGCGGCCATCACGTTCTTGATCGATCATCCGGCCGAGAGCCTCGATGCGCAGGTTCAGCTGATCGCGTTCGGCGACCAGGTTGGCGGCGACCTGCCGCTCGGCATCGAGCGCGGTGCGCAGATCGTCGGCTTCGTTCTTCTTCGGCGCGGCCAGCTTCACGTGGAGTTGGCGGGCGAGCGCGCGCGCTTCATCACGCTCTGCCTGGAGCTTGTCAGCTTGCGCCTTGAGCTTGAGGGCGACGTCGCGGGCCTCGCGAGTGGCGGCCGACTCGGCGCCCATGCGGGCTTCGGCGGCGGCGAGTTGTGACTGCATGGCTTCGCTGCGGGCGAGGGCCTCGTTCAAGCGGGTCTCCTGCTCCGGGTCGGCGGCGGGCTGCGCGCGTGCGGCGGCGAGCTCGGCCTCGAGCTGAGCCTTCGTTTCGGCGGCGACGACCAGGTCGTTGGCTGTGTCGCTCTCGAGTTGCGTGCGAGCGGCGTTCGCGGCTTCGAGGTCTGCCGTCAGCTGGGCGCGGGTGGCCTCGAGCTCGGCCTCTGCAGCTGCGCGGGCCGCCAGGGCGATCTCGAGGTCGGCCTTGAGC
>JANODF010000269.1:0-3245 GCA_031412555.1 Archangium sp. | reverse complement strand
AGCAAACTTCTCGTAGTCGGCGATCGACGCCAGCTTCGGCACCGTGTGGTCGTCGAACCCATCGGGCCCCGGCGGGCAGGCGGAGAGGCTGATCAACGAAAGGAAAATGAGCAGGCGCTGCATGGCGGCTCCCGCTGTCGCAAAAGTGACACCACCACGTTCCAGTGTGGAGTCGCGTACTTGGCGGCCGGTTCCCCTCAGAAAACCATGATGGTCCCGACTCTTCACGAGAGAAGCCGTAGCAGCGGAACGCTGCGCGAGACAGCGGGGAGCGAAGCGGACAGCTGGCCGAGGCGGAACGACCAGCAAAGAGGTCCATCCTGCCCCGGGCGCGTGCTGGCCCCAGGCGGTTGAGCCCGCTATGACAACCAGATGCCAGTCGCGTGGGTGGGGAGGGTGGTCGACTGGTGGATGCCCGAGGTCAATGACCCTGAGATCCGCGCGAGCAGCCGCTTCGCGATTCAGAGCTGGCTCATCGCCTGGCCGATGGCGGTGGTGTGGACGGTCTTCTTCATGTTCACGCAGATCTGGGGCCAGGTCGCGCTCAACGGGCTGATGGTGGTGATGGGCCCCATCTCGTTGTTTGGCGTCAAACGCACCAAGACGCTCACCCCGTGGATCCAGCTCACGTTGTGCTCCGCGCTGCTGCTCTACGGCCCGGGCGTGCTCACCCAGACGCCCATCGACGAGACGGGTTTGTTCTTCTCGGTGATCGTGCCGCTGGTGGCTGGCTTCACCCTGGGCGCGAGGAGCGCGGCGCGCTGGGCGGTGCTGACCGCGGCCGTCTCGGTGACCGCGCTGCTGCTGGGCCATGCCGGCTACACGCTGCCGGCGATCGACCCCGCGCCGATGGTGTCGAAGGCGTTCAACATCGTCACCACGCTGGCGATGACTGCGCTCTTCGCCGGCAACTTCTACGTGGTGCGCCGCGAGATGCTGGAAAAAGCAGAAGCCGCCAACCGCGCCAAGAGCCTCTTTCTGGCCACCATGAGTCACGAGATCCGCACGCCGATGAACGGGGTGCTGGGCATGACCGAGCTGATGCTCACCGAGGCCAAAGACCCGAGCACGCGTGAACAGCTCGAGGTGATCCAACGCAGCGGGCGGCTGTTGGTCTCGTTGATCGACGACCTGCTCGACGTCACCAAGCTCGAGGCCCAACGCCTCACCCTGGAGCAGACCTGGTTCGAATTGGCGCCCCTGATGCGCGATGTCGAGCGCCTCTTCACCGCGCGCGCTCAAGAGTCGGGCGTGGCCTTCTCGGTGACGCTCTCCGAAGGCAGCCCCGCTCGCATTTATGGCGATGCGCTGCGGCTGCGGCAGGTGCTGCTCAACCTGGTGAGCAACGCGCTCAAGTTCACCGAAGCGGGCCGGGTCACGGTGGTGGTCAAGCCCGTCACCGGCGGCTTGTCCTTCAGCGTGGAGGACACTGGCATCGGCATTTCTCCCGAGGTGATGCCCCGGCTGTTCAACGTCTTCCAACAGGCCGACGCCTCCACCACCCGGCGTTTCGGCGGCACGGGCCTGGGGCTCGCGCTCTCACGTCAGCTGGTCACCCTGATGGGCGGCCACCTGATGGTCGATTCGCTGGAGGGCAAGGGGTCGCGGTTCCACTTCAACCTGCCGGTCGGTGAAGAGCGTCAGGTGGCGCTGCCCAACGTGAACGCCGGCGCGGCGCCCCGGGTGCTGGTGGTGGATGACAACCCCATCAACCTGCGGGTGGCCACCAGCCTGGTGCGCAAGGCGGGGTTCGAGGCCGACGGCGTGAGCACCGGCGGTGAAGCGCTCAGCGCGGCGGGTGCGGTCAACTACGTGGCGGTGTTGATGGATTGCCACATGCCCGAGATGGATGGCTTCGAGACGACGGAGAAGATTCGCGCGTTGCCCGCTCCGTTCGGGGGCGTGCCCATCTTCGCGTTGACCGCGTCGACCAGCGAAGAAGACCTGATGGCCTGCCGCCGCTCGGGCATGAACGAGGTGTTGGCCAAGCCCGTGTCGCTGGAGACCTTGCAGCGGGTGCTCTCGAAGTAACCGGTGTAGCCTCGCGGTTCGGCAATCGATGGGCACCTACCGACTCGCCAAACACCTCACGTCGCCTTCACTTCTGACGGACAGCTGGGCCGGCGTCTCTGACGCGGGCAAACCGGTCCTGGTGTTGAGGCGCAAGGACCCCTGGGCGCAGCAGCCTCGATTCTTCGAGCGCTTCGCGGCCACCCAGCGGGGTTGGCAGGCGTTGCGTCAAGCCGAAGGTGTGTTGCCCCTGGTGGAGGTCGGCCAGGCCGACGGGTCCATCTGCGTGGTGCAGTCGTTTCTGGAGAGCGAGCCGCTGCGCCTGGCGATGTCTGGAGCCGCGCCGCCGGGCCGCACGCCGTTCTCCGTGGTGGAGAGCGTCGCGGTGGTGCTGCAGGCCGCGCGTGGGTTGCTCTCGCTCGATCAACTCGACCCCTCGGTGATGCACGGTGATGTCTCTGCCAGCACGCTCTTGCTGGGCAGCGACGGCTCGGTGCGTTTCGAGGCCATCGGCATGGCGGCCGCGCATGAGGCGGATGATTCGTGGGGCCCGGCGCGCTCCGAGCTGCTCACCCTTTCCCCCGAAGAACTCGACGGCCCCGCCGCTGCCACCAGCGACATCTTCCGCCTTGGGCTGGTGTGGCTCGAGCTGCTCACCGGCAAGCCGGCCTTCGGGGGATCCAGCTGGGCCGAGGTGAAAGCGCGTTTCTCCAAGTTTCCCGGCGTGACACCCGGCCACTTCACCGCGTTGCCTCAGCCCATCCCCATGGTGCTGGCGATGATGCTCTCCAAGGCGCCTTCGTCGCGGCCCGCGGTCTCCGACCTCGAGCTGATGCTCACCCAGGTCTACGGCGCGGTGGGCGGCATCGACTCTCCGGCAGAGCCGCTGGCCGGCGCCTTCGTTCGTCTCTTCCCTTCGCGCTCGAACGTGGCCACCCAGCTTCAGGGCGGCACGGTGTTGAACTTGAGCCCGCTCGGAGGCGCTGCAGAAGGCGCGGTGAAGCTGGCGCGCATCAACACCAAACGCATGACGGCCACCGACGTCGCCCAGTCGCGCGCCCTGCAAGCCCAGGAGGCAGCGCGGGCGGCAGCGCGTGAATGGACGCTCCAGCACGCGCGTGACGAGGGCAACCCGCGTGACTTCGCGCTGGGCGCCGCGATGCTCGAACAGCAGCGGCTCACCCTGGAGCAGGTCGACGCGGCGCTCCAGCACGCGCAGTCGTTGAGCGCGACGT
>JANODF010000268.1:0-16553 GCA_031412555.1 Archangium sp. | reverse complement strand
GGCTTGAGGAACGTCGGCAGCACCTGGACCATTCGGGGGCCGCAGCTCGACGCCGCGTTCTTCGCCGACTCAGGCCGCGACGTGCAAGGCGACATGGACTCGGTGTGCAAGAAGGCAGGCCCCGTCGACGTGCTCTTCTGCGGCGTGCGAGGGTTCAAGCTGAAGCCCATCTTCTTCGGCTTCACCACGCTCGACGCGTTCCTGGTCGACGTGCCGGTCGAGGCGCTCACCACTCCGCAGCAGCTGATGGCCGATGGGCCTGAGGCGCTGCGCTACACGAAGCTGCTGAAGGCGAAGAAGCTGGTGCCGTGTGCCGACGGTGGTGCGCCCTGGTACTGGCGCGAAGGCATGGGCCCCAAGTACCCGGGCTTTCCTGGCGAGCCGGTGATCGGCGCGTCTCCGTACGAAGAGAACGATGCCGCCGATCCGTATCCCGAGCGCGTGAAGGACAAAGCAGCGCTCTTGATGCGGCCCGGTCAGGAGCTGACTTCGCTCTCGAAGCGGTCGGCGCGATCACCGTTCATGTGGCCATTCGGAAGTCCGCTGTGACGAGTCCCTCACGCTGATTTCAATTCCGTCATTCGGCAAACCCGTCCACGTCAGCGCGGGCACCAGGCCGAGCCACGGATCAGTCGCCGGCGTGAGGAACAACCGCGCGTACACCTCGCGATTGAAGTCCTTCATCGCCACGCCCGGGTTCTCCATCAGCCACCGGTGAATCACCGCGTGCAGCGCGTACTCATTGCGAGCGGTGTCCATCGCGATGCTCTGCTCCAGCCGCTCGACCATCTGCGCCGCCAGTTCAGGGCTCAGCTTCGGGGCCAACGCCGACGTCACGTCGACCGGGTTCTTCGAGAGCACCAGCGCCCGGCTGCTCGGATCCAACTTTGCGCCGCGGCTGCGGGCTGATGCGATGAGCTCCCACGGAGTGGGATCCACCGGAGCACTCGCACCTCCGTCCGGTACGAGCTGCTTCACCACCGGGAACTCCACCATCGCCTTGGGCATGGCCATCGGCACGGCAGCAAGGCTCGAGGGCCAGACATCGGCGATGTTCAAGCCGGGCACGGTGGGCAGCGTGTACGCCACCTCCTGAATGCCCACCTTCTGCAGATCATCCTGGAAGCGGGCCAACGACTGCTCGAGCGCCTGCTCGTGCCACTTCTTCACCAGCGCCTCACGCCGCGGCCCCTTCATGCTGCCGCTCGACTTCGCGAGGCCTTCACTTCGTTTGAGCGCCTCGACGAATGCGTGTGCTCCGTAGAGCCCGGGCAACGCGTCGACGACCTGCCCCTGCGCGTCGAGCACGTAGTGCACCGAGTTGCCCGTGATGGTGCGGGTGACTTTGCGGCCGTCTCCGAAGTCGATGCTCACCACCGGCACCGGACGCTCCGAGCTCCAGTGCAACACGTAGTGCGCGCGCAGATACGAAGAGACCTGCGCGTTCGCGTACAGCGTGGTGCGGAAGAAGCGGGAGTTCGCGCAGCTCAGCTCTTCATCGAGCCGGCCCAGCATGCGCAACGAGAGCACCGGCTTCCCGCTCTGCTTCGCCACCGCGAGGGCCGCTTCGAGATCCTCGTACCAATACAACCGCGAGACGTGAGCGTCCTTCTGCCCCGCGACTTTGGTGGCCGCGTCGATGAGACGAGCCTTCGTTTCTGGATCGCTGGTCGCATCCAGCGCGGCGAGCAAGGTGCTCAACCCGGCCGGTCCTTCGGCGCGCAGCGCGCTCAACGTCGTGGCATCGGTCCGCATTTCAGGAGCGTGAGTACAACCCAGAACGGTCACCATGGCGGCGATGGGAAAGCGCATGGGGGGCCTGAACGCGCGGCACCCCATTCAGATCTCCCTCTCCCTGCGCGAGCGGGGAGAGGGTCGGGGTGAGGGGCCGAGTCGAGCACCGAGCCCGCAGTAATAAGGGGCTCACACTGTCCTACCTTTCAGAACCGGCGAGGCGGGCGACGACGACCCGCCCCACTCTTCCGAGCCGCACCAGGTCCCGCATCGCTCCGGGGAGTTGCCGGCCCGCGGAAGACCACCTCAGGTCCACGACGCTGAGCGGGGGCCTGCCCCTGCGGCCGCTGAGGCTGCTGTCCAGGCGGGCGCGGTTGATTCTGCGACTGTCCCTGCGGCCGCCCCTGATTCTGCTGCTGCCCCGGAGGACGCGGTTGATTCTGCGGCTGCCCCTGCGGCCGAGCCTGGTTCTGCGGCTGCCCCGGCGGTCGCGGCTGATTCTGCTGCTGCGGCGGCGGACCACGGCCACCCTGCTGCTGCTGTTGCCCGGGACCCCGCTGAGCCCCCTGACCCCGCTGCTGCTGGGCCGGCCCCTGCTGCCCCGGCCCGCGCTGCTGCCCTGGCCCCTGACCCAGCCGCGGAGGACCACCGCGATTCCCACCATGCTGCGGCCGCGCCTGCTGCTGATGCACCCGGCCACTGGGCACGTAGCTCGCCGACAGATCGCGCCGCACGTACTCGCGCCAGATCTCATCGGCATCGCTCGCGTGTTTGCTGACGCCCGGATCGATGCTGGAGAAAAACCGCAGCATGTTCCCGAGGTCTCTTCGGAAGTACTTCTCCGACTGAGAGTTCTTCGCGGCGGTCACCACCTGCGGGAAGTCGATGATGATCGGCCCGGTCGACCCGAGCAGAATGTTGAACTCCGACAAGTCACCGTGAATGAAGTCGTGCGAGAGGATCTTGATGATCTCCTGCCGCAGCAGCAGGTACATGGGCTCTGCCTGCTCACGCGTGATGGCAGCCTCGACCAGCCGCGGCGCCACGCGCCCTTCGGCATCACCGATGACCTCCATCAGCAACACGCCGTCGTAGAAAAGCACCGGCTTGGGCACGCGCACGCCCGCCGAGTGGAGCGTGAACATCACGTCCGCTTCGGCCGACTTCCACGCTTCTTCTGCCGAGGCGCGACCGAACTTCGAGCCCTTGTCCATGGCTCGCTGCGTGCGCGTATTGCGCACCACCCGGCCCTCTTTGTACCCAGCGTCATTCTTGAAGCTGCGGAACTCGCGCGCCTTGTAGATCTTCGCGGCGACGGGTTCACCCTTGTGACTGACCAGCCACACTTCCGCTTCTTTTCCCGTCTTCAACTGATTGAAGACCTCGTCGATCACGCCTTCCTCGAGGAGTTGCTGCAGTCGATCCATTCTTCCCTCTGTCAGCTGGGCCCGATGATCACCGAATTCGCCTTGAGCTGAGGCGCATGGGCCTGGAATGCGAGCTCGGGGTGTTTCTGCAGGGCGTGCTGCATTGCCCACTCGTCGCGGAACAGAACGAGCGGAAGCCCATCCCTGTCCTGCACGGTCATGCGGTTGCCCTCCCAGTCGAAAGCCTTCGGATCGAACTTCTGCGCCACCACCCAGCGCGCGTGGCCGAAGGGTAGCTTGTCCACGATGATGTCGGCGCCGTACTCGGCGTCCATCCGGTACTGGAGTACTTCGAACTGCAGCTGGCCGACCACCCCCACAATGGGGTCCTTCATGCCCATTTGGAGCTGCTGGAAGATCTGAATGGTGCCCTCTTCGGAGAGCTGCTCCAGACCCTTTTCCATCTGCTTGCGCTTCATGGGGTCTTTGGAGCGGACCACCGCGAAGAACTCGGGCGAGAAACGCGGCACACACTCGAAGTCGAAGTCCTTGGTCTTCTCCAGCAGCGTGTCGCCAATGCGGAAGATCCCGGGGTCGAAGAGGCCGATCACGTCGCCGGGCCAGGCGTCTTCGATGCCCGTGCGCTCGGCGGCCATGAACTGCGTGGGCTTGGCCAGGCGGATGTCCTTCTCGAGGCGCACGTGGTGGGCGGTCATGCCCTTGACGTAGTGACCCGAGACCACGCGAAGGAACGCGATGCGATCGCGATGCGCGGGATCCATGTTCGCCTGGATCTTGAACACGAAGCCGGTGAACTTCTCGCCCATCGGTTCGATGAAGCCGGCGCTCGAGGGGCGACCGGAGGGCGGCGGCGCCATTTCCAGGAACGCATCCAGAAACGGCCGCACGCCGAAGTTGGTCATCGCCGAGCCGAAGAACATCGGTGACAGCTCGCCGGTGAGCACCTTGTCGATGCTGAAGTCATCGCCGCCGATGTCGAGCAACTCGATGTCTTCGCGCAACTTCTCGAGCTCGGATTCCGTGAGCAGCGCGCGCATCTCTTCGCTCTCCAGCGGGTGAATCTGCTCGCCGACTTCTTCGGCGCCGTGCCGCCCGACCGCCTGGAACACGTGCACGTTCTTGGTGCGCCGGTCGTACACGCCGCGGAACTCGGGGCCAGAACCGATGGGCCAGTTCATCGGGTAGGCGCGCATGCCGAGCACCTTCTCGAGCTCGTCCATCAGCTCGAGTGGGGTGCGGCCGTAGCGGTCGAGCTTGTTGGCGAAGGTGAAGATCGGAATGCCGCGCAGCTTGCAGACCTTGAACAGCTTGATGGTCTGCGGCTCGACGCCCTTGGCTGCGTCGATGAGCATCACCGCCGAGTCGGCGGCGGACAAGGTCCGGTAGGTGTCTTCGGAGAAGTCCTGATGGCCCGGCGTGTCGAGCAGGTTCACCGCGTGATCGCGATACGTGAACTGGAGCACCGAGGAGGTCACGGAGATGCCGCGCTCCTTCTCGATCGCCATCCAGTCAGACGTGGCGTAGCGCTTGGCGCGCCGGGCCTTCACGCTGCCGGCGAGGTGAATGGCGCCGCCGTACAGCAGCAGCTTTTCCGTCAACGTGGTCTTGCCGGCGTCAGGGTGCGAGATGATCGCGAACGTGCGCCTGCGACTGATTTCCCGCTCCAACTCCGAAGACATGGCGTTCCGCCTTACTCTGTGAAGGGCCGCGGCAGTTGAGCCTTTTTCGCCCTTCGGTGCGTATGGTCGCGGCGCCCATGTACGCGTTCATCCTCACGTTTTTGGTAGCGACCCCTGACGCCGGGGTCATGCCGCCGGTCCTGCCCGAGCTGCGGCGCCTGGCCGTCAAGCTGGAGCCCTCCCTCGAAGCCCCCTGGGTCAAAGCGTGGCTGAGCGGCGTCACCGAGCTCGAGAGCGTCAAGCCAGCCACCTGGTACTGCACGAAGGACAAGCAGAAATGCGTGCCCAAAGACCCGAAAGACCCGGCCTTTGCGCCGCGTCTGGCCGATGACGAGTTCACCTACGCCCGCATCACCGACCCGCTGGGCTACGCCCGCCCGTTCGAGGTGCTCGCGGCCGCCGGGTTCGACCCGAAGGGCAAGAAGGTGCTCGATTTCGGCTACGGCAATCTGGGGCAGCTGCTGATGCTGGCGCGGCTGGGCACGCAGGTGCACGGAGTGGAGGCCGACGCGCTGCTCCCGCTCGCCACGAAGGCCGTGGTGGGGAAGGTGGTGCTGCACCATGGGTACTTCAAGGACAACGCCGGGAGGACCGCTACACTTCGTCGAATGGCGGACAGAGAAAGAGAACTCAGATGCCCTTGCTGAACATCTTGACGATGCCTACCGCTCGGGTCGGTGTCCTTGGCCCGCTCATTGTGACGGTCTATTCGGACATCCCCACCGTGCCGGTGCTCAAGCAGATTCAAGAGCTACAGGACCGGCAGGCAGCCGAGTTCGGCAATCAGCTGTTGCTGTGCAATGTGGTGAATGCACCTCGGTTGTCGCAGCCGCCGCCTGAGGTTCGTGACTTCAGCTCGAAAATGCAGGAGCGCATGGATGCCTTCACCGTCGGCAGCGCGACCGTGCTGCGAATGAGAGGCTTGAGCGCTGTGCTCGCGCGCGGCTTCATGGCCGGGCTTGCTCTTGTCAGACACACCCAGCACCCCACCCGCGTCTTCAAGGAGACCGACGAGGCCATCGCGTGGCTGCTCACATTGCCCGGTAGCGAGCGGCTGGCGCTCGAGTTGGACGTTCCAAGCCAGGTGCGCACCTATTCGGAGGGGTAGCCTTCTAAATCCGCGTGCGCGGGGCGAACTCGTCGGTCATGTGACGCAGCCGCTCCGCCAGCACCGCGATCAACCGCTGCGACATCTGCATGCTCGACTTGAGCGCCGTGCGGAAGTCGTAGCCCTCCAGCACCAGCAACACCGAGTTCTCCACCGACCGCACCGTCGCCGTGCGCGGAGCCGGATCGAGAATGGAGATCTCCCCGAAGAACTCGCCGACCTTCAGCTCACGAATGAGGTTGTTGCCGCGCCGCACCTCGCACCGCCCCTCGATGATCAAGAACACCGAAGAGCCCGAGGTGCCTTCTTTGATGATCTCGCTGCCCTGCGCGTGCCGCACCTCGTTCACCTTCTTCGAGAGCTGTTCGAGATCGCTGTGCGGCAGACCGGCCAGCAACGGGATGGTCTTCAGCGCGTTGAGTCGGTCGATGGGCTCGCTCATGGCGCCCCAGTCTAGACGTTCGCCCAGCTCGTCAGGGTACGGGGTTGGCGAAGAAGCCCTCTTCGTTGACCAGGTGAAGCGCCTGCGTCACCTCACCGCTGATCGGCTCACTCCCCGAGGCAGCCGGAAGCGTCACCCGGGTCATGAACTCGGGGAACGCGCGCCCCCCGTCGATGAAGGCAAGCGGGTCATCACCCCCGGCCGCGAGAAAGGGTCCACCGATCCACTGCGCGCCCTGGCGGATGAACGGAACGCCCTTCTCGATGCCGCTCAGATTCGTCAAGCCACAGGGCGCGTCGCTGGCAGGCATGAGGCCGGTCGGCGTCACGCGCACCGCGGCGACCATCTGGAAACCCTGCCCTCGTTCGGCCTCCGCGTTGGGGTTCACCAGCACTTCGAGCCGCCCGTTCGCGGGATCGAGCGGCTGAAACCCGCCGTCGCCCCACGAGCCAAGCTCGACGATGAGCGTGCCCGGGCCCGGCAGCGCCTGGATCGGAGGGTCCGCGCAGTCGGGGATGAAGGGCACCCGATCAGGCGCCACCGCGCACGCGGCCCCCAGGAACAGCGCGGCGAAGAAGGTGCGGTTCATGGTGCGAAGCTCCCGGCGATCTCCGCCATGAGGTTGCCGGTCAGCATCGCCGCGGTCTGCCCGTGCACGGTCGAAGGCCCGGTGGCGAGGATGCCCCCCTCGAGCCGGACTCCGAAGCCGAAGACGTCGCTCTTGACCAGCTGCAGGTCAGCGCCGATCTGCGCGCGACCACCGATGGCCATCGCGCTGCCGAACTTCTCGAGCGAATCGGTGTTGCCCCACGAGATGGCGCCGAAGGTCGGGCCACCGTGCACGAAGACGGCGAACCCGGGCGTCAGGCACACGCCCACCAGCGCGCTCGCAGCGGGGCCGAAATAGCCGGCGCGAAAGTCGCCGGTAAACTCGAGGCTCTGCATCAAGTAGCTGCCGCTCAGACCGAAGAGCCAGCCGCCCGAGCTGCCCATGAGGTCCACGTGGGCGTCCCAGGCCCAGCCCTGGGCGAAGGGCAACGTGCCCAGGAAACCGAACGCGCGGCCGACCTTCACGCCGGCGAGCAGCCCGACGTGGAAATCGTCGCCGGTGTCCACCGACCCACCCGCCACGACGGTGCCGGTGCCGTCTCCGTGATCGATGATCCCGCTGCCGTCGTTGTTGCTCAGCGCCGAAGGCGACGCGCTCACCCGCCCCACGCCCAACGCACAGCCAGAGAACAACCACACGGCGACCAGCAACGTAAACGCTCTCAAGAAACTCCGAGACGAGGGGGAGCTGAGAGCCTTATCAACCTTGTGCGCGGAAAGCCCACGCCTGCTCAGTGAAACGAGGGCCACGCGTCGTAGGCGGTCATCTCATTCAATGTCCGCGTGGCGGCCGACTCGTAACGCTTCTTGAAATCAGCGCGCACGTCGGCATCGGTCTGCACCGTCACGATGGGCTCGATGTTGATTCGGCCCTTCCCGTATTGGGGCTTCGGCCGCTCGATGGTCGCGCTGCTCTCGAACGAGAACGGCGCCTCACACAGCAGCGTGCCCGCCTCGGCATCGACCAGGGTGAGCGTTCCCGACAAGCGGCCGCGCACCCACGGCGAGATGAGGCTGCCGCCCTGAGGCTCCACGCGCGAAGCCGAGGTGACCACCGCGACCCACGGCCGAACGGCCCCCCAGTGTTCCGCGGCGCTGAGCAGCGAAGGCTCATCTCGATTCACCACCGCCTTCCGCAACCAGGGCGTGGACAGAAGCGACCAACTCTCTGCGCCCTCGCCCTGCAGCAACTCGAACTCGAGCACCGGCACGTCGCCGCGATTCGACCGCCGGTGCACCTGACATTGGGCGGGCCGCACGTTGCTGGCCATCGCCCGGCGCACCCCATCGAGGCGGTCGTTGAGCTGCGTGCGAGCGACCTCCATCACCCGCTCGTGCTCCGACTCGCGAGCGCGTGACAGGTCAGGCGGCGGAGTGCCGAAGCACGGAATTCCCTGATCCCTGCGGAGCACCTGCCACCGCGGCGTGCGCGCGAAGCAGTACGTGTGCGGGTTCCAGTTCACCTGCACGTTCGACAGCCGCGCCACGTCGCCCAACACCACCAGCTCGCCCTTGCAGAGGACCGCGCTGAACGAGTCGCTCTGCTTCACGAAGTCTTTCGCGAGATCGCAGGCCAACGACTCGTCGAGCTCACCGTTCAGCGCGTCGGAGCCTCTCCAGACCTCTCGCAGCGTCCGCATCGTGAGCACGTCGAAGGCAGCCAGATAGAGCGCTGGCACCACCATCAACCAACCCAATCCGCTGAGGACTCCGGGACGCACGCAGCCTCATGCTACCGCGCGGCTGGCCGCCCGCGTTGAGACGAAAACCGCGCGTTCACGGCAGGTTGGGGGCTGGCACGACGCTCGCTTTGGAAGCCTGCAGGGACACGGTCCCAGAAAGGTCAAACCACCATGTCGTCGCCGAAGAAAATCCTCGCCGCAGCTCTCGCCGCTCTCTCCATCACCGCCTGCCAGGAGCCCGCGCCCCGCTCCGTCATTCCCTCGAAGGTCATCAAGGTCACCCAGCCCGTCGCGCGCATCGTCGAAGTGCGCGACGCCGGCGCTCCCATCTCCGTCGCGCCCGTCGAGGTCACGCCGGTCGACTCGCTCTCCCTCGCCAACGACGCGCCCAATGTCGATCACCTCGGCCGGGCCCATCAGCTGAGCTCGGAAGGTGACGTGAGGGGTGCGTTGCTCGAAGCGCGGCGCGCGCTGTTCATCACGCCGGCCGACGTGGAGACGCTGAGCACCGTCGCGAAGCTCGCTCGCCGCGCAGGTCAGCCCGAACTCGCGGCCGAAGCGTGGGCCCGAGTCGCTGCCATCTCGCCTGATGACGCGCTGCCGCTGATCGCCCAGGCGCGCGCGCTCATTCAGATGAAGGACTACTCCGGCGCGGTGACCGCGGGCCGTGAAGCGAGCACCCGTGACTCGGGCAGCGTCGAGGCTTTCCAGGTCACCGGCATCGCGCAGCTGGCGATGAACGAGCTGGCTGGGGCCATCGCCAGCTTCCAGAAGGCCGTCGAGCTCGAGCCCAATCACGGTTGGGCGCTCAACAACCTCGGGTTTGCGTGTCTGCGCGCCAACAAGAATGAACAGGCGGTGACTGCGCTCGAACACGCCGCCGAGGTGCTGCCTCACGTCGCGTACGTGCAGAACAACCTGGGTGTCGCGCTCGAGCGTGTTGGCCGCGGTGATGAAGCGAAGGCGGCGTACCAGCACGCTATGGATCTTTCGCCGAAGTACGTGAAGGCGCGCATCAATGCGGCGCGGGTGGCGAACGCGAAGGTCAAGTCGGAAGAGGCGCCCCAGGTCGAAGAGACCATGAGCGACATGCCGCATCCGATTCCGGAGCAGCAGCAGTAATTCCCTCTCCCTTTGGGAGAGGGTCAGGGTGAGGGTGGTCGGGCTGAGATGAAGCGCGGGAAGGAGCCGACTCGGCCCCTCACCCCGACCCTCTCCCCCTCGGGGGAGAGGGAGTTCAGAAGAGGACGGAGGCCATCAACGTTCCTCCGAGTTGATGGCGCCATGGTCCGTTGAGATCGATGAACACGTCGTAGATGCCGCGTGCACCGATCGACCACGACTCCGACAACACCCAGTCGATCCCAATCGTGGTGCCGGTGCCGAGAAACCAGATCGCTTCAGGCGTGGTCGCCAACACCACCCCGCTCAACTGCAACGCCACCCACGGTCTCACCATGCCCTCCACGAAGAGGTACCTCACCCCGAGGCTGCCTCCCGTGGAGAACACCCGGCCAGCGCCGCTCGGGGTATCCGCCCCCACCGGTGTCTCCGCGATCAGCAGCGGCACCCGGATGAAGAACTCGAACCCGCTCTCCAGGTATTGCGAGCCCTCGAGCGAGATCCCACCCATCACCCGGCCGGTACCCACCACGGCCGTCACATGGGGACCGCCCCCCAACGAGTGGGGCGCGTACTGCGCGTGGGCGAGCGTGGAAGTCAGCAGTGCTGCGAAAATCAGGGTTGAACGCACCAAGGTCGTCTCCTCGGCTCGCGGGAAGTGACGCGAGCGCGGGGGACCTCGGGCGATTCGGCTTCAGGCACGGATTCGAAGACCACGCTGCTGCTCACCCGGGCAGGTTCGACCTCGATGGGTGAGAGCACCGGAATCCGCAGCCGCATGCGGAGTTCTCGCAGCCATCAGCCCGGAGTTGCGGCAGGACATTTGCTCCCCTGGGGTGAATGCGCACCGCTTCGTGGCTGTTCACCCGCAAACCGCGTCTCTCCCGCCTCGCCCCGGTGCCGCACAACGAAGCCCCGGAGCTGCCACCCGGGGGATACAGTCCCCCTCCGCTGATGAGCCCCAAGCAGCCCAGTCGATTGTGGAGATGGACCAAACGTCTGCTGAAGCTGACGTTTCTCGGAATCCTCTTGAGCGTGGCTGTCGCGGCGGGAAGTTACGCGTGGTTCTCGCGCGATCTGCCCAGCGTCGAAGAGCTGCGCACCTGGCGGCCTCCGCAGGTCACCAAGGTCGCTTGCCGTGACGGCTCGGTCTGCGCCGAGTTCTACCTGCAGCGCCGCACCTGGGTCGACGTCACCAAGCTGCCCAAACACGTGCGGGAGAGTTTTCTCGCCGCCGAAGACGCCGACTTCTATTCGCACAACGGCCTCGACTACGCCGGCATCCTGCGCAGCGCGGTGAAGAACCTGAAGCCCGGCGGCATGAAGTCGGGCGCCTCGACCATCTCGCAGCAGGCGTGCCGCGCGCTCTTGCTGACTCAGGAGCGCACGCTGGCCCGCAAGATGCGCGAGTGGATCCTCACGCCGCGCATGGAGAAGGCGCTGGGCAAGGATCAGGTGCTCAACCTCTACGTCAACACCATCTACTTCGGTCACAACCGCTACGGCATCGAGGAGGCCTCGCTCTTCTACTTCGGCAAACACGCCGCGAAGCTGACGCTGGGTGAAGCGGCCGTGCTCGCGGGTACCGTGCAGCTCCCGCATCGCATCAACCCCGTCACCAACATCGTGAAGGCCAAGCGCCGCCAGCGCTACGTGCTCGGCCAGCTCGCGCGTCACGGCTTCGTGCCGCAGGCGACCATCGACGGTGAGATGGACAAGCCCATCGTGCTCGGCCCGCGCCCGCCCGCGCAGGTCGGCGCGTCGTACGCGGAAGAAGTGCGAAAGCAGCTCGTCGCGCGGTACGGCGAGAAGGCGGTGCTCGAGGGTGGCCTGCGCGTGCAGATCGCCATGGAGCCTGCGCTGCAAGCCGCCGCCGAGAGCTCGGTGCGAGCAGGTCTGGAAGCGGTCGATCGCCGCCTCGGTTATCGCGGTCCGGTGGGCCAGGTGGAGAGCGCGCGTTTCACCGCGTTGCGTCCGTTCCTCGAGAAGCGGCTGACGGAAGCGGGCAAGCGCCGCCCTGATGAACGTTTCGTCGCCGACCTCACGGTGCTCAAGGATCTCAAGCCGCCCGAGCGTGAAGAAGGCGCGGACCCGCTGGCGGATCCCGAAGAGAACCTCGAGGTCGATGAGCCGGTGGTGTCCGAAGACGAGAAGCTCGCGCGCGCGATCGGCGTGAGGACCCTCACCGACGGCGTGGAGTCCGTCGGCTACATCACCGCCATCGATGACGCGAAGGGCACCGCGCAGGTCGATCTCATCGGAGCGACCGGACAGCTCGACTTCGCCAACCTGAAGTGGGCGCGCCGTCGTGAAGGAACCAGGGTGTCGGCCAACCCCGCGAAGATGTCGGACGTGGTGAAGCCAGGCGAGCTGGTGCGCGTGCGGCTCGGTGCGGCCCTGCCGGCCTCGCAGCTCATCGCTGCCACCATCGCGCAGCTGCCGGTGGTGCAAGGCGGTCTCGTCGCCATCGATCCGAAAGACCGGTCGGTGGTCGCGCTCGTGGGCGGCTACGACTTCAACACCTCGGCGTTCAATCGCGCCACGCAGGCGCGCCGCCAGCCGGGCTCGTCGTTCAAGCCGTTTCTCTACGCCACCGCGCTCGAGTCGACGCGCTTCACGCCGACGTCGATCATCAACGACGCGCCCGAAGCGATCCGAGATCCGTACACGGGGAAGATGTGGAAGCCGCAGAACTACGAGAAGGGCGGCTTCGAAGGGCCCATCACCCTGCGCACCGCGTTGACCAAGTCGAAGAACACCGTGTCCGTGCGGCTGATCGAAGCGCTGGGGCCTGACGCGGTGATTGCGTTCGCGAACAAGGCCGGCATCAAGAGCACCCTGCCTCAGAACCTCACGCTCGCGCTGGGCACCGGTGAAGTCTCGATGCTGGAGATCGCCAACGCGTACACCACGCTGCAGACCAACGGCATGTTGGCAGAGCCCGTGATGCTGGTGCGGGTGGCCGATGCGACCGGCAAGGTGCTCGAAGAACGGCACGCCGCGCCTGAGCAGGTGCTCAACCCCGCCGTCGCGTTTCTCGCGACCTCGCTCATGCGCAGCGTGGTCGAAGAAGGTACCGCGGTGGCCGTGCTCGAGTTGAACCGGCCCGCTGCCGGCAAGACGGGCACCGCGCAGGAGTTCCGCGACGCCTGGTTCAGTGGCTACACCGCCGACTACGTCGCTTCCGCATGGGTGGGCTTCGATGATCACGAACCCATCGGCCCGGGTGAGACCGGCGGCAAGGCGGCGCTCCCGTTGTGGCTGGGGTTCATGCGGGTCGCGCATCAAGGGCTGCCGCCGCGCGAGTTCGTGGTGCCCGAAGGCGTGAAGCAGGTGCGCATCGATCCCCGCACCGGCAAGCTCGCGGGTGGTTCGGTTCCCGGCCGCGCGGAGTGGTTCCTCGAAGGCACCGAGCCCACCGAAGAGACCCGCGCCGTCGACCCGAATGATTTCCTGCTGCACGATCAAAAGGCTGGCCCGTGACGGGTCTGGTGGCCTTGATCCTCGCGGTCTCCGTTGCCGCGCCTGGCTCTGCGCTGGAGCGGCTCGCGCTCGACGTCTCGCGATCGGTCGGTGAAGCAGGCTTCGAGGGTCCCATCGGCGTGTACGTCGAGGGCAGCCCCGCACCTGCGAGCCGGGCCTTCGCGTCGTTGGTGATGGCGTCGTTGTCGAGCAAGAAGCTCGCGCCGGTGCCAGTCACCGCCCGTGATGCGACCGAGGCTGAACGCATCGCGCGCGAGCAGGGCCTGAGATCGTTGGTGCGGCTGACGGTCTCTCTCGAGCCTCCGAAGCTGGTGGTGCGCGGTGATGCGCTGGGCACGTGGGTGAACTTCTGGTCGGGCTCCACCCCCACGCGCACCGGGCCTGCCGCGGCGGTGGTCAGCTCGGTCGATGCAGATCTCGAGGCCCTCACGTTGGCGGGTGCACCTGTGCCGGCGTCGTCGCGGCCGCTCGAGTTGAACCTGGGTGTGTTGGCCCGGCTCACCGCGTTGCCCGCTGCGTTGGTGATCGCGGATCTCGATGGAGATCGCCGCGCTGAAGTCATCGCGCTCGTGTCGGACGCCGTCATCACCTGGGGCTCGGATGGGAAGCTGCGCAATCGCGTCGAGCTGACCGCGCCGATTTCTTCCCGGCCCACGCGGGAGCCGTTTGGGTTGCTCAGCGTGAGTAACGGCAGGTTGATCGCGTGGTCGTCACGCAGAGAACGTGCGGAGTCGTTCTCGTGGCAGCAGGGGTGGCGATCGACGGGTGTGGCAGAAGCGCCGACGCTGGGGTCGGTCACCTTCACGCTGCGGCCCGGGTTCACGAGCTTTGCGAAGGAGCTGACCTGGGCGGGCAAGGCGATCACCTGGCCTGAGCCGGTTCAGCAGTGGTCGTCGTTCAATGCCTTGGCGCTGGGGGTTTCTCCTTCGGGTACGGCGGCCATCGCGCGGGGCCAGGCGCCGTCGACGCAGCTCAACGGGGTCGGCAGCGGAAGTACGTTGGCGGATCTGGATGGTGACGGTTCGCCGGAAGTGATCGCCACGTCGGCTCGATCGACCGGTGAGGTGGATGAGGTGCGGGTGGTGGCGCTGGGGGCGTTCGAGTCGGCGCAGGCGCGCGGCGGCAATCTGAATGAAGCGGCGGTGGCGTGGATGAAGAAGATCGACGGGCGGGCGATCGTCGCGGCCAGTGGCGATCTCGATGGTGATGGCATCGATGAGGTCGTGCTCGGGACGTGGTCGAACGAGGGCACCGGTGAGCTGCTCGTTTTGCGGAGGGCTCCATGACCAACTCTTCTTTCCCTCTCCCTCTGGGAGAGGGTCAGGGTGAGGGCCTCACGCGCCGCCCCCTCACTCCGACCCTGATCCTCCTCACTCTGCTCGCGACGCCCGCATTCGCCGGCAGCCGTGCCCACCCAGGTGGCACCCTGCAAGTCGCCCTGGTCTCCCCCTCCGCCGCGGTCGACCCCCTCACCGCCGACTCACCGGTCGACGCGCTCCGCCTGCTGCTGACCCATCAACTCCTCTGCCGCGTGGTCGAACTCTCCCGCCCCTCCCCCACCACACTGCGCCTCACCACCCCGCCCTCCATCGATCCCAAACTCATCACCGACGCACTCCAGCGCGTCAGCACCAGCACCACCGCCGCCCGCGGCCTCGCCGTGCCCATCGCGAGCTGGTCGGTCAAAGGCCGAGCCGTCGAGCTCCAGCTCAAAGGCCCCTCACCCGATCTCGAGCGCATGCTCTGCCACCCCGCCTTCGCGATCCCCGTGGGGGCCTTCAAGGCCAAAGCCGATCGCCTCGAAGCCTTCGACGAGCAGCCCTCCGGCCGCCCGCACCTCGACGCCGTGGTGCTGCAAGCCGCCGACGCCCGCACCGCCGAACGGCTCTTCGCCCAACGCCGCGTGCAGCTCGTGCTGGGCGCCGCGACGTCCGACGAAGTGGTGCAGCTCTTCGCGACCGCGGTGGTGCTCGGTCCCGGCCTCTCCGCGCTGCGCCCCGCCCTCGAGAGCACCATCGAACGCGGCGATCTCGCCCGCTTCTTCGTGCCCGGCCCCGCGGGCCCGCTCCCCGGCCTGCTGCCCCCGAGCCTCGCGCCCCAGATGCCCGCGTCACCCATCGCGAAGCCCGCCCCGCTCAACCCGCCCCGCGAGCTCTCGTTGCTCTTCGACGAAGAAGCCGCCCACGAAAAGAGCATCGCCCAGCGCCTGCAGGTGAAGCTGCAGCCCCTCGGCTACCGGCTCGCGCTCAAGCCCACGCCACGCGGCCAGCTGCGCAACCGCCGGCCCGCGGAAGGTGAAGTCTTCCTGCAGAGCGTCGCCCTGCCGCCCACGCCCACCGGAGCGCTGCTCCTCTGGCTCGAGCTGGCAGGTCAACACGCACGAATCCCCGCGGTGCTGCAGCAGCTCGCCGCCGCCCCCGACCTCGACGCCCGCGCGCGAGAACTCGCCCTGCAGCTCGCGCCCGAACTTCCGCTGATTCCCCTGGTGACCCGCGGGCTCGGCGTGGTCGCCGCCAAAGAAGTGCAGCACCTCACCCGTGACGTGTTGGGGCTGCCCCGCCTCGACGACGTCTTCTTCGCCGCGGAGTAGCCACCCGATGCGCCTGCGCTGGACGCTCGCCCTCGCCTTCATCGCGCTCTCGGTGCTGCAGATCGCCGTGGTGGTTCCGCTCGCGCTGCGCAACCTCTCCGCGCTGCTCTCGGGCCAGCAGGAGGCGCGCGTCGATCAGCTCATGGTCACCGTCGACGCCGAAGCCGAACGTCTGCAAGGCGACGTACGCCGCTCGATGGATGAGCTCGCCCTGAGCCAGGGCCTCGAAGACGTGGCACGTGACGCCGCCCGGGTGCCCGCGCCCGCGCACGTGACCACCGCCGCCACCGCCCTCATGACGCCGCGGGGACTCGACGTGCTCGCGCTGCTCGACGAGCAGGGCCGCACGCTCTCTTCAGGTCACCTGCCCGCCCGCCTCGGCGAGCCTGACGATCCGCTCTTCGCCGTCACCAAACGCCCCGCGCGCACCGTGACCGCCACGAGGGTCGAGCTCTCGGGCGCCGACGGTTTGGTGAGCGCACCCGCCCTGGTGACCGCCCGGCCCATCGATTACGGCGAACGCCGGGTCTGGGCCGTGGGCGGCGTGTTGCTCTCGGAGGCGCGCGCGAAAGATCTCTCCCGTCTCACCGGCGCCCGCGTGGAGATCGTCTCTGACGGCGTGGCCCACGCGTCGGCTGGCAGGGCGGCCCCACCGACGCTCACCCGCACCCTCCCGGTGGGCGACGTGGCCACCATTCGCCTCATCTTCTCGCAGG
>JANODF010000267.1:0-2362 GCA_031412555.1 Archangium sp. | reverse complement strand
CCATTTCGAAGTGGGCGACTTTCTTGAAATCAACCACGGGGTCCAAGACGTGGTCTTGCTGCTGGACGTGCTCGAACACCTGGGCGATCCCTTCAGCTTCCTGGAACGTCTCCGTCCCCACAGCCGGTACGCGGTTTTTCACATCCCGCTGGATCTTTCCGCGATCAGCGTGTTGCGCGAGTCGCCACTTTTGCATGTGCGCGAGCGGGTCGGACACATCCACTACTACACGCGCAAGCTCGCCCTGGCGATGCTGGAAGAATGCGGCTACGAAATCATCGAAGCCCGCTATACGGGTGCCGCTCTGAACGCGCCGCGACGCTCGCTCAAGACCCGGCTCGCGGGCCTCGCGCGCAAGGCCGTCTTTGCCATCAATCACGATATGGGCGCGCGCCTGATGGGTGGCGAAACCTTGCTCGTCCTTGCCGCTCCCAAGGTGTCAGCGTGACCCTGATCGTTCACGCGCCCAACATCCACCAAGGTGGCGGACGCACGCTGCTGCTATCGGTGCTGAATGCCATTGCGCTGGACGACAGCATCGCATTGTTGGACAGCCGCCTCGACAAATCGCCCGTGCCTTCGTCGCTTGCCTTCGAGCGCTTCTCGCCCACCATGCTCGGGCGTTGGTGCGCGGAACGCCGTGTGCAACAGTTGGCCAGGCCCGGCGACACCGTGCTGTGCTTTGGCAACCTGCCGCCCTTGTTGCGCAACCAAGGCAAAGTGGTGGTGTTCCTGCAAAACCGCTATCTGTTCGGTCAGCGCGATCTGGGCGCGTTTTCGCTGTGGGAGCGCTTGCGCATTCGGCTGGAACGGCTGTGGTTCGCGCGGCGCGTGGACGCGAACGCCATGGCCGTCTACGTTCAAACCGCCTCCATGGCCGACGAACTCCAGCGCGCGACGGGCATCGAACCCAAGGTCTTCCCGTTTGCCCCCGCTGAAACCGAACCCCAGACAACGAGGGACGATCCAACTTTCGATTTCATCTACGTGGCCTCGGGCGAGCCACACAAGAACCACCGCCAACTGATCGAAGCTTGGCGAATTCTGGGCCAGCAGGGCCTGCTCCCATCGCTCTGCCTGACTCTCGATCCGGAAAGACACGCCCCACTGGTGCAGCACCTACAGCGTGCCGTTCAGGACCATGGGTTGCGGATCTCAAATCTGGGTACGGTCGCAGCGAAGGAGATGGCACAACGTTACCGGCAGGCCCGGGCGCTCATCTATCCCTCCACCCTGGAGTCGTTCGGTCTTCCTCTGATCGAGGCATCCCGGCTGGGCCTGCCGATCCTCGCGTCAGAGCGGGACTATGTGCGCGACGTGGTCTGCCCCAACGTGTCCTTCGACCCCCATTCGCCAATGTCGATCGCCCGTGCCGTCGGCCGGTTTCTCAACGGCGTCGAAGTACCGCCACGCGTGCTGTCCAGTGTGGACTTCGTGCAAGAGGTGCTTCGCGACCGCGATCAGGACAGGAGTGCGAGAAGCAATGCCGCTTAAACTCATTCCGCCGCCAGCACGAACGAAGTACCCATAAGAAAATCACGCCAGCAACGCAACCGTCCTGGGTGGTCGCTCACAATTGCTGGCTAGACGGCCCGTACAACTTCGGCGTGATCTCGATATTGCCCTTGATCATCCTGCTGATCACAACAATCCAGTGGATATGGCAGCGCCGGCGCGACGTGTTGTCAAAACCAGTTTTTCTCGAAACGACGATGGCAGCGCTGTACCTACTTCTCTTCGAAAAGACGCTCATGGTAGGGATGCGCCAACCTTATCCAGGCATCATCACGTTATTTATCTGGGGCCTGCTGATCGCGCGCCTGCAAATCCCTTCGGCAACCGGCGAGAAGAATGGCGCATTGAACGCATGAAGGTCCTCATCTTCACGCAATACTTCTGGCCCGAAACCTTCGGTATCAACGCACTGACGAGAAAGCTGCGTGACCAGGGCGTTGAGGTCACCGTCATGACCGGCAAGCCCAACTACCCCGAAGGCAAGGTGTTCGCTGGCCATTCCGCATGGGGCACTGCCCGCGAAAGCTACGACGGAATTGAGGTGCTCCGTGTGCCGCTTTCCCGCGCGGCAAACAATCGCCACTGCGACTGCTGCTGAACTACCTTTCGTTCATCGTGGCCGGCACGGTCGTCGGACCCTGGATGTTGCGCCGGCGTTCATTCGACGTTGTCTTCGTCTACGCTCCTTCCCCGTTGCTGCAGGCCCTTCCCGCGATCTGGCTCGCCTGGCTCAAGCGCGCACCTCTGGCGTTGTGGGTGCAGGACCTCTGGCCCGAGAGCCTGTCCGCCACTGGCTTCATCAAGAACCAGCGCGCGCTGGATCTGGTAGCTCACGCGGTTCGCTTCA
>JANODF010000266.1:0-3262 GCA_031412555.1 Archangium sp. | reverse complement strand
GGGCAGGGGGGGGTTGTGGGGGTGGACTTTGTGTTGGGGCGTTCATCTTTTTTTTGGGCCCCATAAAAACCCCCCCCGGGGGGGGGGCCGCGGTGGGCCGCTGGCGGGGTGTGGGGCCCACTTGCGTGCCCGAAAGGCCCCTCACCCCAACCCTCTCCCCGCTGGCGCAGGGAGAGGGAGCTTCATCATCAGGTCAGCACGAGCCCGGTGTGCGGGTTGCTCCCGAACGGCTGGAACGGAAGATTCGTGAGCCGCGCGAGATAGGCCCACAGACCGAGCCCCTGCGGCGTTCCCGCTGAAAGCCGCACGTCGGCGTCGACTCGGCCCGTGGTGCCCACGCGCACGTTCTTGCCGATGACCGTCGCGGAAACCCCAGCCGCGTGATCCGAGCCCGGCAAGCTGCGCGAGAAGTCGCCCATGATCACCACGTTCACGTTGCGGCGGCTGTCAGCCACCATGCGGTTGATGAACACGCGCAACGACGGGAGGATCCGCTCGTTCATCATGGTGCGCACGTTCGAGCCGTCGCGATCGCCGTGCGTGTCCCAACCGCCGTTGACCGCCACGCACACGTTGGCGCCCGCTTCGATCATCACCTCGGCCGCGGCGACCTGGGTGGTGAAGTTCGTCACCGCGGTGGTGGTGGGCGAGAAGCCGTACGCGTTGGCCAGGTTGACGTAGTTGTAGCTCTTCACCGGTTTCTGCAGCGTCTCCACTGCCGCGCCGTAACCCTCGCCCAGCGTCTTGGTGAGCCGCGGGCTGTTCACCAACGTCTTGGCCGACATGAAACGTGAGGCGGCGATCGCGCGCTCGGCGATGCCTCGATCCGGCACGGTGGCGTCGGTGATGCCGCCCAGCGCGGCGATGGTGCTCTTCATGTCGTTGATGGTCTGCAGGCTCACCCCGTTCTCCGGCTCGCGGCCGCCGGGCATGCCCTGTCCGCCGAGCTGCACGCACTTGATGGCGCCCTCCCCGCCCATCGCCGCGGCCAGCTTGATCGCCGCGTTCGAATTGCCCGCGGTGAAGCAGTGATCCTGCGCCGCCTCGTGACCGGTGATGCCGTGGCGGACGCCCACGGTGGCCATGTGCTCGAGCGCGAACGCAGGCAGGTTGCCGAACGTCGGCCCGTCGACCACCAGCCCGTTTCCCAACATGCGCTGATTGGAGCCGGTGACGCCGAACGTGCCTTCGCCTGCGAAGCTGTCAGCACTTCCGAAGAGCGCGTTGTACCCGCCGTTCAGAAACACCACGAGCAGCGCGGCCTTCTCAGGAGCTTCTTGCGCGAAGGCGGTCGAGGGCCACACCCCCAGGCGCGCCGCGGTGCCTGCGCCAGCCAGCCCAGCCATGCCCTGCAACCACTGACGACGGGAGAGACGGTTCATGGTGCGGGCCTTTCAGAACGTGAGGAAGTCAGACGCGGTCAACACCGACGCGCAGCCGTGAGCCCAGCGTCGGCGCACGCTCGTCTCGCTGGTGGAATAGATGCCGATGACGTTGGCGCAGGCCTCGAGCTCCGGGCCCATCGCGGTGCGGCCCCAGAACTTCTTCGCCCACGCCGTGCACTCGGTGCGGGCGGTGTCGATGGTCGGCAGCTGGGCGTATTGCGTGAGCTGGGAAGTGAGCGTGAGGCAGCCCTGAAAGGCGATGCGGTACGCCTGGTACAGGCTCACCGCGTTCGGATCGGTCCTGGGGTACCAGCGAGCGGGCGTGAGACCGAAGGTCGACTCCGATTGGGCGAGCAGCTCGGGCGTGTTGCCCAGCACGCGCACGTATTCGGTCTGCAGCGCGGCGAAGGGCTTGGTGCGCGCCCGCTCGAGACCCACGTCGGCCTCCTTGCGATCCTGGGTGAGCTGTTGCCCGCCGAAGCCCACGTAGGCGCGGCCCGATTCACACAGCGCGACTTCCGGTGCGGTGACCTTCGCGCCCGCGAGCGGCGTTGCGTCGATGGGGAGAATGTCTTCTTTCGAGGTCTGCACCGCTTCGATCTCCGCTTCGCAACCGGTCATGCAGACCAGCACTCCGACGATGATGCTCGTGCGCGTCATGGCGTGGCTCCTCACTGGCAATACGAAGGGTCGGTGGCGACGGTGGAGAGCGCAGCCTGCATGGTGCCCTCCGCCCGGAACGCGTCGATGCAGCGGTCGAACAGCGGGCCTTCACACGAGAGTTCGTTGCGGCCGTACAGAAACTGGAACGCGAGCCGGCAGACGCGGAAGTCGAAGGCCGGGCTGTTCACCAACGCGTTCATCAACTCGCGATCAGTGGAGACCGTCTTGCCCAGCAACTGCTGCGGGCCCGCGGTGGGCGCCGTGAAGGTGATGGTCTCGCCGTTCTGCACCTTCTTCGTGAGCACGCTGGCCACGCGGTCGAGCGCGAACCAGCCGTCGAAGTGGCAGCCGCGGCAGGCGCCGTTCTGCCGCCCCGTCGCGGAGAAGTCAGCGCCCGGGGTCTGCACCGCCGCGTTGAGCTTGAGACCCGTGGTGTTGTTGAGGATGCGGTAGGCGGTGGCCAGCTTCACGCCGTCTTCTTCGTTGCCCGCGTAGCGCTCGAGCCACGCCTTCGAGCGGTAGAAGCCCAGCCCGTTCACGTCATCGCGCACCTGCACCTGGCCGTTGACCAGCGTCACGTCGTACGGGCCGATGAAGAGGTCCTTCCAGGGCTTGCCGTTGACCAGCAGGTGACGGGCAAGGTGGTAGGTGGCGTCGTCGACCGAGTTGGTTCCGGGCGTGTCGTTGAAGGTCGTGTTGATGAAGCGGGCGAAGCGTTCGATGAACGCGTCTGACTCGAGCAGCGTGTCGACCTCGAGCTGAGGGTTGGCAGCGGAGAGCAGCGCGGCGGTGGGGCTCTTGCCGGTCAACGCGATGCCGATCCGCACGGCGCAACGTTCAGCGCGTTGGGGGTCGACCGGCCCGCCGACCTGCGTCTGCGCGGAGGCCGCGCTCGTGAGCACCACTGCCAGCACTGCGATGAGTCCGCGCATCTCGCCTCCTCGGGTGAAGTCGAGGGTGCGACAAAGCAACCCATGTGCCTCGGAGTGCAGAAGGTGCACACCCGGTTGGAGCGCTTTGGTTCTGCGCGTTTAGGGTGGTGTGTATGCAGCGCGTACATGTGCACTGCCGTGTTCATGGGACTGAGGGCGCTCCGCGCTTGAAGCGCAAGGTGCTCCCTCTCCCTTCGGGAGAGGGTCGGGGTGAGGGCCTCGAAATCCTACAAAGTCCCGGCGCGCCTCTTGAGCTCTGCATCCAGCACGCGCAGCTCAGCC
>JANODF010000265.1:0-1552 GCA_031412555.1 Archangium sp. | reverse complement strand
GGAGAACCTCGGCGCCTACGGCTGGGACCTCACGCCTGAGGTCGCGCGGTTCGTCAACGGCTACATGGCCTTGCGCGGCGTCAACCTGACCGTGCTACATGCGTATTGGGCAGACCCATCAAAGGTGATTCATCCGCCGCCATTTCAGCCGGAGAATACGTGGTGGGAGGCGACCGACGCGCTTGTGACGTGGACCGGCCGCGTCATGGAGGCTGGCCTTGCCCGCGGTGCTGCGCGCACGGCTGTCTTACATCCGCAACGAGCGGCCGAGACTTGGTACGGCACGCCTCACGCAGAGGAGATGGATCAAGACTTCCTGCGCGTCCTAAAAGCGATGGAGGATGTGCAGGTCGATTTCGATCTGCTCGCAGACAGCAACCTGGATGGTGATACGCACATGCGGCGACAGGCCGTCGTGGAACGTGGCGCGCTTCGGATCGGGCCGCAGGCGTACGACGTGTTGGTCGTTCCGCCCGTCCGGACGCTGAGCTTGCAGACGGTGGAGCGGATGAGAGATCTCGTGCGCAGCGGCGGGACGGTGGTGGCGATGAAAACGCTGCCGACCGAAGAGACGGACGGAAGCGATGTTCCGCTGCAGGAGGCTCTGTCGGAACTTTTCGGAACAGAGGCGGTCGCACCGCGACCCAGCCGCCGGCAGCACGGCGCGGGTACGGCCATCTTCGTCTCCGATGCAGCGGGGCTGATGCAGGCCATCCGCGACGCCGGCGCGCCGGCTGCCCGCTTGGACCCGGCCAACGCCGACGTGCGCGTGCTGCGCAAGCAGCATGGGCCCGACGTCGTCTTCCTGTTCATGAACGAAGGCGAGGAGCGGGTCGAGACAACGGCAACGCTGCCAGCTGTCGGCACGCCGGAAATTTGGGATCCCGATGACGGCTCGACGCGAATTGCTCCTCATTTCGTGGCCGTTGATGAGAAAGGCGCTACCACGCTGCCGCTGCGGCTCGAGCCGTACCAAGTCGCGGTCGTGGTCTTCCGCAAGTCAGCACCGCCGCCGGACCAAGTGCCGCATCTGACGCTCTCCGCCCTCCAAGCGCGCAACGTGCGCGCGGCCGAGGGTGATTCCCTGACGGTTGAGGTGGAGATCGCTGAGCCTGGCAAGTACAGCCTCGCCGGCGTCAACGGCAAGGATCGCTACGCGGGCGTCGTGGAGAGCGACGACCCACTCAAGCCGATCCCACTCGACGCCGGATGGCGCTTCCGGTTTGCCCGCGACGGGGCCGACTGGAGCGGCATCGCGCTGCAATCTTGGACGGAGATTGAGCCAGAGTTTTCAGGAAGCGGCATCTACAAGACGTCGGTAACACTTTCGGCCGCCGACCTTGCCGCCGGACGACGGCTACTGCTCGAAATGGGCGAGGTTCGCGACGTGGCAGAGGTGGCCATCAACAGTGTTCCCGTGGGACGGGTTCTCTGGCGGCCGTATCGCTTGGATGTCACGAGTGCACTGAAGGTAGGAACCAACGAGGTCACGGTCCGGGTCACGAACACGAACGGAAACAACAAGGGCACCGTCCGCCCCTCAGGTCTGTTG
>JANODF010000264.1:0-3650 GCA_031412555.1 Archangium sp. | reverse complement strand
TCATGAAGCGCGCGCGCCAAAGTCATCACGTCCTCGAACGGAGCTCCTTTAGGATCGAAGTCGATGACCGCCCAATCGGCCTTGTCGAGTGAACCGACTCTCGACGCCGGAATGTGCAGCGGCAGCGTGGCGAGGTTCGCGCACCACTCGAGCGTGCGCAGATCGTCACAAACGATCTGATCGATGTCGCGCTGCTCCTCTTCATTGCGAACACGAATGGTGCGCACGAAGTCAGGCGCCTTCAGTGGAGCGCCCTTCTGAAAGAAGCTCTTCCCTCGAATGCCATCGGGATACCGGGTGAGCATCAGCGGCCGGTCGACCAGATACGGGAGCAGCCACTTCGAGACCTGCCGGTAGTACTCGACGAGCTCACCCTTGGTGATGCCGTCTTCAGGGAAGAGCACCTTGTCGGTGTTCGAGATCTTCGGAGCCTGCGCCGCCTGCGCCGGAGCAGGTGCATGACCAAAGTTCGGCGTGGGACACTCGGTCGGCAGCTTGTCTTCACGGAACCGCAAGAAAGCCGGCTCGCGAATCGACATCCCTTCCGGCCAGTTCTTGAAGCGCACCTCGACGACCAGTTGCGGCGTGCACCAGCGCGCTTCTTTCTCTTTGGGCACCTCCCCGATGCAGGGCGGCGCCTTGAGCGTGGTGGCTTCGAGCAGCGGTCGAATGCTCTCACCGATCTTCGGCGTGATGCCCGAGCCGACCTTGCCGGCGAAGACGAACTGCAGCCCGTCCCAGGTCGCGAGATAGAGCGCGTTGAAATCGTCGGCGTACCCAATCACCGCGAAGTCAGCGACGTGCTTGAGCGCGATCTTGAGCCAGGTGGGGTTGCGGCCACCGCGATAGGGCGCCGAGAGATCCTTCGCGACGATGCCTTCGAGCTGCTGACCGCGCACGGCCTCGAGCAGCGCCTCGCCTTCGCGCTCCACGTATTCGACGGGCAACACGCGCTCGAGTTTGGGAACCCGGGTCATCAGCCGGGCCTTCCGCTCTCGCAGCTTGAGCGCGCGCAGATCAGCGCCCTCATCCATCAGCAGATCGAACGCGAAGAAGACGGCGGGGTTTGCCCGCATGCCCTGATCGATCTCCCGCTGGCCGGTCAAGGTGCCGCGGGTGAGCAGGCGCTGGAAGATCGGCCGGCCGTGTTCATCCTGAATGACCAGCTCGCCATCGACGATGAAATCGCCGCCCGGAATCTGCTCGAGCGCGGTGACGATCTCCGGAAATTGGCGCGTCGCCTCCCGCCCTCTCCGGAGCACCAACCGCACCTTCCCCCCGACGCGTTCAGCCAGCAGGCGGAAGCCATCGAACTTCAGCTCGAAGCCCCAGCCATCCTTCGTAAAGGCAGTGGGCCGCGCTTCGGCGAGTTGTAAAACGATGTCGTCGGCAGTCATTTTCGATTCAGCCACTTGGAGGTACGGTACCAAATTGGCCGCACGTGCGATGGGTACAGGAACGATCAGCTTCGGGCTGGTCAATATCCCGGTGAAGGTGTTCTCCGCGAACAACACCACCGAGAAAATCAGTTTCAACCAGCTGCACGCCGACAAGAAGACCCGGCTCAAGCAGCAGATGTACGACCCGGAGACGGGCGAGATCGTACCCCGCGAGAAGATCGTGAAGGGCTACGAGTACGCCAAAGACCAGTACCTCATCATCAATGAGGAAGAGCTCGATGCGCTCGAGCTGGCCACCTCGCGCTCGATGGACATCACCGAGTTCGTGCCGCTCGACAGCGTCGACCCGCTCTATTTCGAGAACGGCTACTACCTCGGGCCCGACAAGGGCGCTGAGCGTGCGTACAAGCTGCTCGCGGCGGCGTTGACCGATGCGCGCTACGCAGCGGTCGCGAAGTACGTGGCGCGCGGCAAGCAGCAGTTGGTGGTGTTCCGCCCGCTCAATGGCGCGATCGTGATGCAGCAGCTTCGCTACGCCGAAGAGGTGAAGACGCTCGGCGAAATTCCGATTCCTGACGCGACGGTCACCGACGCGGAGCTGGGCCTCGCGAAGCAGTTCATCACCGCGATGGCCAAGCCGAAGTTCGACATCACGCAGTACAAGGATGAGTACCGCGAGCGGCTGCGCGACATGCTCGATCGGAAGATCAAGGGCGAGGCGGTGGATCTCACGCCGCAGCCTGCTCCGGTCGCGAAGGTGGTCGACCTGATGGAGGCGCTCAAGGCCTCGCTGGCCCGAGGCAGTGCCCCTGCTGCGGCAGCTGCTCCCGTGGAGACCGAACGGAAACCGCCCAAACGCGCCGCGGGTTCCGAAGAGGCGGCCGAGCCGGCGAAGAAGAAGAAGGCCAAGGGCTAATCGCCTCACCTTTCCTCGCGGTCTCCCTCTCCCCGCGGGGGAGAGGGTCGGGGAGAGGGCTGACACTCTCGGAGACCGCGTTTGGCGCTCGTCGTATTCCTACTCACCTACGTCTTCCTGGCTGGCTTCAAACTTCCCTGGATCAAGCTCGATCGCACCGGCGCCGCACTGGTCGGTGCGGCCGCAATGGTCGGTCTGGGAATCATCCCGCCAAGCGAAGTCGCGCAAGCCATCGACGTCGACACCATCGTCCTCCTGCTGGGGATGATGTTGTTGGCGGCGTATTTGACGCGAGCGGCGTTCTTCCGCGCCACGGCCTATTACGTGCTGCGGCACTCGAAGACACCGCGGGGGCTGTTGTTCGCACTGGTGATGATCAGCGGCGTGCTCTCAGCCTTCCTGGTCAACGACACGGTGTGCCTGATGCTCACGCCGCTGGTGCTGATGCTGGTGAAGAGCGCCGACCTGCCTCCGCTGCCGTACCTGCTGGGGTTGTGCATGGCGTCGAACGCGGGCTCTGCGGCCACGTTCACCGGCAACCCGCAGAACATGATCATCGGCGTCGCTTCGCAGATTCCCTACGCGCAGTTCATCGCGTTCATGGCGTTGCCTGCGCTGGCGTCGTTGGGGGTGGTGTTTCTGGTGTTGCTCTACGCGTTCCGGAAAGAGCTGCCGCACCGATCGATCCATCCTGATGGTCCGCCGCCTCCGGTGGATCGCCGGCTGCTGGTGATCTGCAGCATCGCGGTGGTGGGCATTCTGATCGCGTTCTTCGTGGGCTTGCCGCTGTCGTGGAGCGCGCTGGTCGGTGCGACGGCGGTGATGGTGGTGGCCGGCATCAACCCCGAGGAGCAGTACAAGAAGCTCGACCTGGGCCTGCTGCTGTTCTTCGCGTGCCTGTTCATCGTGGTGCACGGGGTGAACAAAGAAGGCTGGGCGATCGCGATGCGCGATCTGTTCGCGCCGTTGATGGTGGGCGGGCCGATTCGCGAGTCGTTCGGCTTCACGGCGCTCACATTGGTGGCATCCAACCTGTTTTCGAACGTGCCCTTCGTGATGCTCGCGCGCGTCTGGGTGCCGGGCATGGTCGACCCGCGGTTGGGCTGGCAGGTGCTCGCGCTCGCTTCCACCCTGGCCGGCAATCTGACGCTGATTGGTTCGGTGGCGAACCTGATCGTCTTCGAAGGCGCGAAGGACACGATCAAGGTGAGCTTCTGGCAGTACTTCCGCATCGGTGCGCCCGCGACGCTGCTTTCGCTCGTGATCGGTCTGGCCGTGTTGCTCGCGGAGAGAGCCCTGTTCCTCTAACTGTCTCCCTCTCCCTTCGGGAGAGG
>JANODF010000263.1:0-1920 GCA_031412555.1 Archangium sp. | reverse complement strand
GTGGAACGCTGGAGCGCCCTCACCTCTCCCGGCCTCGCGGCGCCCACCACGCTGGCGATGCTGACCTGGTCTGGCGACGACGGCCTCGATCTCGATCTCTTCGGCATCGCGCCCGGTGCCGCCGTGAACGTGGAGTACGAGCTGGAGCTGGCGCCCTGGTACGAGGCGGGCGAGCTGAAGTTCGAGTACCCGCGCGACGACGACGCGCAGCTGACGCCCCAGTTCCAGCTGGTCTCCGGAAGACTCGATCACACGGAAGGTTCGACGGCCGAAGGTGACGACACCGGCAGCGGCTTTCTCATTCGGCAGCAGGTCTCCATCGCCGACGGCTTCGAGGCTCGTTGGGCCACCTGGCCGCTGGAGGTCGATCGCACGCTCTGGCGGCTCGAGGTCGACACCGCCGCGCAGCTGGCCGTCGCGCCGCAACGGCCCAACGTCGTCTTCGTGATCGACGGCTCGTACAGCCAACGCGCTGAAGGCATCGCTGCGCAGCTGGAGCTCATCGAGCCGTACCTGGCCAACGCCACCGACGCGCAGGTCGAGGTGGTGATCTACCGCCGCTTCGCCGAGCGCCTGTTCGGGCGCTTCGTACCGGCCAGCGACGTGCCCCGCCTGCTCGCGACGCTGCCTGCTGAACGGCTCGCTCCGGGCAACGGCTCCAACCTCGACCTCGGCGCCCAGCTCGCGGCCCAGGCACTCGCGTCGACCGCAGGCATCGGGCGCATGGTGGTGTTCACCGACGAGCAGGTACCCTTCAGTCTCTCGACTCAGGCGGCCCTCGACTCACTGGCGGGCGTTCCCCGCGACACGGTGGTGCACTTCGTGGCGCACGATGGATCCGGAGGTCAACTCAGCGAGACGCGTGACGACAGCGCGGAGCTCGCCGGGGTGCCTGCTGGGTACGGCGGCATCTTCCTGCGCGTCGGCGGCCACGCGATCGATCCGGTGCTCTCCGCAGACACGATGCTCGGCCTGGTGCGCCCCATTCGCATCGACGCCTTCGCCGTCGAAGGCGCGGGCCTTTCGGAGGAGGAGCTGTCGCTCGACGGAGAGCTGCGAGAGGGATCCAGCGTTCGGAAGGCTTCGGTCAGCGCGCGGCCTTCTGACGAGGTGGTGATCACCGGGAAGATCTGGGCCCGCGAAGTGCGCCGCGTGGTGCGGCTCGATCGCACGTTGGCCGATCGCCTTCCCGGGCTTTCGATTGGCGATGGCGAGGTGCGTGGGGTGTTGAGCGACGAAGAGCTGAAGACGGTCGCGTTCGTCTCGCACGCCGTCTCTCCAGTCACCTCGTACTTCGCCGCGCCTCCAGCTGCGGCTGCTTCGACGGCCGGTGTCGTGGAAGAAACGTACGGCGGCGGCATCGGGAGCCTCTGCGGGTGTGGGGGCAGCTCGATGAGCGGGTGCGGCTTCGGGACCGCCGGCCGGGCGATCGACTACTCAGCGCTGCTCCGCGGGCTGATGTCGGCGGGCCGGGCCACCTGTGAACAGCGCCACGGCGACGCGTCTTTGGCCACTCTGAAGCTCGAAGCGACGGGCGACGAAGTGGTCGCCGTCGAGGTCTCCGCACCTTCAGTCGAGCTCGCGGAGTGCCTCACGGAAGCCGCGTGGGCAGTGCGCCTGAGCTCGGAATTCGGCGCGCACACCACCTACCAACTCGACCTGTAGAATCGATTCCCGAAACCAGCTCAGGCCAGCGTGCGCGCCTGGATGGTGGTGGGCAGCTTCTTGAGCCCTTCCACCACCTGCGTTCGCACGTCGGAATCGAGATCGATCATCAGGTAACCGATGTCGGAGTTCGTCGAGAGCAGCTGCGCGTGAATGTTCGCGCCCGCATCGCCGATCACCCGGTTCACGTCGCGCAGCACGCCGGGCACGTTCTGGTGCACGTGCATCAAGCGCCAGGTGCCAGGCGTCACGCCC
>JANODF010000262.1:0-3472 GCA_031412555.1 Archangium sp. | reverse complement strand
GAAACTGGAAAGAGGAGCTGCGCCGGCGCGCGCACTCGGCGCATCGCGTGCTCACCCAGCACCCCTGGGCCACCATGTTGTTCGTCTCGCGCATGAACATCGGCCCGAACATGCTGCGCTACGTCGACGCGACCATCGCCTGCCTGCACGCAGAGGGCTTTTCGTTCACCCTGGACGACCACGTGTGGAACACGCTCGACGCCAACATCTACGGCTTCACGCTGCAGAAGCGGAACTTCCCCCTGGTGCCCGGCGAATACGCTTCAGCGGCGAAGCAGTTCATTCACCTGATTCCGCCGGAGCAGTTCCCCGGGCTCAACGGCATGTCGCAAGAGGTGATTGCCGGGCGGCACGACGGCATTCAGCACCTCGAGTTCGGGCTGGAGGTGTTGCTGGAGGGCTTCGACCGGCTGCACAAGAATTTTCCAGCTTGAACAAAGAGCGACGTTCCTCCCCAAAGGGGTACACTCCGTCCCCGGGTCTACCGGGTGGGCAACAACTCTTTCATCGCGCCGAGCACGCCGCTCGATCGCCGGCACCTGGGCAAGTACGAGGTGCTCTGTCGCCTTTCGACGGGCGGGATGAGCGCCATCTATCTGGCCCATCAAACCGGACTGGCCGGCTTCAAGAAGCTCGTGGTGCTCAAGACGATCCTTCCGGACATCGGAGGCGAAGAAGACTTCGTCGGCATGTTCCTGGAGGAGGCGCGCATCACCGCCGTCTTCAACCACCCGAACATCGCCCAGGTCTTCGAGCTCGACACCGACGAAGGCCAGCTGTTCATGGCCATGGAGTTCGTCCAGGGCTGCACCCTGGTGGAGATGGCGCGCGCCTGCCGCCAGGCCAAAGAAGCCATCCCCATGGGGCTCACCCTGGCCGCCACCCGCGATACCGCGCTGGCGCTGCACTACGCGCACAACTTCACCGACGCGCGGGGCCGCAAGCAGATCGTGATTCACCGCGACGTCGCCGAGAAGAACATCATGGTGACGTACGAAGGCGTCACCAAGCTGCTCGACTTCGGCATCGCCAAGGCGCTCGGCCGCAGCGGCCGCACCAGCATCGGCATGGTGAAGGGCACCTCGGGGTACATGTCGCCCGAGCAGATTCGCGGTGAGCCGCTCGACCCGCGCAGCGACATCTTCGCCCTGGGCGTGGTGATGCACGAGTGCCTCACCGGCCTGCGCCTCTTCCACGGCAAGACGCCGGAAGAAGGCATGATGGCCGCGCTGCGCGAAGAGGTGCAGCCGCCCTCGAAGTGGAACAAAGAAGTGAACGCCGAGCTCGACGCGGTGGTGCTCAAGGCGCTGCAGCGAGATCGCGAGAAGCGCTTCAACACCGCGCTCGAGTTCGCCCGCGCCATCGAGAAGGCGGCGCCCGGCCTCATCTGGCACCCCGAGCAGCTGGGTGAAGTGGTCACCCGGCACTTCTCCGAACGGCGCGCGGAGACCCGCCGGCTGCTCGAGTCAGCGGAGTTCGGCTCGGAGACCACCGGTGAAGTGCGGGTGGAGAACGTGATGGCCCGCGTGCGTGCGGGTGCGGCCACCACCGCCAGCCCTGCGGCTGAGCCTGCGCGCAAACCTTCGTTGATCAGCGCGCCCCGGGCGGTGATGCCGCGCGATGAGCCCGAGATGACCCGGCCGGGCGTGATGCCCTCGGAGCTCAAGAATCCGCCGCAGCCTTCCAGCACTTCTGAAGGCACTTCACCTGCTCGCCCGCGGGCGTTGCGCGGTCCCAACTCGAGTCCTTCGGGCGTGACCGCGGCTTCGCCGGTGATCGCCCGGCCATTTTCGTACGACGAAGACGATGATGACGCGGGTGACAAGACGATTCCCGCTGCGGCGTTGCCCGACGAGATTCGCAACCTGCGCGCGCAGTTCGCCGCGAACCGGAAGACCGCCTCCGACAAGTCGCCCGCGCTTTCGCCCCCGGTGCGCGGCCCCGAGTTGACGCCCGCCGCGAACAACCCGCCACCGCCCATCGCGAACCCCGTGCTGCCGCCGCGCACCATCACCGGCGAGACGCTGTCCATCACCAACAAGGGCAACCCGATGGATTGGGAGGACGATGACGACGGCGCGAAGACCGCCATCGCCAAGCCCGGAGAGTTGCCCGGCGTGTTGCGGGGGGCCCGCAGGCCTCCGCCGTCACCGGTACCGTTCTCGGCTGCGTCGGTGGAGCAGCCGATGTCGTCACCCTCGTTGCCCGCAGTCGATTCGTTCGACGACGTGGCCATGGTGCGGCCGCGGCGCACGGGGCTCATCCTGGCGCTGCTGGTGTTGGCGATGCTCGCGGTCGGTGGCCTGCTGGTGCTGCTCGACATCGTGCCGCTGCCTCGTTTGCCGGGGGGCGGGCGCAAGGTGGGCGCGATCGTCTCCACGCAGGGGAGCCGGCCGGGTTGATTCACCGCCGCACGCTGCTGCTGGGGGGCGCTGCGAGCGCGGCCTTCGCGGCGCTGCCTTCAGGCCCGTTCGAGATCGAAGAGAAGTCGCTGCGTCAGCTGGCCGAAGCGCCGAGCAGCCGGGTGTTGGTGGAACGATTTCTGGCGCGCATCGACGCGGTCGACGTGAAGGGCCCGGGCCTGCGCAGCGTGCTCGAGCTCAACGCGGAGGCGCTGCGCATCGCGGATGCACTCGATGAAGAGCGCGCACGGAAAGGCCCGCGCGGCCCGCTGCATGGGTTGCCGGTGCTGGTGAAGGACAACCTCGATTCGGCCGACACCATGAAGACCACGGCGGGCTCGTTGGCGTTGCTCGACGCGCCCACGCCGGTTCGTGATGCGTTCGTGGTGCAGAAGCTCCGGGAAGCGGGCGCGGTGTTGTTGGGCAAGACCAACCTGTCGGAGTGGGCGAACCTGCGGGGTCACGCCTCGACTTCGGGTTGGAGCGCACGCGGGGGGCTGACGAAGAATCCGTACGTGCTCGACCGCAACACCTCGGGTTCGTCTTCGGGTTCGGCCGCGGCGGTGGCAGCGAGTTTGTGCGCGGCGGCCATCGGCACCGAGACGGATGGATCGATCGTCTCGCCGGCTTCGGTCTGCGGGGTGGTGGGCTTCAAGCCGACGTTGGGCCTGGTGTCGCGCGCGGGCATCTTGCCGCTGGCCAACAGTCAGGACACCGCGGGCCCGATGACGCGGTCGGTGTTCGACGCGGCGGTGATGCTCGATGCGATTTCGGGGGCAGATGTTCGTGATGCGGCCACGGCGAAGATTCCGAAGACGGCGCGCGGGTTCGCCGCTGGGCTGAACGGTGCGTCGCTCAAAGGCGTGCGGCTCGGAGTGGTGCGGCGCATGGTCGACGCGAGCTGGAACGTAGCGGTGCTGGCGAAAGAAGCACTCGCGGCGCTCAGCGCGGCGGGTGCGGTGCTGGTCGACGTGGAGCTCTCTCCTTCGGCGTACGAAGAGCAGGAGCTGGAGGTGCTGCTCTTCGAGATGAAGGCGGGTCTCGAGGCATACCTGGCGGCGCGGGGTGGG
>JANODF010000261.1:0-5393 GCA_031412555.1 Archangium sp. | reverse complement strand
GTTCTTTCACCGGACGTTGCGGTGCCTGGTGATCATCGACTTGAAGCTGGGGAAGTTTTCACATGCCGATGCGGGGCAGATGCACCTGTATTTGAACTACGCGCGCGAGCACTGGATGGTGAAGGGGGAGAATCCTCCGGTGGGGCTCATTCTGTGTGCGGAGAAGGACCATGCGGTGGCGCGGTATGCGCTCGATGGGTTGCCGAACAAGGTTTTGGCGGCGGAGTACCGGACTGTGTTGCCTAAAGAGGCAGCGTTGGTGAAAGCCCTCACCCCGACCCTCTCCCCCTCGGGGAGAGGGAGGCACTTGGTGTAGTTGTCGGGTTGGTGGCCGACTTCAGTCGAACAGGGCGGCCACGAACTCTTTGGGATCGAACGGGCGCAGGTCGGACACCTTCTCGCCGATGCCCACCCACGAGACCGGCACCTTCATCTCGTCACAGATGCCGATGATCACCCCGCCCCGCGCCGTGCCATCCAGCTTGGTCAGCGCGATCGCCGTGATGCCCACCGCGTCGTGAAACTGCCGGGCCTGCATGATCGCGTTCTGACCATTGGTCGAGTCGAGCACCAGCAGCACCTCATGCGGCGCGCCCGGCATCGCCTTCTCGATCACCCGCTTCACCTTCTTGAGCTCCTCCATCAGGTTCGCCTTGGTGTGCAACCGCCCCGCGGTATCCGCGATCACCAGGTCGACCTTGCGCTCCACGCCCTGCTTCACCGCGTCGAACACCACCGACGCCGGATCTGCTTCGTCTTTGCCCTTCACCAGATCGGCGCCCGCCCGCTCGGCCCACACGTCGAGCTGCTCGGCCGCCGCCGCGCGGAAGGTATCGCCTGCGCCCAGCAACACCTTCTTGCCCTGCGCCGCCGCCTTCGCCGCCAGCTTGCCGATGGTGGTGGTCTTGCCCGCCCCATTCACGCCCACCACCATGATCACGTGCGGCGATCCGCCGCCGCTCAGGGAGTGGTTGGCCTTCAAGGTGACGATGCGCTCGACCTCTTCGCGGATGACGCTCTTGAGCTCCGCCGAACCCAACGACTTCGACTTCGCCTGATCGCGCGCGTGCTCCACCAACCGCGAAGCCGTCTTCACGCCGATGTCGGCGGTGAAGAGCACTTCTTCCAGCTCGGCCAGCACGCTCTCGTCGACCACCCGCGGCGTGCCGCCGAACAGCCCCGACAGCCGGGCCATGAAGCCTTCACGTTTGGTCTTCGCCAGGCCGTGGGCCAGCGTCTGACCGGCTTCCGCTTCGACCTTCTTCGCCTGTGCGGCTTTCTGCTCCGCCGCCAACCGCGCGGCTTCCGCGGCCTGGCGCTGCACCTCTTCGGCCGCCAGCCGCGAGCCCTCTTCACGCTCGCGCTTCTTGCGCTCCTTCTCTTCGACCTCGGCGGCCTTCTCGGCGCGGTACGCCTCGCGCTTCGCGCCTTCTGCTTCGTCACGCAGCTTCTGCTGCGCCTGGTCGATCGCCGCGCGTTCACCTTCGTCGGCTTTGGTCTTCTGCGCTTCGAGCTCCGCCAGCTTGTTGCGCAGCGTCTCGGCCTGACGTCGCGCGGCCTCGGCTTCGGCCTTCTTCTGCGCCTCCAGCTCGGAGGGCGGCAACGTCACCTTCGGCACCACCAGCTCGGGTGGTTTGCCGGTCTCGATCGTCGGCGTCAGCTGCGTCGACTGGAGCTGCTTCGGCGCAGGCCCCCGCGCCTTGTTGCGCTGCCTGCGAACCGTCCACGCCACGAAGGCGAGGAAGAGCGGCACCCCGATGAAGATCGCGATGGTCCACGGATCCGTGGCTCCATCGACCGGTACCGGCACCGGCACCGGCGCTTGCCCCGCCACCCACTCGAACGCCGCGCGCGCGATCACGGTGCCTGCGCTGCGACGGGGAACTTGGCGACGAACAGGCGATCACGCCCGTCGGTGGGCACTTGATCCTTGTTCTGAATCGGCATGCGCGCATCGCTCTTCGGATCCCAGAACCCCAGCACCAGCGAGAGCCCGCGCACCGGCATGCCCAGCGGAATCGGAATGTCGAACACGTCTTGCACCAGCTCGCCGGGCACCCACTGCGAGGTCGGCTTGGCCCGCGGCGCGTGATCCACGTTCAGGCGATCCACCCGGCCGTCCACGTCTTCCACGTGCACGAAGATCACGTAGTCGCGGTCGATCTTCGAGAGCACCTTGAAGTTCGCCATCACCCGCACCGGCTGGCCGGGCTCGCCGCGGCTGGGGCTGACGATCACCGAGACGAGCTCGATCGAACCTCCGAAGTTCGCGCCGCTCTTGAACTCCTGCGGCGGGGCCGGGGGCAGGCGGGGCGCAGAACCCTGCGTGCCTTCTTTGGTCGGCGCCTCGACGATGCAGGCGGCGTTCAACAACAGCGCGGTGAGGGGGAGCCAGTGGCGCATGCCCGCGGCTTGTATCTTTCACGGCAATCGATGCAAGGGTTCACCGAGTCAGCCCCTCACCCCGACCCTCTCCCCCTCGGGGGAGAGGGAGTTCGATGGTCACCGCGGTGCCTTCCCCGGGCGTGCTCTCCAGGGACAAGGTTCCGCCGTGCTGCCGTACCAGGCTCTCCACGATGGCCAGGCCCAACCCCGTGCCCTGCTTCTTCGTGGTGAAGAGCGGCTCGAACACCCGCGCTCTCGTCGCGGCGTCCATGCCCACCCCGTCGTCCCGCACCACCACCGTCACGCGCTCCTCGTTCACCGAAGCGCTCGCCCGCACCAGCCCTGCCCGCCCTTCCGGAACCGCCTCCACCCCGTTCTGCAGCAGGTTCAAGAACACCTGCCGCAGCCGCCCGGGCTCGCCGAAAAAGACGGGGAAACCCGTCGGCACCTCGAGCCGCACCTCCACGTTCGGCGGCATGCGCAACAGCCCCACGCACTCGGTGAGCAACGCCTCCAGCTCCACCGGGACCAACTCGAGCTTCGTCTCCCGCGCGTAGTCGAGCAGGTCGGTCACGATGCGCTGGCACTGCGCGATCTCCCGCTCCGCCAGCACCAGGGGCGCTTCGACCTTCTCGGTGATGGGCCCCACCTTCTCCAACCGCCGCCGCAACACGAACACCGCGTTGGCGATCGCCGCCAGGGGGTTGCGCAGCTCATGCCCCACGCCCGCCGACAGCTGCCCCAACGCGGCCAGCTTTTCCCGCCGGCTGGTCTGCACCAGCAAGCTCGCGCGGCGATCGGTCGCGTAGGCCAGCACGAAGGCGATCAGCCCGAACACCACCACCGCCGAGACGCGCGCGCCCACCGATACGCCGGCCTCTGCCTGCAGCAGCACCTCCCAGAACGAGGCCGCCAGCGCCGTGGCGAAGATCTGCCATCGCACCGCCGACAACGACGCGCTCGCCAGCAGCAGCGCGAACAACCCCATGGAGAAACCCGCCACCCCCGCCGGGCTCGCCGTGGTGGCGTACTGCCCCCGCTGCACCAGGTAGATGAAGGGCATGTCGAGCACCGCCGGCGCGAAGGTGAGCACCTGGGCCAGCCGATCGTCGCGTCTCGAGAGAATCACGCAGCCCACCGCCAGCAGCAGATACGTGCCCAGCGCGGGCAGGTTGGTGGCCCAGGCCCGATCGCCCAGCACCACCCCGAGCAACAAGAAGAGCGCGACGAAGAAGCTCAGCCCCACCAGCCGCACCACGTGGGCGCGCCGCGCGTTGAGCAGCCGCTCCATGAGCAGCGCCCGGTCGAGCGCCACCTGCTCAGGGTCGAGACGCTCCACCACTTCAGGCCGGAGGAGGACCGCGCCGGTTCACGCCCAACCGCCCCACCTGCAACACCACGTTGAGCAGCCGCTGCGGCTCGAAGGGTTTGGCCAACACCATCACCAGCTCCGAGGCGCCCTCCATGTGCGGCTTCACCTCGTTGGGCGTGCCGGTGAGCAGCAGGGTGTACGGCGTGGGCGAGAGCCGGGCTTTGAGCGCGTGCGCGAACTCCGCCCCGGTCATGTGCGGCATCCGGTAGTCGGTGATGATCACGTCGAACGGCTGCGAGACCGCGATCTCCAACGCCCGGGTCGGCGAGTCACACACCGTCACTTCACAATCGTCAGAGAGCAACAGCTCCAGGCTCTGGAGCACGCCGGGATCATCATCGACCACCAGCACACGGGGTTGGATGTCAGCCATGGGCTGCCCGTTGTAACGGCCTGCCCGTTCAGAAACACGCCTCAGGGAAAAAACGGTCGGAGCAGCCCTGTAAGCCGGGTTCTGTTCCCGGGTTGCCCCGGGCGGTGAACATTCATCCAGGGTCGTCGTTGCCGACGCCCTCGTACAACTTTTTAGCGAGCAGACCCGGGAGCGTCGGGCGGGCAACCCTTGCCTCGATCCCTTTCGGAAAAGAGACGCTCCCCTATTGGCTCTTGCTCCGGGTGGGGTTTGCCTGGACCGCCCCTGTCACCAGGAGCGCGGTGCGCTCTTACCGCACCTTTTCACCCTTACCTGCCTTGCGGCAGGCGGTATTTTTCTGTGGCACTTTCCTGCAGCTCACGCCGACTGGCCGTTAACCAGCACCCTGCCCTCCGGAGCCCGGACTTTCCTCCCGCCAGCCCGTCCTGCGCTGGCCGGCGTTCACCCGGACTGCTTCGACCGTTTTCAGGAGTAGCACACGGGAGCCCGCTGGGGGACTGACTTCCCTCCCTCGGGAATGAACGGGCGGCTACATCCGCTCTTCGATGGCCTTGTTCGACATCTCGTCGGCGGCGCGGTTCATCTCGCGCGGCACGTGCACGAGCTTGACCCGCTCGAACTCGTTGAGCACCTTGAGCGCCTCTTCGTAGAGCGGCCGCAAGCTGGGTGACTTCACCTGGTAGCGCCCACCCAGCTGGCGAATCATCAGCTCGGAGTCGGCGAACACCTCGACCTCGCGCACTCCGAGCTCGCGCGCGCGCTTGAGCCCCAACAACAGCCCCTGGTACTCGGCGTAGTTGTTGGTCTGGTGCCCGAGGAACTTGCCGAGGCGATCCACCACCTGGCCCGACGGCTCCACCAGCACCGCGCCGGCGCCTGCAGGCCCCGGGTTTCCCCGCGCCGCGCCGTCTGAGTAGAGCCGCAGGCGGATGTACACGGGGGCTGCTTCGACCTCTTCGCCGCCCTTCCCCTCGAGGAGGCTCGCCGCCTTCTCCAGCGCGCGCTGCAGCTTGGTGCGATCGAGCTGAGGGAACGCCCCGAGCGTCGCCACCAACGGCTCTTCACGGGCGATGAAGCGCAGCACGGCCGCCTGCATCGCGCGACCGGTCAACGCCTTGGGACTCTTAGTGACCATGCCTCAGCGGCTTACTTCGCCGCAGGTACCTCGAGCGTCTCAGCGGCGTAGATGATGCGGGTGACGCCGCGTAGCGGACCGAGCCTGGCACGGCACTCCGCCGCATCCGTCAGGTCGGCGTGGTGGAT
>JANODF010000260.1:0-17219 GCA_031412555.1 Archangium sp. | reverse complement strand
GAGATGATCAGCGGGGTGCGCGCTTCGTCGATGAGGATCGAGTCGGTCTCGTCGACGATGGCGAAGTTGAGCTCACGCTGCACGTAGTCCTGCAGGCGGAACTTCATGTTGTCGCGCAGGTAGTCGAAGCCGAACTCGTTGTTCTGCCCGTAGGTGATGTCCGAGTGGTACGCCTCCTGGCGCTGCTTGTCGGACAGATCGTGGAGGATGCAGCCCGTGTTCATGCCGAGGAACTTGTAGACCCGGCCCATCCACTCCGCGTCGCGGCTGGCGAGGTAGTCGTTCACCGTGACCACGTGCACGCCGCGGCCCGAGAGCGCGTTCAAGTAGGTGGGCAGGGTGGCCGTGAGCGTCTTGCCTTCGCCCGTGCGCATCTCGGCGATGCAGCCCTGGTGCAGGAACATGCCGCCGATCATCTGCACGTCGTAGTGCCGCTGGCCGAGCACACGCCGGCTCGCTTCACGGGTGATGGCGAAGGCTTCGTAGAGCACGTCGTCGAGCGACTTGCCGTTCTGCACCTCGGTCTTGAGCCGAATGGTCTCCCGCGCGAAGTCTTCGTCTTTGAGCGCGCGCATCTTCGTCTCGAGCTCGTTGATGCGAACGACGCGCGGCGTCGCCTTCTTGAGCTCGCGATCATTCTTGGTACCGATGATCTTCTTGAGAACAAACTCGATCATGTGAAGCCTTCCTTGAGTGCTGAAACGACGCGCAGCCCGTGAGAGCGCGCGAAAAGAGAGAAATGAAGGGGAGGGTCGGGGTGCTGCAGTGAGCTCAGGTCGCCTGGCGGCGAACGTGCTTCACGAACAGCAGCGCGCGAGCGCTGGAACCTTCAGGCGCGGGCGCTGCGGTGAACCCGTCGTGGCTCGCCAACACCAACGCGAACGGCGGCGGCAGCGGGCGAGCAGGGTGCACCACCTGCGACTCCACCTCGGCGCGTTCGGTCGTCTCGACCGCCCGGCGCAGCAGGGTGAAGGGGGTTCGCTCGACGCGCGGGAGGGCGAACGCCACGAGCTGCGCGGCGAACACGGGAATCCCAACGGTGAGGAACAGTACGACACGCATGCGCGGACACCATGCCACAGCTTTTTCAAACGTCACGCCCGAACCTGTCGAATCAGCCGGAGCGCCCTACTTCGTCGAGTGCAGGCCGACCCGGTTCCCTTCGCTGTCCTGGAAGTAGGCGAAGAAGCCCCGCCCGCCGGGGATCTCGGTCTTCTTCAAGAGGACTTTGCCACCCGCGCTCTCGACCCCGCCCAGCAGACCACTGAGGTCGTCCCCACCGTTGAGGTAGACCACGGCGCCGTCATGGCTGGGCACGAAGCCGCTCGCCTTGAGCAGGGTTCCACTCAGCCCTTTCGCCGGGAAGAGCGCGCCTTCGAGACCGGGGCCTTCGTAGCGCTGCAGCTTGACGCCCAGGAGCGCCTCATAGAACCGGGTCGCGCGGTTCAGGTCGAGCACCGGGATGTCGAACCAGTTGATCACGTCGCGAGATTGTTCCGGCATGGCGCCCCCTCTTCCTGAACAGCGTTGAGGTTCCAATAGAAGCCCGAGGTCGCCCGCGCTCGTGAGTATCGAGACTGCGTCGAACCGGCCCTCTGCCTCCTGCTCAAAAGGGAGGCAGCTCCCCCCACTCGGCGGGGGCTCTCCATGTTGTCTTCTTCAGCGTGGCGCTGTTGGCCGCCGCGCAGCTGCGCCGGGTGGCGAGCGAAGGCGCGATTCGGCTCGATGACGCGTCGGCGCCGAGGCGGGGCTTCGCGCGTCCCGTCCGCGGGCGCTCACCGCTTCGAATCGACCTGCAGGGTCTCGAAGTCGAGGTGTTCGAGCGCGAGCTCGAGGTCGAAGCACTCCGTGAGCACCACTCGTGCGCTCCGCGCGACGCGACGGCCACTCGTATTGGGCTGCGCGCCAGAAGGGCTCAAAGAATGGGTCGAACACTTCGACGCCACCGCCGCGGCCGTCGCCGGCGTTGACGTAGGATGCCAAGAGAAGGACAGCCCGATGAGTATGACCGCCACACCTGCGACTTCAGGTCGTCAGAGCTTGAGCCACGCGTCGATGGCGTCGATGAGCAGCTGCGACTTGGTGTTGCCGCGCAGCTGAACCAGCTCGTTCTTCACGGCGGGGTCGCGCGGCGCGACGGCGGTGAAGTACGCGACCATGTCGAGCTGCAGCAGTTCATCGGTCTGCACGCGCGGCAGCAGGTCGGCCACCAGCGCTTTGTCGTGCTTCGCGGCGAAGGTCCGCAGGCCCTGCCGTTCTACGACGATGAGGTCTTCGTAGTGCTTGAGCAACGCAGCCGATGTCGCATTGGGCGTCGGCTTCTTCGGGTCGACGCGCGCTTTGAGCTGCAGCCACGTGTCGACGCGCTCGGTGCGCACGTCACGGAGCTTGCTCACCACCTCGTCGCTTCCTTTGGTTCCGCAGCGCGTCGCAAGAAGCAGGAATGCGTTGCGGGCCTTGAACGAGTCGAGCGGCGCTTTGTCTGGCTGGAGCCGACTCGGGTCAGCCCACTTTTCGAGCACCTGCTTGCCTGAAGGATCTGCGCAGGCGATTTCGGCCTCACCGAGCTGTGCAGCCGAGAGTCCATGAGGCGCGGCAAGGAACAGCTCCAGCTTTTCGCCAGGTGAAATGGTCAACGCGAGCAGTGATGCGATGAAGAAGTGCATGAGAGGCCTCGGTTCAGAAGGGGTGGAGGTAGCCGTTGCCGCGTGAAGTCGGCGTCGGTCTCACGGTGCGCACGTCGGTGGCGGTGGACGACGGGTAGTGCCGGTAGCGGTAGTTGTCGTCGGTGCGCGTGACACCCGCTGGGTAGAAATGTGACGGCGGGTTGGTCTCGTCGTCGTCGTCGGCGTTGGTCATCGCGTGGCCCAACTCGTGCGCGAGAATGCGTGTGTTCGGGTACCGCTGGGTACTCATGAAGATGAAGGCCGGCCCCGTCGTCCACGACGTGTAGGCCGGCGCGTCGGTGTACGCGTAGAAGCCGCCGCTGCCGACGTCGATCAACGTCGCACCGAAGACGACATCGATGACGTCCGGCATGAGCCCATAGGGCGCCGAGTTCATCAGCGAGAACATGGCCACGCGCTCTGTCTCGACCTTCAAGTGTCCGTCGTGAAGGAAGCCCGTCGGGCCAATGAGCGCTGGGTCGTCGATGGAGGTCATCGGCCCGGTGGCGCGGATCTCGATGCACGACCGCGACCACGCCTGGCTCGCTGCGCGAAGGAGCTCGTCGAAGCGTTCCTGCGACGCCGCGGGGCCACGGCCGGACCGCATCGTGGCCGCCGACATCGGCCCGCCCGCCATCATCGTCACGCCGCCGGTGCTCAGGTCGACGTAGGGCTCGCTCACTTCACCCGTCTGGTGCACGCCGTCGCCGTTGGTGTCGGTGAACGTGAAGACGCCGTCGCCGTCGTCATCCTGGAACGGCTCCATCAGCGCACGCGGCCGCACCATCACGCTGCGCCGCACGTCGGGGCCGCGACCACAGACGGGCACGGTCTGCGAGGTCGGCATCATCATTCCGTACTGCGCTCGCACGCCGCCGCGAATGAAGCTCATGCCGGGGCTGCCGAGGCGATGCGTGCGGTCACCGACACCCTCGTCAGCCACCACCCCGCTCGAGAACGCCGACCACGTCTGGAATTCGTCGTCGAACTCGGTGAGCAGCTCGTCGTTGACGGTGAGCAACTGCGACTCCGACTCGAAGACGCCGGTGTTGGGCCCCGTCTCCAGCAACTCCACAACGGTGAGCGGGTCGGCCCATCGCTCGGTGTCGCCCGACGCGAGCGGCCACTTCACAAGCGTGCCGATGCTGGCCGACACCCGCTCCGCGGTCGCGGGGTCGAGGTTTGCGCCCGGGTCGGTGACGCGCACCACGAAGCGCGCCGGGTCGGTGTCGACGAAGGTGGCGCCGGGGTCGTTGTTCACGCTCACGTCATCGCCCAGGCCGATGACGCCGGCTTCCCAGAGGCCGGGGAGCAGTGCTGTCGCCGGTGTTCCTGCAGCGCTCAACAGCTCGATGCCGGTGACGTGCAGCTGACGTCGCACCTCGGGAAACGCGGCGCCGACACGGGGCGTGAAGCGGAGGTCGACCGCGCTCAGACCCGCGGTGCGGCCTTCGACATGGAAGTTGTTCGGAGCCGCTCCAGGCGTCGAGACGGTCGTTGCTGCCGACGTCTTGGTTCGACCCATGAAGATGGCGACACCGGTGCCGCCGTCTGCGGCGAAGACCTCGACGGTTCCGTCGAGCGTGCTGGGCTCGATTCGAACCGCGAGCGCGACGAGGTCGTCTTCGCCGGTCACGTTGAGTTCTGTGCCGTCGGCGATGCTGTTGCGGTTGTCGTCGTCGTTGTTGATGCCCAGCGAGAGTGCGCCGGGCGTCGTCGGGCCGAGCTCGAGCTTGTAGACGGTGAAGCGCCAGGCGTCGGACGTCGCCAGAATGCGGCTGTCACGCAGCGCCGAAATACGCACCTCGTAGTCACCGGGCGCGAGCAACGAGCCAGTCGACGTGCGGCCGTCCCACCGGAAGGTGTCGTGGCGAAGGGTCGTCGCCGTCTGGCTGTCGAGCGCCACGCCGACGCCCACGCGCTTGATGACCATTCGAACCGCGTCGAGGCTGTTGGCTCCGTCGATGGTCCACTCGAAGCCGGGGAAGTTCACGCCGGCCTGGAGGTCTTCGTGACGGCTGTAGCGCGTCGACGTGTCAGCGATGGTGACCTCGACCTGCTCGTAGAGAATGGCCTGCACCGCCGTGTCGCTCTCGGCGGCGAAGAGGAAGTTGGTGTCGGCGATGCGCACGCGCACGTCGTACGCGCCGGCCGGTGCGATGCCGAACGGGGCCGTCGTCCGGTTCCCGTGCCAGTGCATGACGTTCAACGTGCCCGCAGGTCGCGTCGAGATGTCGGTGTCGTAGAGCGTGGCAACCGGCGTCGACGAGCCCGTCGGCAGAACGTCGATGACGCCGTAGTAGCCGCCCGGGTAGCGCGCCGCGAGGCTCGGCTCGACGTAGTAGTAGATGGGCACGTCGACCGGCTGCGAGCCGTCGATGAGGTTGGGCCGCTCGTGGGTCGGTCGGTCGATGCACACCTCACCTGCGCAGCGGCCGATGACGAAGTCCTGCACGCGCACGTCGGTGAGCCTCGGTGAATCGTCGTCGGTCACCACGAGCGCGGCGGTCCACACGCCGAGGCAGGTGTCGGCGAGCACGGTGCCGGCTGCGAACAGCTCCCACGCGGGTGTGGTGTTGATGGCAGGGCTCATCGCGCAGCCTGGAGGCGGGGTCGCGAGCCACGCGAACGACGTGATGCCTTCGGTCGGCAGCGGCAGCCTGAGCTCGCTCAGTGCGTTGTCGAGGTCGAAGCTCTGCGTGCCGTCGAGAATGACCGGCGTGAGCAGGTGGTGCGTCGCGTCGACCATGTAGCGCTGCGGCACGCTGATGTGCGCCATGGGCGGCACCATCGGCGGCAGGATACGCAGCTGCACGCTCGCGCTGCTGGGGTTGCCTTCCGCGTCTTCGACTTCGACGCGCAGCCGGTAATTGCCGAAAGGAATCTCGCCTTCGTTGATGTGCAGCACGCGGCCGGGAACGGGCCCCACGCTGGGGAAGGTCTCGTTGATGCGCCCCGGCGGGTGGAACAGCTCGAAGCCGGCGGGCACGGAATCGACGTACCAGGTCCAACGCGTCAGGCCTCCCGACAGCGGAGTGAAGGCTTCACCCGGTGCGACTGAATGGCAGCCGTGCGGGTCGCTCATCGCCGCGGTCGACGGGCATTCGGAATCGGGGTCCCACGAGATGTCGCGCAGGTCGAACGGCGCGCGCACGGTCATCGATGCTGTTCCTTCGAGTCGAGCAACGGGGTTTGCGTCGACGACGACGGCGACGCGCGTGCTGTCAGTGGTGCCGCCTTCGTCGTCTTCGGCGCGCGCGCGAAACACCCAGGTGCCCGGGTGCGTCGCGCCAGGAATGCCCGGGAGCGGAACACCGAGCGCGACGCTTGCGGGCGTCGGCGCCTGAATGACGATCCATCGAACGGTGACCGGCCCACCGTCGGGGTCGCTCAACATCGGCGTCGTCAACGTGAAGGGCTGGCCGACACGAATGCGCGAGGGCCCAGCAGCCGCCACGACGGGGAGCTCGTTGTAGACCTCGACCTCGAATTCGGCCGACTGGCCGGTGAGTGGAGGCATCTCGTTGTCGGTGACGCGCACGCGAAAGCGCCAGATGCCGACCTGCGCGCGGCCGCTCGTGGGGAGCAGCAGGTGCCTCGGGTTGACGGAGGTCGGCGTCGTGGCTTCCCACGTGCCGCTGCGGGGGCGCAGCATTTCCCAGACGACCCGGGTGTAGTCGCCACCGTCTTCGTCACTCGTCGCGAGCAAGTCGATGGTGCTGCCCACGCGCACGCGCTGCCCACCGAGCGCCACTCGAATTTCAGGGCGCGGCGTCTGGTTGACGACCTCGAGCGTGTACGGCGGCGTCGTGTAGCGCTCGCCTTGCTGGTCGTCGACGTCGGCCACGAAGGTCCACAGACCGAAGTCGCGCTCGCCAGTGAACTGAATGGTGGTGTTCGCGCCAGTCGACGCGCTGAGCACTGCAGTCGCGGTCATCGGGCGGCTGGTGATGCGCCAGGTCACGGTGACCGGGCCGTTTGCGTCGGCGCCTCCCGAGCTGAGCGTCACGTTGGCGTTGTGCGCGACGGTGGTGCCAGCCAGCACGCCAGGCCCGGTGTGGGTGATGCGGGCCGTCGGCGCGTTGTTGTAGACCTCGAAGAAGAATGTGCGTGTCGCTGGCGTTTGCGGCCAGCCAGTAGTGCTGCCGCAAATCAAACTCGATCCACAGTCGGGCCAATCTGCCGGCCACGGGACGCAATTCTTGAAATTGTCGCGCAACCCAGTGCAGGTCACCGTGAAGGTGCCCACGTCGTTCGCAGATCGCGAAACGAAGTCACCGGGAAGGGCGCGCGTGGGAACTCCCAACGTGCCTTGGCCGTAGCAAGGCACGAAACGGAACACTTCACCGAGGCGAGGCGGAGCGCTTGGTGCAGGGTTGACGATGCGAGTCGGCGTGAAGCCAGTGGTGTGGCAGCCATCTGCGCTGACGCCTTCCGTCCACAGTTGCTGCGCCTCGACCACGGTCTGTCTCGTGCTCTGGCCTGCGAGCACGCGAAACTGGGCGCTCGCGTCAGCTGCGATGATGGCGAGCACCAGCGTGAGAATTCGAATGAAGTTCTTCATGGTGGCTTTCATGAATCCGAGTCGATGACGTTGGGGGTGCCGTCGCAGTCCAGGTCGCCGGGCTTCTCTTTGCCGTCGAGCGTCTGGTCGTTGTCTGAATCAGGGTCGAAGACGTTCTCGACGCCGTCGCCGTCGGCGTCACCGGGGAATTCGTTTTTGTCGAGCAGCCCGTCGCCGTCTTGATCAGCGACGACCTTGAGCCCCAACCACAGGGCCGTGTCGGCCGATGCCGGCGCGTGGCACGGGTCACCGACGCCCGTGAAATCGACGCTCCACAAGCCACCGCTGCGCACCAACAGCTCGACGGCGAGCTGGCCGTAGTTCGTCGTCTTGACCGTGCGGTGGTGCACCGCGCCTGACTCACCGGTGAAGCGCACGTTCACGGACTGCTTCGCGCTCCACGACGACTTCGCCGTCAGCACGATGACCTCACACGGCGCTTGCCCCGCTTCTTTCGGGTCGCACTTGCGCGTCGACACCTTCGGGCTCGTCCACTCCACCGGCTTGCGCACGTCGACCTGCAGCGTCGCGCCACCGAGCCGCGCCAACGTGTCGCGCTGCGCGGCCCACGTCGTCACGTGCACCGGCGTCGAGCTGCACATGGGCGCGGTGATGGGCACCTTCACGCGCAGCAGCCGCGTCGACTGCACGCCGGGCGCGAGCTCTTCGCTGGCCACGTCGACGTGGGCGCCCCAGTTCAACGGCGCGCCGTCGACGCGGTAGTACACGCGCTGTGGCTTCACGCTGGTGTTGCGGAACACCACGGCCATCTCGGCGTCCATCATCGTTCCGGTGCCGGTGCCAACGCCCGACGTCATCTCGGTGCTGACCGCGACCTCGAGGTTGCGCTGCGCGAGGTCGTTGCCGCGGTTGTCGTCGACGACGACGCGGCGCAGCTTCACCTGCACACAGCGGTGCGGGTCGGCGACGGCGGCCGGCACCCACGCCGAGCGCACGTTGATCCTCTCGCCCGGCATCACGACCGGCACGATGATGGAGTCGTGATGCAGGAACTGGTCTTCACCGCCGACGGTGTTGAGCGGGTCCGAGAAGGCGAACTCGACCTCCACGTCGTAGGCAGGCACCGAGCCGAAGTTGTGGAGCTTCGCGTAGACGAAGTTCAGCTCACCGGGGCTGGCGTTTTCGCCATTCGCTGCCGCCGCCTGCGTGTCCATCTCGAGGCCACCGACGGGGCTGTCGACCCAGATGTCGGGGCTCGCCCACGGCACTTCGCCTTGCTCGAAGCCGAGGTCGACGTAGCCGGCCGGCGCGTGACGAATGCGCACCGCGTAGCCGTCGCGACCATCAGTGCCCAGGCGCAGGGGCACCGACACCGTGACGCCGAAGCCAAACGACAGCGCAGGCACTCCAATGTCGAGCGGCGCGTCGGTGACTGAGGCCGTCATCGGCGTGGCGTCGCTCAACAGCAGCGGCGCCTGCCCCTGCGCGATGTCGGTGTCGTAGCGGTACACGAGCACGCCCGAGCCCGGCAGCGACATGTCGAAATCGCCGAGGTCGTTGCGGCGCGCTTCGATGACGACGAAGTGCTGCTCGTCGATGAAGTCGGTGACGCCCGGCGTGAGCCCCAGCGCGACGACGCCTGTCTGCCCTGCGCCCAGCACGCTCTGCGGCGTGATGTTCACCACCTCGTCGAACACGCTCGTCGGTCGCGGCACGAAGCGCAGGCCGTTGCCCGGCGAGAGCCACGGCACGAAGCCCTTCGGCAACCCAAGCGGGTGCACCGCGGTGAGCGGTGCTGAAACGGGTCGCGCCATGACGTCCCATGCCTCGGGCACACGCGCGGCCACCGTCGTCGGCGCGGTCGGGTACAGGTGCAGGTCTTTGAAGCCCAGGTGGTGCGAGAGGCCGTGCACCCATTCAGGCAGTGGGCTGTTGGCGTGATGCATCGACGTCGACAGCTCGCGACGCACGCCGCCGATTTCGTACGGCCAGGTGCGCGTCGTGGCGCGGTCGAGCGGGAAGAACTCGTCGTCAATCACCACCACCACGCGCGTCACGTCGTCGGCGGTGTCGCCGGGCAACATGCCGTCGAAGCGGCCGGGGCGTTCGGTTTCAGCGAGCTGCAGCACTTCGGTGGTGAGCTCGACCAACGGGTCTTGCCCGCCCGCCGCGTAGTACCCGCGGTCGTGCGCCAACACGAAGGGGCCGGCAAAGTCCCACGACAAGCGCGTGGCGCCGCGGCTGACTTCAGACAGCCACAGGTCGGCTTCCACCAGGCGCGATTCAATGAGCGCTTCGTCGGGCTGCGTGGTCGAGCCCGCGAAGGTCGCGCGCACCACCAGCGTGTTCTGCGTGCCGACGTTGGGCGGCGCGTTGCGCACCGTCACCGCGCGGCGCGCCACGTTGTTGCTGGCGCGCACGGTCTCAAGGCCCACGGCTTCGTCCGTTTCGTCACCCAGCAACACCACGCGCGCGAGCAGCTGCGTGCGACCGTCCCACGTCAACGAATTGAGCGGAGCGGTCGGCCGCCAGATGAACGGGCCCACCACGCGGTAGCCGTCGCGCACTTCGCCCGCGGCCGTCGTCGCGGCAGGCACCGCGTCGAGCATCAGCCCGTTGCCGCGCGTGTTGACGTAGCCGGAGCGGAAGAAGTCGTTGCTGCTCCAGTCGGCGGGGAAGGCGAGCGCGCTGTCAGGCGTCGCACTGAACAGCTGCACCGCGACGCCCATGGCCGGCAGCGGGTTGCGGTTGCGCACCGCGACGTAGACGAAGTTGTCGGCGTTGGTGCGCGGCTCCTGGCTCGCGAAGGTGTGCAGGCCGGCGAGCTCGGCTGCGGCGACGTCGAGGTCGTCGGCCTGGCGCACCACGATGTCCGGCGATGCGAGCTCGAACGTCGACGCGCTCGGCTCGATGCCGGTGTCGCCTGCGAAGTCACGCACGTACACGTCGGCGCCCGCCACGCCGCCGCCCAGCAGCGCGATGAGCTGGTGCCGTGAAGCATCGGTGATGAAGACGTCGTCACCGCTCACCGTCAGGCGCGTCGGCTGCGAGACGAAGTCGCCGGTGACGACGTGCGTCTGCACCCCGCTGACGGGGTCGAACTGCTCCACGCGCCCGTTGCCGGTGTCGGCCACCAACAGCAGCGCCCGGTCGGAACCCGACGGCAGAATCGCGACGTCTTGCGGGTTGTTCAGCTCGCCTTCGCGGTTGCCTGCGCGGCCGAGTGCCAGCCACGGCCCCGTCGCAGGCACGTCGATGAGCGGCCGGGAGCCTTCGCAGGCCAGCACCACGCGGTCACCGGCAGCCGAGACGTCGAGGCCCGAGCAACTCGCCGGCCACGCAGTGTCTGCGCGCCACACCGTCCACTCGAGGTAGCTCGGTGCCTCCGCGCGCAGCACGCGCTGGTTCACACCGTCGAGCACGAAGACGTTGCCCATGCCGTCGACGGCGACGTCACCGGGCATCGATGCCGCGAGGCCGCCAGCGACGAGGTCGGCCAGCAGCATGAGCGGCGTCTCGACGTACGCGCCCGCCATCCACGAGAAGTGCTGCACTTCGCTCGCCGAGCGGTCGACGACGAACACGTTGCCTGCGCCATCACTGGCGATGCCCGTCGCGCGCCCGAGTCGGGGCCCGCGCGCGTCGCTGCCGGCCACGAAGCCGTGTTCGGTGAAGGTGACGCCGGCCATCAACGCGTCGCGTGGGGCGCTCTTCAGCTTGAAGTGAAATGTGTCGTTCACCACGACGCGGCCCTGGTCGACGGTCACGCCTTGCGGCAGCAGAAAGTCACCCGTGAAGGCGATGGGCGGGCCGAACGCGAAGGCGTGTGTTGCGAAGAGAGCGAGAAGCAGAGTGCGTCGCATGGCAGGCGCGCTGAGCAACCGACGTGCCGTGAGCGTCTCGAGAGCGCGCCACTTCGCGGTGTGTAGACAGCCGGGAGACACCTCGACCGGCGAGGTGTGACTGCGAGGCGACAGTGCGCGCACGTGGTGGGTGCGGCCGCACGATTGAGCGCCTCGTCAGCAGTCTCGTGCCGAAGAGAACAAGAAGAACAGCCCGGCGAACCGAGAACGGCAGCCGGTGCTGAAGGTCGATGTGGGAGGCAGAGCGCTGCAACACGGGACGGTGGTCATTCATCCCTCCGCCGCTGCTCGCCCAGGATGAGGTCGGTCAGCACCCGCACGTTGGGGATGAGCGGCTGGCGCCCGACGTCGAGCTGCAGCGTCGGGTCGAATTGCGCAGAACCGTTGACGCTCGGGGGGCGGGCTCCTGCTAAAAAGAGAGGGCAGCTCCCCGTACTTGCGGGGGGTCTGCGGGATCTCCATGACGGCATCACGTTGGGTCGTGTTTTTCAGCGCCGCGCTGTTGGCGACGTCGTGCACCGAGCGCCGCAGCACCCTCGATCAGCACTTCCCTGACGCCGCCGCGCAGCTCCGCCGCGTTTCGACTGAAGGCGTACTCCAATTCGACGACGGGTCTGCTTCGCGCCGGGGCTTCACGCTGCCCCGCAGTGCGCGCGCACCGCTTCGCATCGACCTGCCCGGCCTCGAGGTCGAGGTGTTCGAACGCGAGCTGCAGGGCGACGCGCTGCAGGAGCAACACCTGGTCAGCTACGCCCGCCGCGACGGACGTTCGTATTGGGCTGCGCTGCCCGAGGGGCTCGAAGAGTGGGTCGAACACTTCGAGGCCACCGCTGCGGCCGTCGCCGTCTGGGAGGTTCGAGGCGCGGCGCTCACGCAGCTGGGCGACGACGTGATGCTCGAAGACGCGCGCGGGTTGGGCCGGGTGCGCGTGTCGGCGCCCGTCGCGTGGGCCGCCGACGGAACGAAGGGGCGCGCGTGGTTGCGCGTCGAGGGCAGCGCGCTCGCGCTCTACACCGACCTGCGCGGGCACGTGCTGGTCGACCCCCTCTGGACCCCCACCTCGCCGGTCTCGGCCAACATCGTGCTGGCCACCGTCACCACCCTCACCAACGGCAAGCTGCTGCTCTACGGCGGCGACGAAACGGGCTCGGGTGGGGCGACGGCTTCACCGCGTCTCTACGATCCACTCACCGGCACGTGGACGAACCTGACGGCGAGCGGCCCGGGCCGCCTCTCGCACACCGCCACGTTGCTGCGAAACGGCCGCGTGTTGTTGGCCGGAGGTTTCGAAGTGGGCGGCGCTGCAGTCGCCGTCGCTGAGCTCTTCGACCCCGTCACCAACACCTTCACCTCGACGGGCACGCTGGTGACGCCGCGCCATGGCCACACCGCCACCTTGCTCGCGGACGGCCGGGTGCTCCTGGCCGGCGGCTTCGATACCGGCCCTTCGCTCGCTTCGGCCGAGCGCTACGATCCCGTCACCGGCCTCTTCACCGCGACCGGTTCGCTCAGCCAGGCCCGCGGCGGTCACCGCGCGGTGCGCCTGCAAGACGGCACGGTGCTCGCCATCTCGGGAAGGGCGCCGCAGACCAGCTCCGCGCCGTTGCCGAGCAGCGAGCGCTACAACCCGGCGACCGGCACCTGGTCTTCCGCCAACACGCTCATCGCAGGCCGCACTGACTTCTCCGCCACGGTGCTCCACGGCGGCCAGGTGCTGGTGGCCGGTGGCTCCTCGGCGTCCGTGGTCGCGACCTGCGAGCGCTACAACCCCACCACGAACACCTGGTCGGCCACCGGCTCGCTGGCCACCGCTCGGCGCATGCACACCGCGACGCTCCTGCCCAATGGCCAGGTGCTCGCCGCCGGTGGCGCGGGCACCACCGGCACGAACCTGCAGAGCGTCGAGTCGTACGATCCGGCCGCGGGCACCTGGTCGACTGCAGGCAGCATGCAGAGTCTTCGGGCCTTCGCTTCGGCCGGCCTGCTCCCCAACGGGAAGGTGGTGGTGGTGGGCGGCGTCTCCACTGGCGTGCTCCTCTCCACCGCCGAGCTGTTCGATCTCGGCTTCAACCAGTCGACGCTCACCGCCACCGGTTCGCTCGCTTCAGCGCGCCGTGATGGCGCAGCCCTCACGCTCCACGACGGCCGCGTGCTGGCCATCGGCGGTGTGAACGCGGCAGGCACGGTGCTGCAGACCTGCGAGCTCTATTCGCCCGGCACCGGCACCTGGGCTCCGGCCGCTTCGATGAGCACGGCGAGGCGATCGTTCGGCGCCACGCTGCTCGCCAACGGCAAGGTGTTGGTGGCCGGTGGCCACGACGGCACGGGTCCGCTCGCGAGCGCCGAGTTGTTCGACCCGGCCACCGGCACGTGGACGGCCACCGGCAGTTTGTTGCTCACCCGCGAGCGGCTCTCCCTCAACACCTTCCCCACGGGGCAGGCCCTCGCGGTGGGCGGCCTGAGCGGTACCACCATGAGGGACAGCACCGAGTTGTATTCGCCGCGTACGGGCACCTGGTCGATGACCTCGATTGGGGCGGGGCTGGCGCGTTGGGGCCACGTCGGCACGTCGCTGCTCGATGGCCGCATCTTCGTCGCCGGCGGCTTCACGGACACCGCGGGCACCACGTCGACCAACATGCTGCTCACCTGCACCGTGGCGGGCGGCTGCACCAACCCGGTCAACCTGCTGACGGCCCGTGCGCTCCCGAGCGCCTCGCTGCTGCCCAACGGCAAGGTCCTCGTCGCTGGCGGCACGAACGGGCCGAACAGCCCCACCGCCGCCGGCTGGCTGTTCGATCCCGACACCTCGGCGGTGCCGGCGACGAGCACCATTCCTCCTGGCCTGGCGACGCTGATGAACGTGGTGCGTTCAGACGCCACCTCGGCGGTGCTCCCGAACGGCAAGGTGCTGATCGTCGGTGGCCGCGACGCCGCAGGAGCGCCCATCGCCAACACCACGCTCTACGATCCGGGCCGCGGCATCTACGAAGCAGGGCCCTCGCTCTCCACCGCGCGCGCGGCGCCGATGCTCGCGCTGCTGCCGTCGGGCAAGCTGCTCATCGCCGGCGGCGCCACCGCCGCGGGCACCACGGCATCGGTCGAGCTGTACGACGAAGGCCGCGCGGCCGCACTCGTGGCCACGCCTTCCATCACGCCGACTTCTTTGAGCTCGGTGCCGAATGCCGCGCTCACCTTCGCCGGCACGCTCTTCGAAGGCCTCTCAGAAGGAGGCCGCGGCGGGGTCGATCATGCGTCGTCGGCCGTGCCGCTGGCGGAGCTGCGCTCCGCCGACAGTGATCGCCGCTACCGCGTTCCGCTCTCCGCGTTTTCGGCCACCAGCCTCACCACGCGCGCAGTGAACGCGCCGAGCGGCCTGTACTGGCTCTCGGTGACCACGGGCGGAGCGCGGAGCGTCGAGCGTCCGCTGTCGCTTTTCACGCCGGTCACTTTGAGCCCCACCAGCGCTTCGGTCACGCCGCGCGGTTCGCAGACCTTCGGTTCAGCCGGCGGCCTCGACCCGCGCAGCTTCTCGCTGGCCACCAACGCCTCGGGAGGCTCCATCAACGCCACCAGCGGCGCGTACACCGCCGGTTCGACGGGCAGCGTGACCGACGTGGTGCGCGTCACCGACGAGCAGGGCCTCAGCGTGCTCGCCAACGTCACCGTGACTGCGGGCGTGAGCGGTTCACCCGCCGCGGTGAGCCGGCCGCCTCTGGGCACGCAGACCTTCACTGCGAGCGGCGGCAGCGGCACCGGCTTCCTCTGGATGATGGTCACCAACAACTCGATGGGCAGCATCACCGGTGCGGGGCTCTACACCGCCGGCGCCGTCGGGAGCCGCACCGACACTGCCCGCGTGACGGACTCGCTGGGCAACACCGCCAACGTCACCATCACCGTCACGGCCGGCGTCACGGCCACGCCCGCCAGCGCCACCCTCTCCCCTCGCGCGTCGCAGGCGTTCTCCGCCACGGGAGGCAGCGGCACGGGCTTCACCTGGGCCTTCGTCACCAACGCGTCGAGCGGCACGCTGATCAGCACCGGCGCGTACACCGCGGGCGCCACCGGCCCGGTCACCGACGTGCTGCGTGTCACCGATTCGCTCGGCAACGAGGCCACGGTGAACGTCGGCGTCACGGCAGGGGTGAGCGTGAACCCGGCGTCGCCCTCGGTGCCGCCCCTGGGCATGCGCGCCTTCACCGCCAGCGGTGGCAGCGGCACCGGCTACGCCTTCAGCCTCAGCACCAACGCTTCGGGTGGCAGCATCACCGCTGCGGGCGCGTACACCGCGGGCCCGAACGACGGCTTCGACACCGTGCGCGCCGTCGACTCGTTGGGCAACGTGGGCACCACCCAGGTCGAGGTCACCGGTCGGCTGTCCATCACCCCCGGGAGCGCCACGGTGGCTCCGCGCACGCCCATCACCTTCTCGGCTTCGGGCGGCAGCGGCAATGGCTTCGCGTGGTCGCTCCTCACCAACGGCTCGGGTGCGACCTTCGCCCCGCTGACCGCGATGTACCGAGCGGGCCCCCTGGCGAACGCGATCGACGTGGTGCAGGTGGTCGACTCGCTGGGCAACGTGGCCACCGTCACGCTCACCACGAGCGCGGCCGTGAGCATCGCAGGCGGCGGCAGCCCCGTGCCTCCCCGCGGCAGCGCCACCTTCACCGCGAGCGGAGGCAGCGGCACCGGCTTCACCTGGACGCTTTCCACCAACACCTCGGGCGGCACCGTAGGTGCGTCGAACGGCCAGTACACCGCGGGCGCCACGGGCTCGGGGGTCGACGTGCTGCAGGTGACCGACTCGTTGGGCAACAGCGCGACGCTGATGGTGCAGGTCAGCCCCGCCATCACCATCACCCCGGCGACGCCCACCGTTTCGCCGCTCGCCACGTTGCTGCTCAGCGCGATGGGCGGGAGCGGCAGCGGCTACGTGTGGAGCATCACCAACGTCCCCGCATCGGGCACCATCAACGCGAACACGGGCGAGTACCGCGCCGGCGCGACGGGTGACGTGAGCGACACGGTGCGGGTGGTCGACACGCTGGGCAACGTGGCGCAGGTCACGGTGACCGTGGCGGGCAGCCTCGTGCTCACGCCTTCGACCTCGACCCTCGCGCCCCGGGCGCAGCAGACCTTCCAGGCGGCGGGTGGCAGCACCACCGGCTACGTGTACTCGCTGACGGCCTCGCCTTCGGGGGGCAGCATCGATGCCACCAGCGGCGTCTATCGTGCGGGCGCCACCGGCGGCGTCACCGACACCGTGGAGGTGCGTGACTCGTTGGGCAATACCGCGCGCGCCACCGTGCAGGTGAGCGCGGCGTTGAGCCTGACCCCCATGACCGCGAACGCCGCTCCCCGGAGCACCATCGCCTTCACCGCGCTCGGGGGCGGGGCGATGAAGCAGTTTTCGCTGAGCATCGACGGCTCGGGCGGCGTCATCGACGAGATGACCGGCGTGTACGTGGCGGGCGCGTTGCCGGGCGTGACCGACGAGGTGACCGTCACCGACGAACACGGCGCCACCGCGCGGGCGACGCTCACCATCACCGCGGGCGTGTCCATCACGCCGTCCACGGTGACCCTGGCGCCGGGCGCCGCGCAGCTCTTCACGGCGAGCGGCGGCAGCGGCACCGGCTACACCTGGGCCCTCGAGACGAACGCCTCGGGCGCCACGCTCGACGCGGCCAGCGGGGCGTACGTGGCCGGCGAGCTCGGCGGCACCGACGTGGTGTCCGCGACCGACGCGCTGGGCAACCGGGCGCAGGCGACCGTGTCGGTGTCCGTGAACGGTGAAGGCGGCACCGTGACGCCGTTCTCCCAGCGGCCTCCGGTCAGCGGGTGGTCTTGCGGCTGTGGTGCGACCGGCGGTGACGCTTCGTTGGTGATGCTGGCGGGTCTGCTCCTGTTGTCGCGGCGCGTGCGCCGGGGGCGCGGGGTGATGGTGGCCCTGGCGGTGGTGCTCTCCGTGCCCGCCTTCGCTGCGCCGAAGAGGAAGGGGGCGAAGGTGAGCAAACCGGTGCCCGCTGCTCCGGTCGAGCCTGCCCCGGTGGTCGCGCCGCCGCCCGTCGAACCTGCGCCCGTGGCGGCGCCTCCAGCCAAACCCCGGCAACGTTCGGTGGCCATCATCGACGTGAGCGTCTCAGTGCCCCCGGACGAGAA
>JANODF010000259.1:0-6962 GCA_031412555.1 Archangium sp. | reverse complement strand
ACCAAGATCGCCCGCTCCGGGCCGCTCGAGGTGACCGTCTACGCGTGGGGTCCGATGAAGACCCGGCTCGATGGGCTGCCTGCCAACGCCACCTTCCAGGTCAATGCGCGAGAGGGGCGTTTCCCCTCAGGAGCCATGGTGCTGGCGCTCGCGGCGATGGAGAAGGCCGACGTCGTGCTGCTCGGTGCGAAGGCGCAGCATGGGCGGCTGGGCCGGCGAACGTCGGTGGCGCACGAGGTGTTGGTCGATGCGCCAATCTCCGTGGCGCTGCTGCCTGACGCAGAAGAACTCACCACCACCATGCCGCTGTTCGTGCATCAGCGCCGCGGAGCGTTGAGCATTGGAGCGGTGGCACTGGTGTTGGTGGGCGCGCTGGCGACGACCGGCCTGCTGCTGAAGACCTACCGCGATGGCGTCTTCGAAGAGGCCGGGTGCCAGGTGGTCTGCCGAGGTCCCTGACTACTTCGCGGCGAGGTAGCCTTCGGCCTTGAGCAGCTCGGCGGTGAGCACCGCCCCACCCGCAGCGCCCCGCACCGTGTTGTGCGAGAGCGCGACGAAACGCCAGTCGAACACGGCGTCAGGGCGCAGCCGGCCGATGCTGATGCCCTGACCGTTGCCTGCGTCGCGATCGAGCTTCGTCTGCGGCCGGTTCTCTTCTTCGAAGTAGGTGAGGAACGGCGAAGGCGCGCTGGGCAGCCCGAGCGTCTGCGGTTTGCCCGCGTACGAACGCCAGGCCGCGAGGATCTCCTCACGCGAGGGCTTCTTCTCGAAGGCCACGAACACCGCCGCCATGTGCCCATCGGACACCGGCACACGAATGCATTGCGCGGTGATGGCGGGCGAAGTCGCGTTGACGATGCGGCCGTCGACGACCTGGCCCCAGATCTTCAGCGGCTCCTGCTCGCTCTTCTCTTCTTCGCCCTTGATGAAGGGGATCACGTTGTCGACCATCTCGGGCCAGCTCTCGAAGGTCTTCCCTGCTCCGGAGATCGCCTGGTACGTGCACACCGCCAACCGGGTGGGCCCGAAGTGTTTGAGCGGGTGAATCGCCGGCACGTAGCTCTGAATGGAGCAGTTCGGCTTCACGGCGATGAAGCCGCGCTTGGTGCCGAGCCTGCGCCGCTGGGCGTCGATCACCCCGTTGTGATCGGCGTTGATCTCGGGAATCACCATCGGCACGTCGGGCGTCCACCGGTGCGCGGAGTTGTTCGAGACCAGCGGCGTCTCGCGGCGCGCGTAGTCTTCTTCGAGCTTCGCGGTGACGTCCTTGGGCATGTCGACGGCGCAGAAGACGAAGTCCACCGAGTCGGCCACGCCCGCGATGTCGGATGCGTCTTTGACCGTGAGTGACGCTGCGTTCGCAGGCACGCCGCCGGCGAGCGTCCAGCGGCCGCTGACGGCCTCTGCGTACGACTTGCCCGCAGAAGCAGGGCTCGCCGCGACCGTGGTCAATTCGAACCACGGGTGGTTGGCGAGGAGAGAGACGAACCGCTGGCCGACCATTCCGGTCGCACCGAGAACACCGACTTTGAGCTTCGAGGCCATGACGGCGCCGACCGTACACCGATCGGCCACCGTCGCCACCGCCGCTCCTTCTGGGGCGAGCCGCCGGTGCCTCAACGCGGAACGCGCGGAGACCTTCAAGAGCGCGCTACATTGCCTCGCATGCAGCATTCGAACGATCTCTCAGAGTTCCAGACGAGCGCCGCGTACATCAGCGCGATCGCCCGCGTGCTCAAGAAGATCGGCCAATTCGAGCCGGTGGTGGCGAAGGCCGAAGCAGGGGCCGCCCAGATGTTGCGCACGCCCAATACGCAGTCGTGGTGGCGCGCGCCTGAAGCGTTCGCGATGACCCGGGCCATCGGCGCGGTCGGCGGTGAAGAGCTGGTGCACCGCGTCGGTCAGCTCGCGGTCACCGAGTCGATGTCGATGATCATCAGGCCGTTCGTCAGCGTATTGCTGGCCATCTCGGGCCCCTCACCTGCGACGCTGTTCTCGCGTTTCGGACAGATCACCCAGGCCGCGATCAAGAACGTGAAGTTCGATTGGAAGACGACGGGGCCCACCACGGGTGAGCTCACCATCACCTATCCGCTCGAGGTGCCCTCCGAGTACCCCGCGTACTGGCGGGGAGCGTTCGAATACGTCTGGGTGACCACCAAGAAAGCGGGCACCACGAAGGCGAAGCACAACGGCGCGTCGTTGCACTTCGCCCTCAGCTGGAACTGAGCCTTCAGGGGCAGTCGACCGCGACCACGCTCTCCACGTAGGTGTTGGTGGTCATGCCGTCGAACGAAGCGAGGCAGCTCGGCGCGGAGAACGTCCGCGCGGCGATCTGCGCATCGTCGACCGACAGCTTGAGCTCGCCTTCCAGAATGCGGCCGAACGGCGCGCCGCTGGTCGAGCGGTTGGTGAAGAACTCCACCGAGGGCGTCTTGCCCGGCGCGAGGAAGCTCGCCGAGTAGGTCGCGTTCTGGTGCTCGGGCGCGACCGCGTACGTCGCGCTGGCCAACACCCCCAGGGCCACGCGCGCATCGAGCTGCAGGCCGGGCGTGAAGTTCAGCTTGAAGCCCGCGGCGGTGGGCTCCCAGGTGGCCGACACGGTGCGCCCCTGGTCTTTGTTGAAGTCGACGGAAAAGAGCAGGTCGTTGCCCGACTTGATGGTCGAGGTGGTGCTGCCCAGGCCCGCGCCTTCGAGCCGCGCGTTCTTGCCGTCTTCGAAGACCAACGTGGCGCCCAGGCCCGCGAAGAAGACGTCGACCGGGCGGCTGGCGAAGGCCTCGTCGTTCAAGAGGTCACGCAGCAGGCCGGCGTACCGAATCTCACCAGCGCCGTAGACCAGCGTGGCGCGTTTGGAGGGACCCTCGACCCGAATCGAGGCCACCGGGCTCTTCGCGCCGATGGTGGCGGTGCGGGTGACGCCGTCGGTGCCGGTCATCTCGTAGGTCACCGGCGAGAGCACCGAGCTCGAGAGGGTGAAGTCGTCTTTGCCGTTCTTCGCGAGGCGCAACTCGACCTTGCCCGTCGCCTTGAAGGAGTAGGTGACGGTCGCGCCCTGCTGTGCACTCTGCAGCACGCGCATCGCGGACACGCCGCGCGCGAGATCGACCACCACCGCGATGCTGGCGTTCTTCCGGATCTCCAGGGAAAAGATCTCGTCTTTCTCGGCGCCCACCAGCAGTGCGAGATCGAGATCACCCGACGCCTTGACGAAGAACTGCTGGCGATCGACCGACGCGGCGCAGTCGGCGTCGAGCGCGCCGTTGTCATCGGTGCACACGTCGACGCCCCGCACCTGGAAGGTGAGTGCCCCTCCGCTGCGGTCGATGATGTTCGACTCGGCGAAGATGCGATCGACGCGCTTCTTGAGGCTGTCCAGCCCGGTGTCGAGCGAGGTCACCGCGGGCACGCGCATCGAGGTGGAGCGCGACTCGGCGCTCACGCCCAACGCGAGCAAGCTCGAGTCGAGGCTCGCCCAACCGTTCGAGGTTTCAGCGGTCACCCATGCTTCTCGCACGAGGGATTGAACGTCGACGGCGGTGCGTTCAGCCACGACCTTCGGGTCGGGCGCGCAGGCGAAAGACAACACGACGAGGGCACTGAGCAGGGCTCGTTGGGTCATGGAGAATCTCCGGGGTGTGAGGCTTGGTTGTCGCGTGGGGATGAATCGATCCGCGTGCAGCCCGTGAGCACGCCGCGTACCAACGCAAACACGCCGAAACTGATGGGCTGGACAGGCGTGCTCCACCCCCTGCCCTGCCACCGGTGTCACGGACGCCAAGTGTACGTGACCTTCGCCACCACCCGCAGCTCGTTGGGTTCGGAGTCGGGCGCGCGGTACGCAGAGCGGCGATCGGTCACCACCACGTAGACGAACGACAGCGGCAAGAACTCCCAGGCGAGCCGGGCATTGAAGAGCTGCGCGTTGCCGTCGGTGTCCCGCTGATAACTGCCGATGAGCTGCAGCCGGGGCGAGAGGGCCAGGCGCGTCTCCACCAGCAACAGGTGCGTCTCGGCGAACGCGGCCAACACGCCTGCGCCCCAGAAACGGTTGTATGTGTACGCGCCCGAGAGCAGCACGTGCGGTATCGGCTGCACCGACCCACGCACCGTGCCCGAGAACGACGAGGCCGAGTAGTAGCTGCCGGTCGAGATCTCCCCGCTGCCCGCGACCTTGCGGCTCGCTTGAGAAGAGGCCGCGACGCCGATGCGCTCGTACGAATAGGCCCCGGGCGCGAACTCCACCTTCTGCACCGGCATGAAGGCATCTTTGAGCACCTGCTCTGCCTTCTCGACGAAGAGCCAGGCTTCATCGCCGCCTTTGAACAGGAACCACATGGGCGAGAAGTAGACGCTGGCTTCCTGGAACTTCTGATCACTCACGCCCCAGAACGCGTAGCTCTCGAAGAACGGTCCCATGGAGCGCAACCACGAAGGCAACCAATCGGGCCGCCAGTCGATGCCCCCGTTGCCTCCGATGCCCATGATGTCGCCGCGCGCGACGAAGCCCGTCTTCGCTTCGAAGTCAGGCGTGACGCCGAGCGCCTCCACCTGCAGGTTTCCCCAGTTTCCTTGCAAAGACGCCTGCAGCGTGGCGGCCGAACCGAAGCGGGCCTGGGTGCTGGGGCTGGAGGTCGACGAGCCCATCAACGTCGCCTGAAAGGTGAGCGGCCCGCTGCGATACAAACCGTCGAGCACCGGCACCACGTTGTCCGTCGGCGCTCCCAGTGGACCTTCGAAGTCGTGGCGCACCACCACCATGCCTCCGATGCGGCTCTGCGCGCCGAGGTTGCGGGTGTAGCGGCCCACCGCGAAGAGCGACGCGTTCGAGTTGGCCGTGGGCAGGGTGTGCACCACCAACGCGCCGGCGCTGCGTTCGAGCGTGCGATAGACCGCGCGCGCGCCGAAGGTGATGGGCACCGATTCTCCGTCGTCATTGAGCCCGATGCGCCGGCTGAAGAACGGCTGGAGGAAGCCTTGAAAACCTGCCGCGAAGACGCCCGCTGATTCGAGGAAGAACTGGCGCCGCTCGGGGAAGAAGACGGAGAAGCGCGAGAGGTTCACCACCCGGCGATCGACGTCGGTCTCGGCGAAGTCGGTGTTGGCGGTGAGATCCACCATGGTCGAGGCGGTGGGGTTCCACGTCACCTCGCCGCCGCCGCTGGGCATGATGCTCAGCGCGTCGTCGCCCACCTTCTGCAGCCGGCCGATGAGATAGGGCCGCAGCTGCAGCGAGAGCAGAGAAGCGTCGGCGGGCTCCAGCCCCTTCACCACGCCCGCGTACGGCATGCGCCACGGCGAAACGGTGCGAGGCACCGGGCTCCACACGGTGTCTTCATTCATGCCGCGTTCGCGCCGGTAGAACTGAATGCCCCAGACGGCCGCCTTGCCTCCGTGGCGCAGCGACTTCCACGGAATGGCGAGCTCCACCTTCCAGCCGTGCTCGTCGCGGGTGGTGGAAGCGCGCCAGACGGTGTCCCAGTTCGGCTCGAACAAGGAGTCGTCGACCACCTGCTCCTCCCGCTGCGCGCCGAACGGATTGACCGAGAAGCTGAACGCGTTGCGGCCGTCACCCAGCGTGTCGAGGATGACGGAGAAGCTGTCGCACTCGTTGGTGGGGAAGTCGCGGCGCATGTCGCGCTGGTTGAAGGCGCTCCAGCCACCGGGCTGCTCGAGCTCGGCGGAGACGTAGAGCGCGGTGTCGTCGAACACGAGGCGCACGACGCTGGAATGGGTCGGCTTCTGGCCCTGTTTGGGCTCGTACTGAACGAACCCGGCGCTGGGTTCGGCCGCCTTCCAGGCCTCGTCGTTCAGTGCTCCATCGATGTCGGGGGCCACGGTGACGCGGGTGGCCTGCAGGGGACGCCGGGCTTCGACCGCCGGCGGGTCAAAAAAGGCAGGCAGCTGCGCCCCGGCCACGCCCGGGATGAGCAACAACAGGACTGCACCCATCCGCATCGGCCCCCTCACGTTCGCAGCAGGCAATCTATTGCCGGAATTCTTCGCCGCGAACGGATTACTCATGCGTTCACGGAGCGAAGCCGGTCCAGCGGAACGCTGGGCGAGCGCAGCTGAAGCGAAGCGGAAGATGCGCCGAGGCGAAGCGACCCAGAAAATTGGTTGCTGGCAAAGGCCCACGTGGTGACAGCTGGGCCATGAGTGAGCAGCGCATCGTGGTCGCCGGAGCAACGGGCGACCTGGGAGTCCGCATCGTGAAGGCCCTTCGGAAACGGGGGGCGCAGGTGGTCGCCCTGACCCGCAAGGACAGCAACCCCGAAGCGCTCGCGCCGCTCGGCGTCGAGGTCGTGGTGGTGGAGCCCTGGAACGCCACGGAGATCGCCACGGCCTGCCGGGGCGCGGCCTGCGTGGTCTCAGCCCTGCTGGGCATGCGCGAGACGATGGTCGATGCGCAGACCGTCTTGTTGGAGGGCGCCGTGAAGGCCGGGGTGCCGCGCTTCATTCCCTCCGACTACGCGCTCGACTTCAATCAGCTGCAGCCCGGAGAGAACCGCAACCTCGACTGGCATCGCGAGTTTCAGGAGCGCCTCGATCGAGCGCCCATCGCCGCCACCTCGATCCTCAACGGCATGTTCATGGATCTGCTGCTGGGTGACGCGCCCTTCATTCTCTTCAAGTGGAGCCGGGTCTTGTACTGGGAGAACGCCGACCAGGTGCTCGAGTTCACCACGAAGGATGACGTGGCCGAGTTCACCGCCGCGGCCGCGCTCGACCCGAAGGCGCCGCGTTTTCTGCGCATCGCGGGCGATCGGCTCACCGCCCGGCAGTTGGCCACGGTCACCAGCGAGGTGATGGGCCGGAAGTTCAAGCTGCAGTGGGCCGGCACCGTGGGGACGTTGGGGGTGATGATCAAGGTGATGCGCAAGCTGATGCCCGCACACGACGACCCGTTCCCGCCCTGGCAGGGCATGCAGTACAGCCGCAGCATGTTCGGCGGCGTGGGC
>JANODF010000258.1:0-2343 GCA_031412555.1 Archangium sp. | reverse complement strand
CTGCTCGACCGCAAGGGCGACGGCACCATTCGTGACGTCTACTTCCAGCTCAGCTGCGAGCCGATGCGCGATGACGCGGGCCGGGTGGAGTCGGTGATGGCGGTGGCCGTCGACGTCACGCCCCTGGTGGAAGCGCGGCTGCGCATCGAGGCGCTGGCGGGCGAGCGGGAGCACCTGCTGGCCAGCGAACAGACCTCACGCGCCGAGGCGGAAGAGGCGAACCGCCTCAAAGACGAGTTTCTCTCCACCGTCAGCCACGAGCTGCGCACACCGCTGACCTCGGTGCTGGGGTGGGTTCAGATGTTGCGCACCAACCAGCTGCCGCCCGACAAGCAGCAACGTGGGCTGGAGACCATCGAGCGCAACGCGCGCGCCCAGGGGCAGTTGATCGAAGACCTGCTCGACGTGTCCCGCATCATGTCGGGCAAACTTCGCCTCGAGTTCGAGCCCATCGACGTCAGCGCGGTGGTCGAGCAGGCGCTGGAGACCGTGCGCCCCACCGCCGATGCGAAGGGCGTCAGGCTGGAGATCTCGCTGAGATCGTCGGGCGTGGTGTCGGGCGACGCACACCGGCTGGGTCAGGTGGTGTGGAACCTGTTGTCGAACGCGGTGAAGTTCACCCCATCGGGCGGCAGCATCCGCGTCGACGTCGAACGGAGAGCGAACGAAGTCCAGGTGACCGTGACCGACACCGGCCAGGGTGTGGCCAAAGACTTCGTGCCCCATCTGTTCCGCCGCTTCGCGCAGGCCGATGCCGGCTCCCGCAGGCAACACGGGGGGCTGGGGCTCGGCCTGTCGATCGTGAAGAACCTGGTCGAGATGCACGGGGGCACCGTGAGCGCATCGAGCGAGGGGCCGGGGCGCGGAGCCACCTTCGTGGTGAAGCTCCCGGTGGCTGAGGTGGGGCTGAGGCAGGTGACCCTGCCCGCCGCCCACGACCGCCCTCCGCAGCTGGCCGGCCTTCACGTGCTGGTGGCCGACGATGACCGCGACACCCGCGACTTTCTGCGCACGTTGCTGGAGAGCTGTCATTCGAAGGTGACCTGCGTGTCGTCGGCGAAGGAAGGCATCGCCGCGATTCGCACCTTGCGGCCGCGCATCGTGATCTCGGACATCGGGATGCCCGATGAAGATGGCTACGCGTTCATCGGGCAGCTGCGCGCTCTGCCCGCGGCTGAAGGGGGGCGCACGCCTGCGGTCGCGTTGACGGCGTACGCGCGGAGAGAGGATCGCAGCCGCGCGCTGCTGTCGGGCTTCGACAACCACGTCTCGAAGCCGGTGGAACCCGGTGAGCTGCTGGCCGTGCTTGCGGCGCTGGCAGGCCGAGAGTGAGAACAGCACCCTCACCCTGACCCTCTCCCAAAGGGAGAGGGGATCTCAGCTCCGGCGCCGGCGAACCAGCGCCAGCCCGGCGACCACCAACCAGATCATCGAGCCGCCTTCGGGGAGCCCCGAGCACCCGCAGCCCGTCTTCTTCGGCTGCTCCGGCACCGGGAACATGAAGCCGCTGCTGCCCCCAAACCCGCCGGCACCACCGGAGCCACCCGAACCTCCCGAGCCGCCCGTCGCCGTTCCACCATCCGCGGAAGATCCACCACCCGACCCGCCTCCCATCGCAGTGCCGCCGCCGGAGCCACCACCCGCGCCGCCGCCCGTCGCCGTGCCGCCGCCGACTCCCCCACCCGCGCCGCCGCCCATTGGAAAACCGCCGCCAGCTCCACCACCGACGCCTCCGCCGGCCGGACCACCACCACCACCCGCGCCACCACCCGTCGCTCCGGGCGTGCAGTTCTGCAGGCAGAAGTTGCCGTTCTGAGTGCCCCAGCAGCGGTAGTTCGTCGGGCACGGGCTCGCGGCGCAGCTCGGCGCATTCGCAGGCAACGCGGTGCCACCGTTCGCGAGGCAGGCGAAGTTGCCCATCGACGCATCGACGCAGCTCAACGTGATGTCCGCGCACGCGCCGCCCATGGTGCTGCCTCCGCCGCCGCCCGCGCCGCCGCCCGCTCCACCACCGACCGGCGCGCCTGCACAATCCTGCAAGCACACGCCTTCCGTCGCGCTGGTGCCCCAGCACGAGAAACCCGTCGCACACCCCACCGTGGTGCTGCACAGCGGCGCGCCCGCGGGAATGCCGCCGGTGCTCGACACGCAGGCAAACGCTCCCTGGCCCGTGGGGTCGACACACATCGTGCCGGCGTTGCAGGTGCCGGTGCTTCCACCACCGCCGCCTGCGCCGCCACCCGCACCACCACCTGCGCCTCCGCCTGCTCCGCCACCCGCACCACCACCGGTGCCGCCATCGACACCGGTGCACGGGTTGATCGAGGTGGGGCTGCCCGTCAC
>JANODF010000257.1:0-35953 GCA_031412555.1 Archangium sp. | reverse complement strand
CCACCTTCTTTGCAACCGAGATCGGCTTTCTCTGGTTCAACGTCATCGGTTGCACGGGGGTGGCGCTGTTCACCTTGCTGTTCCAGCTGGTGCTGCCAGACAGAAAGCAATCCTCGAAATTCTGAGGGTCTGCGAAGCTGGGCGCCTTGAATCCCGCCCCGTGGCGGTCGTCCCACGGGCGTCACTTTCGAGCCCCCCCGAAGGAGCCCCATGCGCCACCCCCTCATTGCGCTCACAGTCCTCACCCTCGCGTCCGTCGCCTCCGCTCAGCAGTACAAGCGGCCGGTGAAGAAGGCCGCCGAGGCCCTGCAAGACGCCGCCAAGCAGGCCCGCCGCGGCGGCCCGCAGTGCAAACAGGCCGTCTACGAGCAGCTCGATGAGCTCGCGGACCAGGTCGAAGACCTCAAGAAGGACGGCCGGCCCCGTGATGCCGCGCGCCTCAAGTTCGAGGTCGCCAACATCGGCTCCACCGCTTCGTGGAGCGGCTGCCCTGACGGGGTCATCCAGAGCATTCACCGCGCGGAAGACTTCCTCGATGAGGCGCGCACCTCGATGTTCGGCGATCGCCGCGATGACCGCCGAGATGACCGCCGCGACGACGACGATGATGATGAAGACAACCGCTTTCAGCTCGCGCAGATGAACCCGCTGCAGGTACAGCTCAACTCGAACTTCGAGAGCGAGCCCGCGGTGAAGGTGATTCTGCCCGAGCTGACCTTGCGCAACCTGCGCGGCCAGCGCTTCTACCTGGGCGCGCGGTTCCGCAGCTTCGGTGGCCACTGGAGCGAGTGGGTCACCACCCAGCAGTGGAGCGTGCCCTCCGACCCGTTCGTCTGGAAGAACCCCTTCAGCCACTACTTCCGCTACTCGACGCTCGCCGAAGACGACTTCAGCAACGGCCGCTTCGTGGCGCGGGTCTCGGTGTTCGACTCCAACGGCCGTGAGCTCGCCTTTCGTGAAGTGAGCTTCACCGTCAACCGCCTGCCCCAGCTGCCGCCGGGCCCCGTGGTGATCGCCCCGCCCCCCGTGCAGCAGCCGCCCATGCAGGTGCGTGACTGCGGCACCGGCCCCGACGTGGGGTGCAGCATGATGCGCGACGGCCGCTACCCGATGGATGCCATCACCTTCCAGGGCTTCATGCGTTCGTTGCAGTCGAACACCAGCGAGATGATGCGCGGCCAGACGGTGCAGACGATGTTCAACACGAACTACGCGACCGCGGTGCAGTTCGGCCTCGTGCTCGACCTGTTCCAGTCGGAGATGTTCAAGCTGCAGGTCGCGCAGCAGGGCGCTCCGCGCGTGGTGAACCCGCAGCACGCCATCGGCTACGCGGACAAGTTCAACAGCAACATGTTCCGCACGCAGTACACGCAGCTGATGGCGCAGCAGCAGGGTGGTCAGCAGGGCCCGCCCAACCGCCCGCCTCCGACCGGTCCGTTCCCGGGCCAGCCGCCCCCGCCCCCGCCTCCGGGCAATGCCGGTCGTGACTGCGGCACCGGCCCTCAGGATCCCGGCTGTGGCATGCGCCGCAACGGCATGTGGGCGATGGATGCGATGGCCTGGTCGGGCGTGTACAACTCGGCGCGCAGCACGGCCAACGAGCTGACCCGACAGGCGATGGTGCAGCAGTCGCTCAGCAACCAGGCGCTCACCGCGGCGCAGCTGGGGTTGTTGATGGATCTGTTCAACAACGAGATCACCCGGCTCGACGTGGCGAAGTTCGCGGCGTCACGCGTGGTGAACCCGCAGCATGCGATTGGGTTGTCGGTGAAGTTCAACAACTCGATCCTCGCGCAGGATTACGTGACCGTGATGGGCCGCCAGCGTTGATTGGCTGGTGAGGGGCCGGCTCCGCTCTCCCCGCATCGTCGCAGGGAGAGGGAGACACGTGATACGCGGCGTTCTGATGCGTTCCCTCGCCTTCGCGTTTGTTCTGTTCTCCCTTCCCGCTGTCGCTGCGCCCCGCGACTTTCCCTTCACGTGGACCAGCCGCACCTCGGCCGCGGGACAGAACAGTCTGGAGGCGTGGTTCACCCCCCGCCTCGTTCGTACCGACGACTTCCTCCAGCTCGATACACGCGTGGTGTGGACGTACGGCGTCACGCGCACCCTTGAGTCGCAGCTCTCCCTCGACACCGACTTCCAGCGCACCGATCGATCCGAAGGGCTCGATGCACGTGTCACCTCGCTCTGGCGCTGGACCACCTGGCGTGAAGGCACGCCGTTCGCGGTGGGTGGCCTGGGCCGCGTCTCTCTGGGCCCCGATCAATTCGAAGCCGAAGCGCGGCTCTTCACCGACCTGCACCTCGCGCGCGTGGTGGTTGCGCTCAACCTCTCCGCCTCGCGCGCCTTGTTCTGGAACAACCGCGAAGGCATCGACACCCGCCTCGAAGAGAGCTTCGCCGTGAAGTACACCGTCTCGCCTGCGGTGACCGTGGGTCTCGAGGCGCGCGCGAAGTCAGCGTGGAAGCTGCGCGAGTACCAGGGCACCGCCATCTACGTCGGCCCCGCAATGACCTTCACGCACCCGAAGTTCTGGCTCACCATCGGTGGTTACGCGCAGGTGGCAGCAGACCGGGCCAACGCGGATCGTGCGCTGGAAGAACCCAACGAGCTGCGTGACAACGAGCGGTATGTGTTTCGCGTCGCGTTTGGTTTTGACAGCTGACCCCTCACCCCGACCCTCTCCCCGAGGGGAGAGGGAGCTCATTCGCGGGCGAGCTGCTTGAGGGCAGCTTCAGCGGCGGCCTGACCGCAGTCTTCTTCGCCCTTCTTCCGCGGCACCGCCCTCAACTTCTCCAGCGGAGGCATCGCGTCGGTGCTGCGGAAATCGACCAGCCGTTTCGCAGCCACCCGGCGAGCACCACAATCACGGTTCTCCAACGCGCTCACGTAGAGCTCGAGCAGCGGCAAACCCTGCCCCGCGTATTCGAGATCGACGAAGCGCAGCGCACCCCACTGCGGCCACTTCGGCTCCTGCTGCGCGAGCGACTGGAAGGTCGGCAACAACATCGCCTTGGGCAACGAAGCGAGCAGCTTGCGCAACCTCGGCGTCTCCGCGTGACCGAAGTCGTCGGCGAGCGCTTCGAGGGCGAGGGGCTCGAGCGGTTCGTTCTCGGGTGCGGCGGCCATCACCTTCCACTCGTCTTCGTGACGCCCGACCTGGTGAAGCGCGGTGGCGCGCAGCTGCTGAAGCGGCCAGGTCTGACCTTTGGGTCCGAGATCCTCCAACACCTGGAGCGCCTCGCTGCCCCGCCCTGCATCGACCAGGCGATGCGCCTTGCGAGCGGGCTCGCTCAGCCAGCTGAACCAGAAGCCCAACGCGACCACCACGCCGACCGCGGCGCCGATGAGGGCGGCTTTCATCGCGGACGAGCGGCCCGACTTCCGGAACGAAGAAGGCGGCGGCACGGTGATGGAGAGCGTCAACGGACGCGAGGTGGACAACGTGTAGAGCGCGGTCGCGGTCTGCGGGCGGTGCTGCGGATCTTTCTCCAGGCAGCCACTGACCGCGGCAACCAACGACGGAAAACCCGACAGGTGTGGAGCGGCATCCAACAACGCCGGCGGCGCCTGGTGAATGTGCTGCGAAATGAACTCGCGCGGTGAAGGCCCGGGGAACGGATGTTTGCCAGTGAGCGCGCGGAAGAGGATGACCCCCAGCGCGTAGAGATCGCTGCGCGCATCGAGCGGCTGACCGAGCGCCTGCTCCGGGGAGACGTACTCGGGCGTGCCCAGCACGATGCCGGCCTGCGTGACCGAGGCCTTCGCACCGGCCTCTTCATCGGCGCTCATCAGGCGGGCGATGCCGAAGTCGAGCAGGCGCGCTTGCTCGAGGCCCTCCGGTGTCCTGGTGATCACCACGTTGTCGGGCTTGAGGTCGCGGTGAACGATGCCCTTGGCGTGAATCGCCGTCAGACCCTGCGCGAGCTGGGAGAGCAGGCGCTCCACCCGATCGACGGAGAGCGGCGCTTCGCGCGTGAGCACCGTCTCGAGGGTCTCGCCTTCCACGAACTCCATCACCAGGCACGGCGCGTCACCGTGCGAGCCGTAGTCGATGACCCGCACCACCGCGGGGTGTTCCACCGAGCTGAGCAGCAGCGCCTCGCGGCGGAAACGCTCCGAGAACCCGGCGGTCAACGGGAGATCGCTGCGCAGCACCTTGATGGCCACCGGCCGGCCCAGCGAGACCTGCTCAGCCAGGTAGACGAAGCCCATGCCGCCGCGGCCCAGCAGGCGCACCACCCGGAAGCGATCGTCGAGCACGAGGGCGCCCGGCGACAAAGCCACCGAAGGCGACGGCAGCGTCTCGGAGGGACCGGCAGGCATCGGGACTCGTCATTTCACGCGACGGCGTCAGACGCATCCGCAAACGCACGCTTCAGGCGCTGAGCGAACGGATGGCCTGAAGCAAGGTGGGCTGCTCAGCGGCCCAGACCCGCTCGCAACGGGCACGGAATACAGGGTCCATCGCGTCCAGCGCTTTGCTCACCCGTTCGCGGGCGTGCTCGGGCCAGCGGGGCGTGGAGGCGGCTTGATCGAGCGCGTCGGGCCGCGCGAAGAGCGAGACCTCGCAGCCCAGCAGCTCGGGCAAGGTGAGCAAGACGTCGGCGAGGGCGAACTGAGAGGCGACGCGCTGGAGGAAGACACGGGTCGCTCCGTCGGTGCCGTGCGGTACCAGGCCGTCGCAGAGGGCGCGCAGGTGCATTTCGTCGACATCGGGGAACGTGACTTTGGTCAGCGCGAAGGTGCCCACCGTCGAGCGGCTGCCGGCCTCGAGTTTGGGGGCATCACGCAGACTGCCGAAGGACCACGAGGTCTGGATGAGGTGGTGATCCGCACAGCCGCCGAACCAGGTGATGCGCGCGGTGGACTCCCAATGCCGCGCCACACGCACCGAAGGTTTGGCGGCCCGCGCGACGACCGCGTTCACCGCTTCAGCCACCGCCAGCCCGTACTCTTTGAACGCGACGACCATGAGTGGTCTGTCTACACCATCACCGTTCCTCCGAAGGAACGCCGTTCGCATCGAGCGGTGGTCAGCGGCCCTGATGAAGCCGCTTCATCGAGTACATGCGCGCATCGGCATCCTGCAACGCTGACGCGATCGAACCACCCGATTGCGCCACCGCCACCCCGAGGGACAAGCGCAGGGGCGTCGCGTCGAGCTCGCGGTTGTGTTGCAGCACCGCGTCGGCGAGCCGGCTGCCCAACGCCTCGACCGAGTGTGCGTCACGACCCGACGTCAACACCGCAAACTCGTCGCCACCGATGCGCGCCACGACATCATCCGCGCGAAATGTGCTGCGCAGCACCTCGGCCACCCGGCGCAACATGGCGTCACCGGCCGCGTGACCCTGCTCGTCGTTGATGCGCTTGAGTTCATCCAGGTCGACCATCAACACGCCCACCGGGTGCGGGCCGCGCTCGTCGAGCCGGTGCAGGGCCTCGTCGAAAGCAAACCGATTGGCGAGGCCAGTGAGCGAGTCGTGCGTCGACAGGTAGTGCAGGTTCTCTTCGAGGCGCCTCCGCTCAGTGAGGTCCCTGAGAATGGCGATCGTGTAGGGCCGTTTGTCGATGGTCACCGGCGCCAGGCTCACCTCCACTGGGACCTTGTTACCGTCTCGCCGCTGCGCGAGCAGCTCGACCGAGTGGGGGCCGACCGATCTACGGGTGAGCGCATCGGGTTCCGCAAGCAGGCTCTCCAGGGGCTGGCCCCACAGCTCTTGCCGGCCGTAGCCCAGGAGCAGCTCAGCCTGCATGTTGACCAGGATGATTTCGCCCGAGTCATCGACCGCCAGCACCGCGTCAGGCGCGGCCTCCAGAAACGCTTCTGCGAAATGTCCGAGTTCGACCATTGTCCGTTCGCCCCTTGGGTAACCCACTCCGACTCGAAGTGTTTTCCGCGTTCAGGTGGTGCGACCCGCTCTCACCTGACCGCCGTTGCGATCTGTCAGGCTGCTGATCTCGTGCCGTCGGCGGGAGCAGGTCCGGGAGGTGACGTGATGAGCTGGAAGCAGACGTTGGAAAAAGCGAGCGAAGGCCACTGGGTCCTCCCGCGGACGAAGCAAATGCGTTGCGAAGCGCACCTTTTTCTCTCGGATTCTCTGCTTTTCGGGGAGGACGGCGGCGCCGGCGTGGAAGAAGACGTGTTCGGCCAGGTGGTCAACGCGTGCTCGTTTCCCGGCGCGACCCGTGTGGTGATCACCCCTGACTGCCATGTGGGCTACGGCGTACCGATCGGCACCGCCATCGAGACCGAAGGCACGCTGCTTCCGACCGCGGCCGGGTACGACATCGGCTGCGGGATGGTGCAGCTGTCGACCTCGCTCACCTGGGAGGACGTGGCCGACAAGCTCAAGCGCCGCATGTGGATCGACGAGGTGGTGCGCCGCATCGGCATCGGGGTGGGCCAGCCGGGTGCGGGCAAAGGCTCGCTCAAGAAGTTCAATGAGATCGTCCGCCATGGCGCGAAGGCGCTGGGCCGCAGCAACGACGTGGCCGAACGCGCGTGTGTGCCGGTGGAGGACGACAGCTACGACATTCCCGAAAAGGCGTGGAGCAAACGCAGCCAGCTCGGCAGCCTGGGTGGCGGTAACCACTTCTGTGAGATGCAGGTCGACGAGGCCGGCAAGGTCTGGGTGATGCTGCACACCGGCAGCCGCGGCTTCGGGTGGAACATCGCCAAGCAGTTCTTCGTCGAGGGCGCGCGGTTGCTGGGCCTGGGTGGGCGCAGCGAAGACGCCATCTGGTTCGACGCCGATTCAGCGACCGGCAAGGCGTACTGGAACCTGCACAACATGGCGGCGAACTTCGCCATCGCGAACCGGCTGCTGATCGGTGAAGCGGTGTGTGAAGCGCTCGAGCACGTGTTCGGTGGCGAAGCGCAGGTCTATTACGAGATCTCGCACAACCTGATTCAGCGCGAGAGCGGCCGCTTCGTGGCGCGTAAGGGTGCGACGCGCGCGTTCCCCAAACACCACGCGGCGCTGGAAGGCACCGTGTGGGAAGCGACCGGTCACCCGATTCTGATTCCGGGCTCGATGGAGACGGGCAGCGCGATCCTCTTCGCCGATGAAGGCGCGAAGGAGTCGCTGTACTCGGTCAACCATGGCGCCGGCCGGCGGCTGTCACGCAACCAAGCGAAGAAGAGTTTGGATCAGAAAGACACCGATCTGCGCATGGGCAAGCTGGGGGTGATCCTCAACACGAGGAACACGCCGCTCGATGAGTCGGGGCCTTGTTACAAAGATCTCGAGCAGGTGCTCGGGGCGGTCGAGCTGGCGGGGCTGGCGCACGTCGAGCGGCGCCTGCGCCCGGTCGCGTGCATCAAGGGCAATGACTAGGCTTCGCCGTCGATTTCCTCCGAAGAAGCCGACGCACACCGTTCGCATCGAGCGCAGTCGAGATGCCACTGTCAGCGATCAATCCAATTGCGCTCGAGCAGCGCGTCGGTGCGGAACGTGAAGCCCACCGTCGCGCTGTACGCGTTGTCGGAGAAGGTCAGGCCCTGCCACGCGAAGGCGTGATGAAGCGTGCCTTCGACCACCAGCCCCACGATGGGCGAGAAGTGCCAGCTGCCGATGACGCGCACCCGGGCAAGGTTCGTCGGCACCACGGCTCTCCCGAGGGAGCTGGGCGAAAAACCCCAGGCGGTGAACCAGTCGAGGCTCGCGGCAAACGAGAGCGAGGGCACCACCCACACTTCCGCGAGCAGGCGCTGGACGAACTCGAACGCGGCGCGACCCAGCGGCATCACGCGGGCCTCCAAACGGTACGCCAGCTCGAGTGGGCCGAAGCGGCGCTCCAACTGGCCGCCCAGCCACGGTGTGAGCAAACGGGCCGACACGCGATCGTCGCCCGGCGCAGGATCGTTGATCACCGACAGCTCGACTCCGATGGCTGGCGTGATTCGCAAACCTGTCCCTGCGCGATCATTTCCGGCGTCGGGAAGCGCGAGCGTGAAGGCGAAGAGCAGCGGGTTGATGCGGGTCTGGTCCTCGAAGGGCACCCATCGCCCCGCTACTTCCGCGCGCAGGGTGGTGCTCAAGCGCACGCCCTCGAGTGAGCCACCGTAGCCGCCGACGGCGGACACCTTCGGTGCGTACACGGGGCCCCGGAAGTTCAGATTCGATCCGGCCGTGGCATTCAGCTCCGCGAAGAGGAAGAAGCCCTTCACCGACCCCTGAGCGGGCGCCGACTCTTCGGCGGAGAGGAGCAACGCGGTGAGCGCCAGGAACAGCAAGCGCCGTGTTTCGCTGATTCGCCCGGGCCACGCAATTTGTTGCACACGCCGGTGGCTCGAAGTGTTGTCGCGACATGCGCCTCGTCTCGCTCAGTGTCCTCGCCGTCGCTGCTCTCGCCTGCCAGCCGGCCACCACCGCGTCGCTGCAAGACGCTTCGCTCAAGCGGGGGGCGCTCGAAGGCCCGTACGTGGCGGGCGTCACTGAGCAGTTCACCCTCGACATCGAACCGGGAACCCGGGTGCTGTGGGCAGCCAGCGCAGGTCAGCTGTCCTCTCAGAACGAGAAGGTCGAGTGGACGCTGGCAGAAGGGCTCTCCACGCTCACCGCCACCCTCACCCGCGCCGACAAGAGCACCGAGTCGCGCCAGTGGTCCTTCGCGGTGGAGGCGGTTCCGAAGGAAGGCGTGACCTCAGCGCGTGAAGCGTTGCTGGCGGCGCCCATCACGGTGATCGACGGCGGCGTGGAGACCTCGGGCGCTGCGTGCGATCTCCAGTACGACTCGACCGGCGCAGTGCACATGGCCTTCACCACCTCGACGCACCCGTCGATCTTCTACGGCAAGTGGAATGGCACGGCCTGGACCATCGAGTTCGTCGACGGCCTGGGCTTTGGCGTGGGCGGCCGTGTGGACGACACCTCGGTGCAGCTGCAGGTCGACAGCGCTGGCGGCGTGCACCTGCTCTACGTGCGCAACACGCCGGTGGCGCAGCTCTGGTACGCGACGAGGTCGTCGGGTGGCTCGTGGCTGCGCGAACGCGTCGACTCCGACACCGTGCGGTACTCCGCAGGGCAGCGCTACACCCTGACGATCAACGCGGCGCAGAGCAACCGGCCGTACGCCGTCTTCACCTCGATCTTCAACAGCACCGGCAGGCGCTTGACCATCTCGCAGCGCACCGCGGCCAACACCTGGGCGATCACCCAACTCGCGACCACGGTCACCGGTGCCAGCGCGACGGAAGATCTGCGTGGCGACGCGGTGTTCTCCAACGGCTTCCTGGTCTTCCCGGTGGTGTCCTCCGCCGGAACGACCCAGGCGCTGGTGGGGTGGACCCCCACGGCGGCTTCGTTGATCTCGCTCGTGCCGTCGGCCTCCGTCGTGGGCGTCGACACAGACGACTCTGACCTGACCGCGGCGGGCGCCAACCGGGTGCTCATGCGCTCCACGCGCGGCGTGTACGACTTCTCCATCAACAGCACCTTCAGCGCCTCGACCTTCGTGTGGTCGTCCTCCACCATCTACGGCGGCGCCCAGGGCGACCTCGCGTGGAACGGCACCCGGCCGGTGGTGATGCAGAACCTCAACGGCAGCCTCGAGCTGGCCACGCCGAACACCGAGGGCTACTGGCTGTGGACCGCCCTGGGCACCACCAGCGGCGCGACCGCGGCCCTGGCGCTTCACCCCACCACCGGCGTGGCGAACGTCTGCTACCAGTCGGCTGGCCGCATCATGTTCCAGTGACCATGCGGTACGCGCTCTCGTGGCTGGTGCTCTGTGCGCTGGCGGGTTGTCAGTGCGGCACGATGGGAGGGGCGCCTCCGACCGTGTTCATTCTTTCGCCGCGTGATGGCGAGACCATCGCGCCCCCGGCGGTGCTCTCAGGCCAGGCCAACGATCCCGAAGACGGGCTGCTGACCGGCGATGCGCTCATCTGGTCGTCGGATCGCGACGGAGCGTTTGCGCAGGGCGCGCAGGTGGTGGCGAACCTGAGCGAAGGGCCGCACCGGCTCACCTTGACCGCCACCGACTCGGCGGGAAATCCGGGGCAGGCGCAGATCTCCATCACCGTGCGCGCGACCAACACCGTCAACCGGCCGCCCACCGCGGTGATCAGCGCACCGCTGAATGGTGCGGTGTTCGATGAGGGCACGGCCATCGAGCTCACCGGCACCGGGGCCGATCCCGAAGACGGCGCGCTGCAGGGCGCGGCGCTCACCTGGAGCTCGTCAGTCGGCGGTCTGCTCGGCACCGGCGCTGCGCTCACCTTCAACGGAGCCGCGCTGGGCACGCACCGCATCTTGTTGACCGCGGCGGACAGCCAGGGGCTCTCGGCCATCGCGTCGATCGAAATCGAAGTGGTGCGCCCGGGAACCAACCGCGCACCGATGGTGAACATCACCGCTCCTGCGAACAACAGCAGCGTGGTGCTCGGTCAGGCCGCGATGCTCAGCGGCACCGCCACCGACCAGGAAGACGGCGTGCTCACCGGGGCGTCGCTCACCTGGCGCTCCAGCCGCGATGGTGTGCTGGGCACGGGCGCGGCGCTCTCCCCGATGCTCACGCAAGGCGTTCACACCCTGACGCTGACCGCGCTCGACTCGATGGGCGCCTCGGGCGTGGCCTCGATCACCGTGTCGGTGAACCAGGCAGGCAACCAGCCGCCGACGGTCACCATCACGCAGCCCGCTCCCGCGCAGACCATCTTCCAGGGCTCGAGCGTGACGTTGTCGGCCACGGCAACCGACGCCGAAGACGGCACGCTGACCGGCATGGCCCTCGCGTGGAGCTCGAGCCTCGATGGTCCGCTCGGCACCGGGAGCCCGCTGCTCACCACCACGCTCACCGCCGGCACGCACGCGCTGAGCTGCATCGTCACCGACTCCGGGGGAAACACGGGCTCGGCAACGGTCTCGCTCACGGTGTTGCCGATGAACACCGCGCCCGTGGTGAACTTCTCGATGCCCGGAGCGGGCGCCAGCTTCGCCGCTGGCGCTGCCGTGACCCTGGTGGGTTCGGCCAACGACGCGGAAGACGGCGTGCTGACGGGGAGCGCGTTGACGTGGCGCTCCAGTCTCGACGGCGTGTTGGGTACTGGCAGCCCGCTGAGCACCAGCAGCCTGCGCGTTGGCTCGCACGTGCTCTCGCTCACCGCGACGGACTCGGGTGGCCGAACCTCGAGTGCGACGGTGAACGTGACGATCACCATGTCCACCGGCAACCTCGCGCCCATCGCCCGGCTCACCGGCCCCACGAGCGGCATGGCCACGCAGGGCTTGTCGTTCAGCGGCGCGACCTCCAGTGACTCCGACGGCAGCATCACGTCGTACGCCTTCAACTGGGGCGACGGCTCACCGGTCACCACCGGCGCGGCGGCGAACGCGATGCACCCGTACGCTGCGACCGGCACGTACACCGTGACCCTGACCGTGACGGACAACCTCGGAGCGACGGGGACCAGCACGTTGCAGGTGGTGATCTCCCCGTTCGTGCGCACGCCTTCGGTGGTCGACGAGCAGGAGCCGTACGGGGTGGCGTGTTCCCTGGCAGCCCAGGGCACACTGCTGCACGTGGCCTACTTCGCCACCATGCACCCGGGCGTCTATTACTCGACGTGGAACGGAACCACCTTCACGCGGGAGCTCGTCGATGGGCTCGGCTTCAACATGGGCGGGCGCGCCGACGGTCGACTGGCGATGGCGGTCGATGCACAGGGTGCGCCGCACGTGTTGTGGGTGCGCGCCGAGCGCTCGGAGCTCTGGTACGCCAAGCGAGTCAACGGAGCGTGGCAACGCGAGCGGGTCGACACCAACGTGCTGCGCATCGCGGGCACCACGCTGGGACTGACCATCGACGCGGCCAACGGCGAGCCGGTGGTGACCTTCCCCTATTCGCCCACCTCGGGGCAGCTGCGCACGGTGATCGGCCGGCGTACGGGCGGCGCGTGGGTGTTGGCGACGCCGCGCTTCACCACGGCCACCAGCACGGAGGCGCCCACCGGTGATGTCACCGTGGTCGCGGGCACGGTGTACGTGCCGTTCACCGCGAGCGTGGCGCCCAATACGGGCCTCGGTGCGCTGAGCGGAGCGACCGCCTCCACGCTGCCACTCTCGTTCAGCGGAACCACGCGGCTCGAGGGCGTGACGGGCAAATTGTTCCTCATGTCGAGCGTCGGGTTGCACGACGTGGTCATCGACCTGGTCTTCGCGAACTCGGTCACCCGGTTGTCGCTGGTGCAAGCGTCGAGCACGAATCAGCAGTCGGTGGCGCTCGACGGCTCCGGTCGGCCCCGGGTGATCACCAATCGTTCGGGCGTGCTCGAGTCGGTCACCCCTCGCGCCTCCGATGACTACTGGACGTACGAGAACCTGGGCGCCACGGACAGCGGCCTCGTCGACGTCGCCGTGGATGGCGCGGGCGACACGCGGGCCTGCTTCTTCAGAGCAGGGCGTTTGCTGTTGTATTGATCACCGTCTGTTCCTTCGGAGGAAACCGCGAGCCCAGTCGAGGGGTCACTCGTTCACTCTTTCGGTGGCCGGATGCACTTCGACTGCTTCGCGCCTGAGTGAGCACAGGCCCAACCTGCAGGGCAGCAGATGTCCATGCAGCGCGAGTGAGCGCACTGACAGCGCCCGCTCTCGAGGTCAGCACCCATGCACTCATCGCTTCGCGGCACACCTGCATCGAGCGCCTCACGCGCGACCGCAGCGCCGGCTCGATCGAGGGACCGCTCGACTTCGCGGCACTGCAGCACCGACCACTCAGCCCTCGCCTTGGCGATGAGCTGATCGATCTCCTTCGCGGGCATCTTCTCCTTCTGGAGCGATTTCCTGAGCACGGCCAGTTCGGCCTCCAGGGTCACGCCCTTCGCGCAGTCGAGGGCTGCTTGTTCGAACGCCCCGCACTCGATGCGCCACGCGCGGCCCAGACGTTCTCTCGCGTCGGGTACACGCTCGAACAACGGCGGCGTGCCCTTCGACAACTCCTGCGCCCCGTAGGCCTTCCACACCACCGGCCAGAGCGCGTCACACGGAAGGGGCGAAGCAGCGAGCACCAACCCGATCAGCAGGACCATCACCGCAGTCTGCCAGCTCTACGGCTGCTGAAAGGCACTCGTGCAACATGGGCTCAACGCGGGCCGCGCATTCCGAACAGGGGGCATCCCCTCACCCCAACCCTCTCCCCCGGGGGGAGAGGGAGTTCATTTCACTCAGGCGAGGGCGAGGAATGACTCGAGCAACCGCGTCACTTCCGCCATCTGCGTGGTGTCGCTCAACTTCACCGCGATGCGCCCCTGGGTGAGCAGCGTCTTGACCTGCCCGACCACCGCATCTGCTTCGGGGCTGGGATTTTCTTCAGCGCTCGTCTCGAGGATCCGCACCAGGCGTTCTGCTTTGTCGAGCACGCGGGGGAACTGCTTGAGCACCAGCGCCTTGTCTTTCTCGGCCTGGCGATTCGCGTAGTCCGCCTGCTCCTGCACCAGCTTGTCGACTTCCTGCGGCTGCAGCGTGGTGCGCGCGTCGATGCGAATGGCCTCAGCGATGCCGGTGGTGGTGTCCACCGCGCGCACCGACAGCGTGCCTTCGTTCGACAGCTCGAAGGTCACCTCGATGGGCACGTCAGCGCGCCGCTCGACGGTGAGATCGCCCAGCACCACTTCACCCAGCTTGGTGCACTCGTCGGCCCACTCACTCTCGCCCTGAAAGACCGGGATGCGCGCCGTGGTCTGGCCCGCGCGGTTGGGGAGGAAGACCTCCTTCGAGCTCGAAGGAACTGCCGTATTGCGGGGGATCAACTTGCGCACCGTGCCGCCCAACACGCCCACCGACAACGAGTGTGTCGCGACGTCGATGAGCGTGGTGGCGCCCGCACGATTGGCGAGCTCGGCTGCATGCACCGCCGCACCCAATGCGACCGCTTCGTCGGGGTTGAGGCCGGAGACCGCGGGGCGGGAGAAGAACTCCTGCACCAGCTTTCGCACCAGCGGCACGCGGGTCATGCCGCCCACCAGCATCACCGCTTCGATGTTCTCGGCGTCGAGCTTCGCTTCACCCAGCGTGCGGCGCACCACCTCGAGACACCGTTTGCTCAAGGGCTCGGCGAGTGACTCGAAGAAGTCGCGGGTGAGCGCGGTGTCGAGCTGACAGAACCGGCCGTCGTTGCCCTCCGAGTGATCACCCAGCTCGGTCGCCGAAAGAAACGCCTCGGGCTGATCCGACAAGGTGCGTTTGGCCCGCTCGGCCGCGTATCGAAGCCGCTGCATCGACACGCGATCCTTGAGCACCGCCTCGCGGTAGAGGTCGGGCACCTGCGCGACCAGCCACTGCACGATGCACGCGTCGAAGTCGTCGCCACCGAGCTGCGGATCGCCGCCGGTCGCCTTCACCTCGAAGACGCCGTTCTCCATCTCGAGGATGGAAACGTCGAAGGTGCCGCCGCCCAGATCGAACACCAGCACGCGCCCGCGCACCGAGTTCACCAGCCCGTACGCGATGGCCGCCGCGGTGGGCTCGTTGACGATGCGAAGCACCTCGAGGCCTGCGATGCGCGCGGCTTCACGGGTGGCCTGGCGCTGACCATCGTCGAAGTTCGCGGGCACGGTGATCACGCAGCGCGAGACCGAACGCCCGAAGTGCGCTTCGGCGTCGAGCTTGAGCTCACCGAGCAACATCGCGGAGACCTGCGTGAGCGGCATGGTGCGGCCGGCCAGCTTGATGCGCACCTCACCCGACGGGCCCTGAATCAACGAGTACGGCACAACCGACTTCGCGGCCATCGCCAACTCGCTCGTCCACCGTTTGCCGATGTAGCGCTTGGTGGCGGGGGCGACTCGATCGGGCGCTTCGTCTCCCAGCATCTGCGCGCGCTCGCCGACCACGCGGTCACCCAGCGCGGTGAAGCCCACCACCGACGGCGTGAGGCGGGAGCCCTGGCGGTTCGGGATGACGAAGGGCCGCCCGTTCTCCACCGTCGCCACCGCGGAGTAGGTCGTGCCCAGGTCGATACCAATGACGGGTTCCATTCCGGCGGCGGACCTTAGCTGTGAAAGCTGGTGGCTGAGGGGGCTTTCAACGGGGACGCACGGGCTTGAGAGAGGGGAGCGGGTCGAGCAGCATCAGGCCATGCGAAGACTCCTGGGGCTGTTCTGCATCGCCGCCGCCGGCTGTACCGGCCTCGTGGGAGAGCCCGATGACGCCGGCCTTCCGGTCGAAGTCGACTCAGGGGTGGTCGACGCCGGGGAAACCGCCGATGCCGGTGACGATGCAGGCACCGATGCGGGCCCCGAAGATGCGGGCGTCGATGCGGGTGTGGAAGACGCCGGCCCTTCGATCGGGCTCGACAGCCGCCCGGTGAACACGACCTGCATCGCACCCGCGCCCCCGCCGAACACCTCGGGCGTCACCACGCAGCGGGTCTTTCCCGCGCTCGCGTTCAATCTGCCGCTGGGCCTGTTCAACCCGCCCGGTGATCCGACGCGCATCTGGGTGCAGGAGCGAGCCGGCGTCATCCGCTCGTTTCCCAATCAGAACGATGCGGGCATGGCGAGCGTGAGCACCGTGCTCGACTTCGACGCACGGGTGAACGACGTGGGCGAAGGCGGCTTCCTGGGCATGGCGTTCCACCCTCAGTGGCCCACGGTGCGCGAGGTCTTCATCAGCTACACCGAGACAGCCTCTCCGCTTCGCACGGTCATCTCGCGCTTCAAGAGCTTCGACTCAGGCGCGACGCTCTCGTTGGCCAGTGAGGAGAAGATCTTCACCATCGACCAACCCGAGACCAACCACAACGGAGGCAGCATCAGCTTCGGACCCGACGGTTTCCTCTACATCGGCCTGGGTGATGGCGGCGGTGGTGGTGATCCACTCAACGCAGGTCAGCGGCTCAACACCAACCTCGGCAAGTTCCTGCGCATCGACGTGAACGTGCCCTTTGCGCAGCGCTACGCGATTCCTCCTTCCAACCCGTACGCGGCCGACAACACGCCCTGCAATCGAACCAGCTCTGCCACGCTCGCAGCCACCGGCGTGCGCTGCGCTGAGATCTACGCGGCGGGCCTGCGCAACCCCTGGCGTTGGAGCTTCGACACGGCGTCGGGTGAGCTGTGGTGCGCCGACGTCGGGCAGAACGCGTGGGAAGAGATCGATCGCATCGTGCTCGGCGGCAACTACGGCTGGAGATCGCGTGAAGGTGCGCACTGTTACAACCCCGCCACCAACTGCCCGACCGCGGGGCTGATCGATCCGGTGGTGGAGTACCCGCGCAACTCGACGGGCATGAGCGGGAACTCAGTGACCGGCGGCTTCGTGTACCGCGGCACCTCGATTCCCACACTGGTCGGCAAGTTCGTCTTCGGTGACTACGGCTCGGGCAAGATTGGCGTGGTGGAGCCCGATGGGCTCGGAGGTTTCACGGCCGGCCTGCTGGAAGAAACCAACATCAGCCTTGCGAGCTTCGGTCAGTTGGCCGACGGAGAGATCTACGCACTCGACATCGCCACGGGCCAGGTGCACCGGCTGGTGCCCTTTGGCACGCAGCCGGTCGACACCTTCCCGCGGCTGCTCTCGCAGACAGGCTGCTTCGATTCGACCGACCCGAAGGTGCCGGTCGCCGCGATGGTGCCGTACGACGTCAACGCAGCGTTGTGGAGCGACGGCGCCGCCAAACAACGGTTCTTCGCCATTCCCGACGGCACCACCATCTCCGTGCTGCCTTCGGGTGACTTCGATTTTCCCAACGGCACGGTGCTGGCGAAGACCTTCAGCCTCGGCGGCAAACGAATCGAGACGCGGCTCTTCATGCGGCACCTGAGCGGCACGTGGGCCGGCTACTCCTACGAGTGGAATGATGCGGAGACCGAAGCCACGTTGTTGCCGGGCTCCAAGTCACGCGTGGTCGGAGCGCAGACCTGGAGCTACCCCAGCCGCGGCCAGTGTCTGCAGTGTCACACGGCGATCGCGGGGCGCTCACTCGGGCTCGAGCTGGGTCAGCTCAACGGCGACCTCGTCTACCCAGCGACGGGGCGTACGGCGAACCAGCTTTTCACGCTGGAGACGCTCGGCTTCTTCAGCACTCCACTCTCCGAGCCGTCGCCGCGCTTCGAGCCGCCTTTCGGAACGGGTCCTCTCGAACCGCGAGCGCGTGCGTATCTGCACGCCAACTGCTCGGGCTGTCATCAGCAAGGTGCAGGTCAGGGCACGGCGGATTGGCGGTACTCGTTGTCTTTCCGCAACACCAACAGCTGCAATGTGGCGCCCCAGAATGGAAACCTCGGCATCACGGGCGCGATGTTGATTGCTCCGGGCTTGCCGTCGACCAGCATCGTGTCGCGGCGCATTCACGCGCTCACCGCTGCGCGCATGCCTCCGGTGGGAAGCAGCCTGGAAGATCCGCAAGGCACCGCGTTGATCGATCAGTGGATCACGTCGTTGACGGCCTGCCCTCCGTGAGCGACACGCCACCCATGGATCGCGCACGCGCCTTCAATGCAGCCATGACCGCCCACCCCGGAGCCCTCGAGCTCCACGTCGAAGCCTCGCGCATCGAGGGCGTCATTCCTCCTGCGCTGAGGGGAGGCCGCGTGCTCTCGAATGGCCCGGGCTGGCTGGACATCGGCGGCCGGCTCGCGCACCCGTTCGATGGCCACGGCTACGTGCGCTCCTTCGAGTTCCAGGCCGATGGTTCGCTCAAGCTGCGCGCCCGCTTCGTGGACACCCCGGTGTACCGGGACGAGCTCGCCGCGGGCCGGCTGGTGCACCGCGGCCTCGGCACCAACGTCGGCTCGCACTTCTGGCAAAACCTCGGCTTCGGCACGCCGCGCAACGTGGCCAACACCACCATCGTGCCCTGGGCCGGCCGCCTGCTGGCGGGTTGGGAAGGCGGCGCGCCGTATTCCCTCGACCCCGAGACGCTGGCCACGCGCGGTGAAGAGACCTTCGGCGGCGCGCTGGCGAAGCAGGCCACGCTCGCGCACTTCAAGATCGACTCGGCGCAGCAGCGGCTGGTGAGCTGCAGCATCGCGATGGGGCCGCAGACGAAGCTCACCTTCCGTGAGTTCGATGCGCAAGGAGCCCTCGCCACCACGAAAGAAGTGGCGCTGCCCGGGCAACACTTCGCTCACGACTTCGTCATCACGCCGCGTTGGTACGTGTTGGCCAGCAACCCGCTGCGCATGAAGTTCGGAGAGCTCGCGCTGACGCTGCTGGGGGCCTCCACGCTGCTCAATTCGATCGCCACGAAAGAAGGACCCGGCGAGCTGTACCTCATTCCGCGCGACAGGCCGGGGCCGCTGCGCACCGTCACGCTGCCGGGCCCGGCGTTCGTGGTGCACTACGGAAACGCGTTCGACGAGGGCGAGACGGTGCACGTCGACGCGAGCCTGTTCGAGCACTTCGAGTTCGGCGTGGAGTTCGGCTACCGCGGGCCCGACGCGCCGCTCGATCCATCACTGCCCGACACGCGCGCACCCCAGCGGCTGTATCGGATCTCCGTGGGCCCCAACGCGAGTGAAGCGAGTTGGAAGCAGCTCGCCCGTCACGCGATCGACTTCCCCCGGGTGCACCCTGATCACGATGGCCTCGACACGCCCGCGCTCTTCGGCGCCACCCGGGCGGATACGGCCCACAGCGATCCGTTCGACTCCCTCATTCGCGTCGACCTGAAGGATCCCGAACGGCCTTCGGAGGTGTGGACCGCGAAGGAGAACGTGTTGGTGGGTGAACCGTTGTTTGCGCCAGAAGAGTTCGTGCTCGCGGTGACGTCGGCCGGGCTCGAGGGCCGCTCGAATCTGTGCGTCTTCAAGGCGACCGAGCTCTCCAAAGGCCCGGTGGCGAGCGTGCCGTTGCCGCTGCTGCCCTACGCGTTTCACGGCACCTGGAGCGCGCAAGGTTAGCGGGCGCCTCGAGGCCCACGCAGGCGCTGCGCGGGGGCTTCCGTGTTTCCAAAGGGAAACAGGAGCACGGCGCTTGCTGGATCCAGGGACATGCGCATCGCAGTCGCTGCCCTGCTCCTGCTTCATGGGCTGATTCACCTGCTGGGTTTCCTCAAGCCGTGGAAGCTCGCCGAGGTGCCTCAGCTCAGTGGACCTTCGAGCCGGGCGCTGGGCCTGTTGTGGCTGGCGGCGACGCTGGTGCTCTGTGCCGCGGCCGTGCTGCGCTTACTGAATCACGATGCGTGGTGGGTGGCCGGCGCAGTGGGCGTGGTGCTCTCGCAGGGGTTGATCCTCTCGCAGTGGAGCGACGCGAAGGCGGGCACGGTGCTCAACGTGCTGTTGGCCATGGCGGTGCTGATCAGCTTCTCCACCGCACGTTTTCATCGGAGCAACGAAGCGCACGCCCGAGCGCTGCTCTCGAAGGTGGCGGCTCAGCAGCCGAGCACCGTCACGGTGGAAGAGCTGGGCACCTTGCCTGCTCCGGTGAAGCGGTGGCTCGAGGCCGCGGGCGTGGTGGGCAAACCGCGAGCGCACACGGTGCGGCTGCGTCAGCGCGGTGAGATGCGCACCAACCCCGAAGGACGGCCGATGCACGCCGAGGCCACGCAGCACTTCACCATCGATGAACCGGGCTTCATCTGGGCGGTGGACCTGACGATGTGGGGCGTACCGGTGGTGGGCCGAGACACGTTCGTCGAGGGGCGTGGCCGCATGTTCATTCAGCTGGGTGGATTGATCACCGTCGCCGATGGCACCGGTGAAACGTTCGACCAGGGCACGATGCTGCGTTTCCTCGGAGAGATCGTCTGGTTTCCCTCCGCTGCGCTGGCGCCGTATCTGCGCTGGGAAGCCATCGACGATCGCCACGCACGCGCGACCATGACGTATAAGGGCACCACCACGTCGGCCGTGTTCGAGATCGATGCTGAAGGCCGCGTCATCGGCTTGGCCGCCCAGCGCTACTTCAACGGCAAGACGCTGGAGCAGTGGACCATTCCCATGAGTGCGTGGAGCCGGATCCGCGGCATCGAAATGCCCACCGCCGGAGGCGCCGTGTGGAAGCTCGCGGCCGGCGACTTCGACTACTACCGCTGGGAGATCCTCGACGTGGAGACCAACCCCGGCAGTTGAATCACTTCTTCGCCGGCTTCTTCTTCACGACCGGCGTTGGCGCATCACATGTCACCGGCTGATATCACCCTCGATGCAGGTCTTCGTCGCTTCGGTTCGCTGAATGGGTCAACATTCCCCAATGGTCTCTGGCCTGAACCCGTCCACAGACGACGCGCAGCACACCACCGAGTACAGCACCTTCGAGGGGCTCTTCGTCCGTGCGCTGAAAGTCGATGACGCGCTCAAAGCGAAGTTCAAGACCATCGGTTTCGACATGGAGCGCCCGGTGCCGAAGTACCCCACCCGCGTCTGGCGCGCCGTGGTCGAAGCAGGCCGTCAGCACTTCTACCCGAACCTGAGTGTCGCTGACGGCAGGCGTGAGCTCGGCCGCGTGGCGCTCAAGGGTTTTCTGGGCACCATCTCCGGCCGGTTCCTGAGCGTGGTGCTCTCCGTGATGGTGAGCCCCGCCGCGCTGGTGCTCCGGCTGCCGCGCTTCTTCACCATGACGCGCACCGGCGTCGAGATGACCGTGCACAAAGAGACGGAGAACGAGTGGCGGCTCATCGCCAGGGACATCTTCGGAGACCCTGACTTCGTCGCGGGCATCATCGAGGGGCCTGGCAAGAAGACAGACCCGAACTTCACCATCGAGATCCAGAACGTCACGCCCGCGGGCTACGAGCTGGTCTTTCGCTGGTAGCTACCGGTTCCGCTTCTGCAGGGAGAGCACGAACTTCTCCCAGTCTTTCTGCTTCGTGTCGGGATCCGCGCCGAGTACTTCTTCGAGCGCCTGCCAGCCCGTCGGATCAGTCGCCTTCAACGCCTGAGCGCGCGCGACGAACTTGATCAGCAACCCCTTCTCCTGCAGCCAGTAGCAGAGGTAGCGCGCCATCGCGTAGTGCACGCCCGAGTCGTCGTCGTAGAACTGCGCCTCGGTGGTGCGCATGAGCGCGCTGAACTTCGGCACGCCCGCCTTCTCTCGCAACGCCTGCTGGAGGCCCGGCAAGCGCCAGTTGAGCTGACCTGCGAAGTGACCCTCACGCTCACCGGGAAACTCGAACAGTGAGCCGAGCCCCTCATTGAGCCACGCAGGACCGTCGGGCCAGTTGGCGTGGAAGAACGGGTGCACCAGCTCGTGGGTGAGCGTGCCGTAGCCAGGCTTGATGTTCATCACCATCGCGCGGCGCTCTGAGAGATAGAAACCGTACGGCGTGCTGGGCTCGGTCTGGAACAACGAGCGCGAATACTTCGTGTAGGTCGCGGCGTCCTTGAAGATCCAGACCTCTTCCAGCCGCTCGGGAGCGTGGGCGAAGAAGTCCTTGAGCAGCAGGTCGCGCGTCCACCGCACCACGTCCTTACCGCGCGAGCGCACCTTGTCGGGTGCTTCGTTGCCCACCACGAGAAACGGCTTCTCCCAGGTGAGGGTGAAGCCGGCGGGCAGGGTCTCCTCGAGCGTCATCACGTGCTGCGCGACCTGCGCCGGCGTGGGCGAGCTCACCTTCGGCAGCGCCGGGCCTTCCCGGGGGATGTCGAGACGAAGGCGAATCACCGTCCACTTCGTGGGCGACGGCTTGAAGGGCCACAACGCCAGGAACGTCTCGCGCGGCATGCGGCGGTTGGCGCCGTCGGCTTCGGCGGGCTCCTGGTAGATGACCTCGTCCTTCACCGCGTCGTAGCCGGTGATCAGCCGGAAGTGTTCGGTGGTGCCCGGTGACGCGTCGAAGTGCATGCACACGATGCTGGGCGTTCCCGCCGTCAGATCCGCGTGCAGCGAAGCCCACTGCGCGGCGAGCTCCTGTTGCGCCCGGGCGGGATTGACGCGGTACCAGGTCTGGCCGGGGTCGACGCCCAGCGCTTTCAAGGCGACGCGGAGGTCGTCTGCCCACACCCCGCGCCCTTTGAGCGGGTCCAGCCCGCTCACGTTGAACACGTCGTCCTGGGTGACCTGCCGCCCCACCCGGCGCATGGCCATCTCCACGTCGGCTTCCCCACAGAAGTCGGGCTTCTGCTGCACGAAAGGAAAGCCTTCCAGGGCCACCGATGGGAACGCCGGCGCAGCAGCCAGCAGCAGGGGCAGGAGCAGCGACAAGGTCTGGGGCAGACGCCCGGCGCCCGGAGGCGGTTCCTCAGCCTGTCCAGGGCTGGATACCGGATGCTGGAATTGCCCCGGACCGGGTGCTAGGCGCAGCGGGCCATGTCGAATGTTCCCGTCGCCCGCCGCTATGCCCGTGCCCTCCTCGATGCCGCAGGTCCTGATGCAGACAAGGTCCTGGAGCAGCTCGAGAGCCTCACCGCGTACTTCGACGCCCAGCCGGAGATCTTCGCCACCATCTCCAGCCCCGCGCTCGCCCGCACCCAGCGCCTGTCGCTGATCGAATCGGTGATCGCCAACGCGCCCGGCATCCAGCCCGTGGTGGCCAACCTGATGCGGCTGCTCAACGACCGCAACCGCTTCGGCTCGTTGCCCTTCATCACCCGCCAGTTCCGCGACATGGTCGACAGCCGCATGGGCCGCGTGCGTGGCAGCGTCACCTCGGCCGCCAAGCTGGGCGACACCCAGGTGGCCGCGCTCAAGAAGCAGCTCGAGGCGCTCACTCAGCGCAGCGTGGTGCTGGAGACCAAGGTCGACCCTGCGCTCATCGGCGGCGTCGTCGCGCAGGTCGGCAGCCACATGTACGACGGCTCGTTGCGCTCGCAGCTGGCTGAGCTGGGCCGCACCCTGATTAACCGCTGAGCAACGCGGTTTTCTGAGGCCCTTCGGGGCCTCTTCGGTAGAGCACCGAACAGGTTTGATCACCCTGCGCGAAGCATGGCGCGCTCATGACCTGCGGTGCACTTGAGGTCCTGGACGGCTGAGAGCCGTCTGAGATCGAAAACGTTGCGGCGCGTGTCTTCTTGAAACGCTGCGGTCGATTCCTCCTCGGGCCGGTTGGATAGTGTCACTGCGCAGGCCAGCACCAAGTCGGTGTCGAGGTCAGTGCTGATGTGTTGTTTGTTCGACCGTGACGCATGTCGGCGCTCGAGGTCTTGCTCGCGTACCTGCGCGAGGGCGTCGCTGTACCTCGTCAGTGGAGCGTCGATGCACGCCCACCCACTGCTTGCCGACCCACTCCATCAATCGGTCGAGCTGCGGGCACATATCGAATCTGCGTAAGTGATCGAGTTTGCTGAGGCGCATTCCTGACCGGCGCTCTGAGCTCATCAGCGCGTCTCGTGGGAGACGAGGAGCTTGCGGAGCAGCGCGGCCAAGGCGTGCTGCTCGGTCGCGCTGAGCGCCGCGAGGAAGTGCGCCTCGCTGGCCACGTGCTCAGAGACCGCGACGTCCACCCGGGCCAGGCCCGTGGCCGTCAAGCCGACCAGGATGCCCCTTCGATCGCCGGGGTCGTCCCTGCGCTCGATCAGCCCCGCCTGCTCGAGCCTATCGAGCCGGTTGGTCATCGCCCCGCTGGACAGCATCAGGGCGCGCGCCAACTGAGTGGGCGTGAGCACGTGAGGGGAACCCGCCCGGCGCAGGGAAGCCAGCACGTCGAACTCGCCCGCGTTGAGTCCGTGCTCCGCGAGAGTGAGGCCGACCGACCTCGAGCCGACGGCGAACAGGCGCGCCAGGCGGGCCACGATGCCCATCGGCAGGAGGCGCAGGTCCGGGCGTTCCCGGCCCCACTCCTCGAGCATTCCGTCCACGGCGTCTCTGGCGCGCTTGGGCATGGATGTAGTTTGACGTCGAATTACTTGACGTCAAGAGGTCTCGACGTCATCTGTTTTGACGTCGAATAACTCGACGTCAAACAAGGAGTTTCGTGATGAGCGGTCCAAGGGCAGCATTCGAAGTGACGCAGGTGGTGGAGGCGCCCTCGTCGGCGGTGTGGTCCGTGCTCGCGGACTACGCCCGGGACGGGGAGTGGCGGGCGGGCGTTTCCATGCGGCAGGAGCCACCCGGCATGGCGATTGCGGGCGCCGTGACGCACGAGCGCGTGCGTCTGCTGGGCATCGAGATGCGCGTGGTGGCCCGGGTGGAGGAAGTGGACGCGGGGCGCCGGCTCACCTTCCGCACCGTCGAGAGCGACGTACCGGTGCACGGGGAGCGGCGCGTCGACCCGGTGGGCGCGAACCGCAGCCAGGTCACCGTGCGCCTCGCGATGGAGCCGGTCGGCGTGTGGGCCTGGTTCAAGAAGCCGCTCACGGCGCTGTTCCGCCGCAGGTTCGCGCGAGACCTGCAACGGCTGGCGGCCTTGGTGGAGCGTGGCTCCGGCGGCCCCCCCGCCCGGACGTGACTCGAGGCACCTCCCCTCTCGACCGCCCCCGGCTGATCGCCTCGCGTGACAGCTGGAGGGTGAACGAGCGCGGCCGCAAGGCGGTCCTCCCACGGCTCACGGCCGGCTGCTGCCACAATGCCGGTGCGTTGAAGCTGACACGAACAGGCCATCGCTGAGAACTGCGGCCTCGCCTCCGTCGTCAGCACGCAATGCTGAACATCTTCGCGACGCAGGCACCATCGTCAGCGTTGGAGCTTGCGTGCCGCGATGCCGGCGGGAACTCGATTGGGTGGAGTTCGAGGAGCTTCTTCATGAGTTCCTCCGCGACCCGGTCGCGATCGAGCGCGCATTCAACGCAACCTCTGCGGCACCCTGCATTCACTGCTGTCGACGCTGCAGTTGAGCGGCGCCATCGCCCTGGAGTTCGTCTCCGAGCACTTCTCGTACGAGATGACGCGGCTGCCGGGCTGAGGCCGCAGGCTTGTGGCCTCAAGTGCAGTCCGGCGCCTCGAACGTGTTGTCGAGGTCGCGCGTGCTTCAGCGTCTTGTCCTCGGGAGTGTCAACACGCCTTGCGGACTCAGGGCGTCGGAAGCTGGGCGTTCAGCAGCATCTGATGCCGTGTGGTGACGAGGACCTCGAAGTCTGCCGTCACCGAGTCGGCGTAGTCGCCGGTGTCCTTGATGCAGACCTGCATGGGCCGGGGCGACTTGCCCGCCTGGACGTAGCGGGCGGTCACCGTGTACCGGCCGACGGGCACGTCCTCCACCGCGTCACCGTCAGGTGTGCGCACCAGCTTCTTCGTGATGGGCGCGCCGTCGCTGCCATCCACCAGCCTCCCGTTCGGGGTCAGCGTCAACTCGATGTCGTCCGAGTTGATGGCCTGCCCGGGATTCTCCGGGTCCAACAGCTGATCCACGTACACCGCGACGAACCCGCCGTAGGTGCCGGAGTCGGGGCGCTTGCCCGAAAGCCGCCAGGTGAAATTGCGCACCGCCCCCGCGTTTCCGGCGAAGACGCTGTCGTCGTTGGGATCCAGGTCGAAAGTGTAGCTCCGCGAGTTGTACTGGACCTTGTGGGTCGCGCTGGCGTGCCAGGTTCCCGCCGGCCTGCTGACGTCGATGCGGTAGGTGCCATCCGCCCCCGTCGTCCCCAGGGCGTTGGAGTTGTAGAGCAGCGTGTTGTCCGCGACGACCGTCACCCCCGACATCGGCTGGCCCCGGGCATCCACCACCTTGCCTGACAGAGCGCCTTGGTGGGTGCTGCCGCCACCCCCGAGCCCGCCGCCTCCCCCAACCCCGCCGTCTCCACCCCCGCTGTTCTCCGCGGAGCAGCCACCCATTGTTCCCAGCAGTCCCATCAGGCCCCAGGTCACCGCATTTCTCTTCCAGCGCATCCATGTCCTCCTTGGCTTTTGACTTCGGGTTCTTTCAGAAGCGATTTCTCGAATGAGCGACATGGCGCAGGTGCGGCATTTCGAACGACTGACGCAGAACGACGCACCCGTGCCGGTGTCCGTGCAGGGCCACGCGCTCGCTTCGCCTCTCAGGGCGCGAGCGCGGTGGAGGGATCGGCGGCCACGAGGGCGGCCGAGTCTTCGAAGAACCGGTATTCCACGATGCGCTCGCCGCGCACCCGGCACATCAGGGCCCAGTCGCTCTGGAACGTCTTGCCCGTCTTCCGCACTGTGTGCACAAATGCACCTTTGGCGAAGGCCACCTCACCATCGCCTACGATCACGTCGACCGTGAAGGCCTTGGTCTCGAACGCACCTCCGAGGTTTCCAACGAACTCGCGCACCCCCGCGGCGCCTGTGTACGTGCCGTACACCTGACCCTCGCGGTGCGGGCCTGATCGCACGGCGATCAGGGTAGCGCCGGGGTCGAAGGTGGCGACCACCCCCTCAAGATCGCCCTTGCCGAACGCGGTGAAGAACTGAGTGACGACTCTGGAACTCGAACTGGACATGGTGACTCCCTGGTGAGGTGAAGGTGATGACAATTGCTTTGTTGCCGGAACGCAGGCGGCGACGGCGGTGAGTGCTGCACAGGCGAAGACGTGGGTTCGATTCATGCGCCCTTCAGTACGCCCCGAAGTGCTCCCGCGGAACCCGTCGTCGTCGCACAACATCTGTGCGAATGTGCACAGATGAACTGGGACGATGTTCGCTACTTCCTCCAACTGGCGCGCGCGGGGAGCCTCTCGGAGGCCTCGCGCAGCCTCACCGTCGAGCACACCACCATCGCCAGGCGCGTCGCGGCGCTCGAGTCGTCGCTCGGTGTTCGGCTCTTCGAGCGGCTGCCTCGCGGTTGGCGACTCACCCCTGACGGGCGCGAGCTCATTCCCCTGGCCGAAGCCGTCGAGCAGACCAGCGTGGCTCTCGAGCAACGCGCGACCACCGCCATCGGGGGCACGGTGCGCGTGTCGACGGCGCCGGTGCTCGCCACGCACTTCCTCGTGCCGAGGCTGACGGCCTTTCTCTCGGAACACCCCGAGCTCACCTTCGAGTTGGGCACGTCGCGGCAGGCCAGCAACCTCTTGCGCGGGGAGGCGGACCTCGCCCTGCGCGTGGGTGTGGCCGAAGTGCCCCCCGGCCTCGTGGTGAAGGACCTCGGCCGCGTGGGCTACGGCTTCTATGTCTGCTCGAAGAAGCGCGCCGCGGCTGCGCGGGGGTTCATCGGGTTCGACGACTCGATGCGCGATACCGCCCAGAAACAGTGGCTCGACGCGCAGGCCAAGGGCTCCCGCATCGTCTTTCGCAGCAACGACCTGCTGGCCCAGCATCAAGCCGCACGCGCGGGCATCGGCATTGCGCTCCTGCCCCACTTCCTCGTGGACGAAGCCGACGGTCTCACGCCGGTGCCCGTCGCAGGGCCGCCCTTCGAACGGCCGCTGGCCCTGCTCTTTCATCCCAGCGTACGAAGGGTGAATCACCTCAAATCCGCGATCCGCTTCGTGAGCGAAGTGGCCAAACGTGACGCCGGCTTCCTTGCTTCGGGCCCGCGGCACCAGCGAGCAAGTGAATAGATCGAGCCAGATCCGGTCGGTTGAGCGGCGCTGCGCCGACGGTCCCCGCGCATCCGATGACCTGACCGTGCTCCAGTGGCTACGGTCCTCGCCATGACCTACGAGATGATGGTCGGCCTCTCCGTCACGGACGACGAGCTCTACCGGCAGTATCGGGACGCCATGGCCCCGCTGCTCGCTCGCCACGGCGGCGGGTTCCGCTACGACTTCACGATCGCCACGGTCCTGCGCTCAGCCAGCGAGCACCCGATCAACCGCGTGTTCGCGATCTACTTCGGTAGCAAGACAGCGATGGACCATTTCTTCGCCGACCCGGACTACCTGACGATCAAGGCGAGGTTCTTCGCCCGGTCGGTCGCGGGGACGACGATCTTCGGCGCCTATGAGCGATGACTCGGGGGCTCGGCGGCGACTTCGCCTGCGGCTGGTCGGCCGGCATGTCGGCAAACCTCAAGCGGCGATTCACTGAAGAACACGACCCTCCGACGGCCAGGGAATGGCGCAGCTGCATCATTCCGGGCGTGTTTCTTCAGCTCCATAACGCCACGCATGCGCTCCGTTCTCGTGTCGTGTCTGAGTCTCGCTCTGTGTTCCTGTGAACCCGCCGAAACACTGCCCGACGCCGGCCTGGGGGGCGATGCGGGCAGCAGTATGGTCGTCGATGCTGGTCAGGCCGATGCTGGTCAGGCCGATGCTGGTCGGGGCGATGCAGGTCAGGTCGATGCGGGCCAGGTCGACGCGGGCCAGGTTGACGCCGGCCCTGCCTCACAGTTCTGCCGCGACTACATCGAGGCGCAGGCCCGACTGCAGGGTCGCTGCGGCGCAGTGACTGACGGCGGGGTCGGTGCGCTCGTCCTGGGCATGCAGGAGCAGTGCGCCCGATGGCCGCTACCGCGCCGAGGCTTCGTCTCCACCGCGGTCGCCGGGTGCCTGCAGGCCTATGACGATGCGACGTGTTCGACGGTGGTCGACAACTCCAGGTGCGATGCGGTCATCCCAGGCCTGGTCCAGGACGGCGGCGCTTGCTTCTCGACGGGCGAATGCACGACGGGTCTCTACTGCGACACTTCCACGACGTGCCCGGGCGTCTGCAAGCCTCACGTTGCGATTGGCCAGCCCGCCACGCTGAGCGAGCAGTGCGTGCCAGAAGCCTTCGTTGCCGGAGGGGTCTGTGTGGCCCGAGTGGCGCTCGGACAATCGTGCGCCTCGCCCGCAGGCCAGCAGCGCCTCGAATGCGTCGCGGGCGGCCGCTGCGACTCGAGTTCGATCTGCGTCGCTCAGACACTGGCAGGGGTCGGCGAAGATTGTGAGAGCGTGGTCTACCCACCGTGCGCGACGGGACTGGCCTGTGGCGGCATGGGCTGCGTGCCTTTCGCCGATGAAGGTGACACGTGCGGCTTCGCTTCGGGAATTCCGTGCAAGACCGACCTCTTCTGCTCGGCTTCGGTCTGTGTGCGGCCCGGCGTGACAGGCCAGCTCTGCAGTTTCGACAGGCCCTGCGCCTGGACGCATTACTGCGACAGCCCGCCGGGAATGCTCCCCCGCACGTGCAGGCAGCTCCCTGCGGTGAATGAGACGTGCGGCCGCTTCGGAGAGTGCGGATCTGGTCTGTTCTGCGACTTCGCGATCGACCGATGCGTCCCTTTGCGCGACCTGGGAGAAACGTGCTCGTTCGACACCGACTGCAAGCGACTCACGCACTGTGCGCCAGCTACGAAGACCTGCACTTCGCCCAAGGCAGCGGGCGCGACGTGCTTGAATGGAAACGAGTGTCTGAGCGGCAGTTGTGTCTCGTCCAGATGCACGACGCCATCGTATTGCTTCGAGCCGTAGGCGCTTGAAGAAGCACCGGCCCGGGGCTGAAGCGAATGCGGGCGCCGCAGCGTGACGGCGGGGATTTCGAACGGGAATTCATGTCGGCTTGAAATTCGCCCGGACCCGAAACATCTTCCTGACGCAGTTGCCCACGGGCCCTCAGGGAGAACCTCATGTCTGCCGCCGGTCGGCTCGATTCGGTTTCGATGACCCGCTACCTGCTCGATCTCCACGAGCGCTCCAACGAGCTGGGGTACCGCGAGCTGCAGCGCCGCGCGCTCGAGAAGCTCACGGCGTTGATCCCGTTCGACTCCGGGCTGTTGGGGCTGGGCACCATCGAAAGCGGCGTGGCCACGGGCCGCGACGTCGTGCTCCACCGCCAGCCGCCCGAGTTCATGGCCTCGTGGGACCAGGTGCGCCACGAAGACCGGGTGGCCTCGTGGGCCTTCGCGCACCCAAACCAGACCGGCAACTTTCCCGTCGATGGTCCGGTCTACAGCGAGAGCCCCGCGATCGTCGTGCACTGCCGCGATTGGGGCCTGGCGCACATCCTCTGCACTGCGGTGGTCGCGCAGGACATGGGTCTCTACTGGGTGCTGTCGCAGTACCGTGCGAACCCCGCGCAGCCATTTTCAGAGGAAGAAAGAGCGGCGACCGAGATGCTGGTGCCGCACCTCGTCTCGGCGGCGCGACGCGCGCGGATCGGCCAGCTGCGCGCACGCAGCCGCGTGACCGATACACACGGCCAGGCGGCCCTCGTCGCCAACCAACAGGGCACGGTGCTGGAGGCGGAGCCAGGGCTCACCGAGCTGCTGAGGGCGCAGTGGCCGGGCTGGGTGGGGCCGCTCTTGCCGCGAGAGCTGGCCGCCCTGGCGCAGCGCCCCACGGCCCGACGCGAAGTGCTCGGGCGCCTCGCCTTCCGCGCTGACGCGGCCGACGGCGTGGTGCTGATGCACGTGCGGCGTTCGGTGCCCGCCGACCAGCTCACCGCGCGCGAGCGGGAAATCGCCGAGGCCTTCTCTCGCGGAGAGACGTATCTCGAACTTTCCGCCTCCCACGGCGTCGCGCCCAACACCGTGCGCCGGCACCTGTCGAACATCTACGAAAAGCTGGGTATCAGCAGCAAAGCCGAGCTCGAGAAGATGATCCGGGACGAGTGACCGGGCGTTCGGCGGTGCGCACCCATCCTCAATTCACTTTCAGCGCTCAGCCGGTTTCGAGCCTCGTATGCGAGCGCAGCCCACGCCCTTCTTCCTTCAGGCAGAACCCCTCGGACTGAAGGGGCGCGGGTTTCCGTCGCGTCCTCCGCGCAACGCCCCGACACTCTTTATTTGTCGGCACGGGTGCGCGCCTTGCAAACGGCGCCTCGTGCCCATGATCCACCTCAGAGTTCTGAGCCTGCTTGCCGTCACCACGCTCGTTGCTTGTCGGGATGCGAAGGTGAGTGTCTCACTGGCCGAGCTCGTGGTGCAGCCGCAGGCGATCGACTTCGGCGCCGCATTCGTGGGCCACCGCGACACGACGACCATCGAGCTGCGCAACACGGGTCGCCACGCGCTTCTGGTCACGCTCGACCTGGCTACGCCCTTCGATGCGCCCGAGAGCGTCACCGTCAACGCCGGTGAGTCAGTGCAGGTCGAGCTGGGCCTGCGCGCCCTCGCCGCCGGCCCTCTCTTCGGGGCCCTCATCGCGCGCGTCGGTGAAGGCGCGCAGGAGTTCTCCGTTCGCGCGAACGCGGTCGCCGTGCCGGGCTGTCCTGCGCGCGATTGCGTGAACGTGGTCTTCAACCCCGCGACCGGTGCCTGTGACGAGACGACTGCGACCGATGGAACCAACTGCGGCGCGACGAACCAGTGCGTGCTGGGCGGTCTCTGCCGCGCGGGCGAGTGTGTGGGTGAAGCGCGCAACTGCGACGACGGCAACCTGTGCACCACCGACGCGTGCAGCCCGGAGTCCGGCTGTCTGCACGAGACCGTCACATGTCCTGGGTCGTTGCGCGCCTGCGAGGTGCCCGTGTGCGAACCGGCCACTGGCTGCAGCACCGTGCCCGCGAGCGACGGCGCGTCCTGCGGCAGCAACGACTGCACCACCGCGCAGGTCTGCATCAACGCCCAGTGCGTCGCGCGCACCGCGCCTGAAGGTTCGCAGTGCGCGCCCGCCTCGGTCTGTCAGGGACCCGGCGTGTGCCGGCAGGGTGACTGTGAGCGGCCTGCGCCCGGCACGCTGCAGCCGCGGTGGCGCTACACGCCGCTCGCGAACCACACGCTCGCGTTCCTCGGGCACGTGGACGACGACGGCAACCTCTACGCGACGGAGACCGCGAACGACTCGAGCAACGGCGACCGCGTCGGCATCTCGGAGTCCGGAGCGCCTCCGTCCCCGGGGCGGCCCACGTACCTGCTCTCGCTCAGCCCGACGGGGCATGTGCGCTTCCGCGTGCAGGTGACGGACGACTGCGCGTCGTGCTCGAGCGGCCTGTCGTACGTGCTCGACTCGAAGAGCGGGGTGCTCTTCTTCAACGCGAAGGGCCGCACGCACGCGCACAGCATGTTCGACGGGCGGCCGCTCTGGGCCGTGGTGCCGTCGGCAGGGGTGCCGGTGGTCGACGCCCTCGCAGACGGTGGCGGCTCGTTCTCACTCAGCGCTCCACTTCCTTTCGGTGCAGACGTCGTCGCCGTACCCGTGATGGAAGGCGCGAACACGCACAAGGTGCACGTCCGTCTCTTCGACCTGCGCACGGGCGCCCTGCGCGCGAACGTTCAGCGCGAGGGTCACCTCTACGACCCCATGGTGTCCGGCAACGGCGAACTCTGGATCTCGTCGGGCGCGTGCTGGGCCCCGGCCGCCGACGTGGAGCGCATCGACTCTCTGGGCCTCCGCCTCAGGTCGAGACCAGGCGAGTGGGTCAACCTCATCACCGGCACCGACGACGCGTACGGACTGAGCGGGGGGCACCTGTTCCACCTCGAGCCGGGTATGCACGTGAGCGACCTCACTACGCTGGCGGGGCCGATCTCCGGAGGCCTTCAGCTCCTCACGAGTGGTTCTCAGCTCGTGGTCTGGGACTACAGCAGCGGCGTGCTGCGATCGATCGACCGCTCGAACAGCACGCGCACCTGGGAGAAGGGCAACCTCGGCATCGCCTGGCCCGACTTCGAGCTGCTCGACACTGGCGGCGTCGCGTGGACCTCCCCGCAGGCGGACGCCAATGTGCTCGTGGCGGTCGATGGCACAGGCGAGGAGATCTTGAGCTGCCGCACCGAGCCGTTCACCAGCCCTACGACCATCATCAACGGGCGCGCGGTGGGCTTCGCCGCCGACGCGATTGTCTCGTATGACGTGCCGGGCCTCGACGTCGCGAAGACGGGTTGGGTGGCGAAGAACGGCTCGCTGCAGCGGGCTCGCTCGGCTCGCTGAAAGTGCAGCATCCGGAGAGCGGCGGACAAGCCCTTAGGGCGCGATGTCGCGACTTCGGGGTGTTCTTGAACCGTCGATGCGTTGGAGCAGGCTGACTTCGCCGCCGAGGAGAACAGTCACGATTTGTGCACGGAAGCGCCACGACGCCACCGGCTCACCGTCGAACCGAGATCCCCAGCCTCTCGAGCGTCTCCCGCGCAATCCGCTCGCGCTCGAAGTCGATGGTGACGCGCCCCGCACGAATCGCCTTCCACTCCGCCTTCGGTCGCAGCGCCCGCAGCCCCTCGACCTTCTCCCGCGGCAGCGTGAACGTCACCAGGAAGCTCGGCCGCTCACGCCGAAACGACTCGACCTGCGCCTCCCACGCCGCAGCCAGCTCGAACCGGGGTGGTCGGTCGAACTGTTGCTCCAGCACCGCGAGGGCCGAGATCCGCGAGACGCGCCAACTGCGCAGCCCGCGCTCGCCCCGCGCCACCAGGTACCAGGCGTCTGCCTTCACCACCAACCCCAGCGGCTCGACCTGCACCTCGACCACGCGCTCATCGAAGGTCGTGCTCGTCAGTCGCACCTGTCGCTGCTCCCACACCGCGCGCTCGAGCTGCTCGAGGTATTTCACCTGCTCGGGCTCCTGAAACCACCCGGCAGCGTCGACGTGAATCCGGTTCTTCGCGCGATCCAGCTCTGCCCGTTGCCCAGCCGGCAACGCCGCGGCGAGCTTCTGCAAGGCCCGCTTCACCGGAGCACTCCATTCCCGCAGCGCAGACGGAACCGCGAGCCCGGCAAGCGCCTTGAGTTCCTCCACGCTGAGCATCGGTGAGAGGGCTCGCGACTCCGTCCGTAGGGCGACCCCACCACCCGGCCCGGTCGTGCGTTGGAGCGCCACGCCCCGCGCCTCGAGCGCATCGAGATCTCGCAGCACCGTGCGCACCGAGACCCCGAGCTCGCGCGCCAGCTCACCCGCAGTCCATCGCGGGCGGCTCTTCAACGCTGTCAGCAGGTCGAACGATCGCATCCGAGAATTCATGACATCCGGTGTCATGAATACCTGAGAAGACGTCCTCCATGAAAGCTCCCCTGAAGGGTCGAGTCTGTCTGGTCGCTGGCGCCACGCGCGGCGCGGGCCGTGGCATCTCCATCGCACTGGGGGAGGCCGGAGCGACCGTCTACTGCTCAGGCCGCAGCGCAGGCGGGCACCGCGCGTCGAACCGGCCCGAGACCCTTGAAGAGACCGCAGCCCTCGTGACGCAGGCCGGGGGGGTCGGCCTCGTCTCCCAGACGGATCACACCGACGAAGCCCAGGTGAAGGCGCTGATGGACCGCGTGCGCCGCGAGCAGGGCGGCCTCGACCTGCTGGTCAACGACATCTGGGGCGGCGACGAGCTCACCCAGTGGAACGTGCCCTTCTGGGAGCAGGACCTCACCCGCGCGCGAACCCTCGTCGAGCGCGGCCTCTGGAGCCACATCATCACCGCCCGCCACGGCGCGCCCCTGTTGTTCGGCCGCAGCAACCCGCTGCTGATCGAAGTCACCGATGGCGACGGCTTCGGCTACCGCGGCACCTTCTTCTACGATCTCGTGAAGTTCTCGGTAATTCGACTCGCCTTCGACTTCGCCGCCGAGCTCGCCCCGAAGCATGTCACCGCCCTCGCCATCAGCCCCGGCTTCCTCCGCAGCGAAGCGATGCTCGAACAGTTCGGCGTCACAGAAGCCACCTGGCGCGACGGCGCGAAGAAGGACCCCAACTTCATCGTCAGCGAGACGCCTCGGTACGTCGGTCGGGCCATCGCCGCGCTCGCCGCAGACCCCGCAGTACATACCCGCACCGGCCGCGTCTTCGCGTCCTGGACCCTCGCGCGCGAGTACGGCTTCACCGACGTCGATGGCGCGCGCCCGATGTGGGACGAACACTTCAAAGCCCGCTACGGCGCCGTGCCGCCCGCTGACTACACCTCATGGGAGCGCGGTCCGTGGAATCTCCTCGTGGCCTCGATGAAGTAGACTTCGTCGCATCGTGCAGACGCTCACCGAGACCCTCCTCGAGCGCACCAGCGGGTCGAGCAGCTCACCTCCCAGCTCACGACCGCGCTACACGGCGAAGATCTGAACGAAGTCCGCGGGGGCCTTCGAAGCCTTTCGCGCCGCCCTGAACAACACCTCGCACTCGAAAAGGTCGGCAGCCACATGTACGACGGCTCGTTGCGCTCGCAGCTGGCTGAGCTGGGCCGCACCCTGATTAACCGCTGAGCAACGCGGTTTTCTGAGGCCCTTCGGGGCCTCTTCGCTGGGCGATCAGAGACTTGCGCGTGGAACGTGACTTGCTCACGTCACCGCACATGTTCCGGCGCCTGGTGCTTCTTCTCTCGCTGAGCCTGCTGGCCTGCGGTCCGGTTCCTCCTTCGCCTGATGGAGGGGCGGCCGACTCGGGCGTGATCCTCACCGACGGTGGGCTCGACCTGAATGACGTGTCGTGGCTGCTGCCGCTCCCCAACCCGGGGCAGCAGTCGTTGCTGCTGGGCTTCACGTCGGCGGGCAGCAAGGGGCCGCTCTTTCCCCGCCGCCTCTACGACGCGCTTCCCGGCCTGGTGGAAAGTGACGACCCCGCCGCGATGTTTCCCTCGTGGCGGGTGATCAGCGCGCGCATCGACCCGTGTTTCCCGAAGGAGCCGGCCGAGGGGTGCATCAAGCAGCTCAGGCTCGTCGCACAGCCGGTGGTGGTGGAGGCGTCCACGACCACCACCCAGGACGGCACCATTCATCTCTTCTACGAGTTGACCGACGCGGAGTTCGAGAGTGCCCGCGGGTCGCTCGCTGAGCTCAAGCGGCTGGCAGGGGGCGTGACGAATGGAAAGCCGCTCGACGTGCACCCGGTGATGCGAGCCGAGGGCCTGGCGGGACCGTACGCGAGTGCGCTGCACGCGATGATCAGCCGGCTGTGTGGTGAACAGAACCTGACCCGCGTCGCGTTCATGCGGTTGGTGCAGAAGGACGTCGCGTGGCGCTTCGGGGCGCTCAATCTGGTGAGTGGAATGTTGGTGGCGGATCCGATTCCCCGGTTGAGCAACCTCACGCAGCAGGGCGTGCAGGAGTTCGGCAACACCGAGTTCCGCTCAGGTGAGCTGCAGCCGGCGGCCCTCGGCGACGACTTGAGCGTGTTGCTCTCGGAATCGGAGATGCGGCTGACGGATACGCGCACGCTGGATCGCGCGGTGACTTCGGCGTTGCGCATCGAACACCCGGCGCGCTCGAACCCGCTCACGGTGGATTGTGGGAGTTGTCATGTGGCCAGCCGGGCGCTTCGCAATGCGCGCGCGGAGCGGACCATCGATACGTCGGCGCATGGGGATCGGTATGTCGGCAATCCCCGGTTCGATCTGCGGCGGGTCGATGCGGCGGGCGATGACCCGCGGGCCATGCGGGCGTTCGGGTACTTCGGGGCGC
>JANODF010000256.1:0-13701 GCA_031412555.1 Archangium sp. | reverse complement strand
CACGTGTATTGGGTGGGGGTGCACATGTACAGCTGGGCGGCCAGCCCCACGCCCGTGGTGGCCACCATTCGCATCTACTGTGCGGGCCAGCTGCGCCAGACCCTCAGCAGGTCGTTCACCACGCCCAAGGACATGTGGGTGGTGGGCAGCGTGAACTTCGCCAACCCCGGTACGCAGGGCTGCGTGTTCCAGGCGGAGAACCGGGTGATCAGCGTGCCGTGAGGAGCTCCTGGTCGATCAGCTCGCGGTGATAGTGACTGGCCCGGTAGCCCACCACCCGCTCCACCTCGCGGCCCCCGGAGAAGTACACCACCGTCGGCGTCCCGGTGACCCGCAGCCGCGCGGCGATCTTCGGCGCGAGGGCCACGTCGAACTCGGCCACCTTGAGGCGGCCCTGGTATTCCCGCGAGAGCTGCATCACCACCGGCTCGAGCAGCTTGCAGGGGCCGCAGCCCTGGCTCCACGCATCGACCAGCACCGGCACCGGGCTCTGCAGCACCTCCCGGGCGAAGTTGTCTTCGGTGAGCGCCACCACCGCGTGTGTTTCCGCTTCAAGTCCGATCAGCTTCTTGAACCATCCCATGGGTACAGAGAGCCAGTGTCCCACGGAAAAGAATCTTCTGGGCGGCCCGCGGGCTCCCATCGTCATGAACGAACGACTCACGCCCGCTCAGCTGGTCAGGAACGCCCAACGCGCCAACGGAGCGGGTACCGATCTGCTCACCATGGGCCTCTCGGTGGGTGCCCTGGGCGTGGCCGGCGCGGCGCTCGGCGCGGTGTGCCCGGTGTGCGTGGTGGCCACGCCGGCGCTGCTCGGGTTTGGGCTGGTGCAGAAGCTCCGCGCGTACTGGTTCAAGCGCAAGGCCACCTCGACCGGGCTGCTCTCTCAGGGTTGATCGAAATATGGAACGCACACCGTTCGCATCGATGCGAACGGTGTGTCTGTTTCTGAGGACCGGAGTCCCGGTGATGGATGCGAACTGCTCACACCTGCAGCACGACCTTTCCGCCGACGTGGCCCGCTTCGACGTAGGCCATCGCCTCCGCCGCGTGGCCGAGCGGGTAGCGCCGATCGATGACGACGCGCAGCGCACCCGAGGCGAGCCACGACGAGAGCTGCTGCAGATCGGCTGCCTGACGCTTTTCATCAAGGGTCAGCGCCCCGCCGCTCTTGCCCCCGAGCGCGAACACGGGCCGGGCGAGGAGCAGCGCCCCGAAGATCTGCGCGCTGGTGCCACCCACCATCACGTACCGCCCGCCGGGCGCGAGCAGCCGCCGGTAGGTCAGCAGCGAATGGTAGCCGTTCACCGCGATGAGGGTGTTCCACGTCGAGGTCGACTGGGCGAGGTCCGTCGTCGTGTAGTCGATGACCTCGTGAGCGCCCAACGAGCGCACCAGCTCGACGCTGCGAGTGCCGCACACGGCCGTGACCTGAGCGCCGAGCGCGCGCGCGATCTGCACGGCAAACAGGCCGACCCCTCCACCTGCACCGACGATCAACACCCGGTCTCCTGCCGTGACCTGGCCGAGATCGCGCAGCGCCTGCAGCGCCGTCGTGCCCGCGAGGGGAACGGCCCCGGCCTCCTCGAAGCTCAACGCACCCGGCTTGCGCGCCAGTGACCGCTCGTCGGCCACCGTGAACTCGGCGAAGGCGCCTGCTCCGTTCATCGGCGTCTCTCCGAACACGTCGTCCCCGACGGAGAAGCGGGTCACCCCGGGGCCGATTTCGGTCACCACCCCGGCCACGTCTTTCCCGAGCACGTACCGTTTGGTGGGCCGGAACAGCCCGTTCACCAACCGCACGAGGAAAGGGTCGGCGCGCATCATGCGGTAGTCGGCCGCGTTGATCGACGTCGCGTGCACCCGCACTTGCACCTGCCCTGGTCCTGGTTTCGGCACGCCCAGCTCGGTCAGGTGGAGCACCTCAGGGCCTCCGTACTGGCGGTACACGATCGCTTTCATCCCCCGACTCTGCGCGCCCGGGAGGACGGGCGCCTCGGCCGAAAGGATGAGGCTCACCCCCGGATGGGCGCGTCGGCGGTGCCGGTGCGCGGCCGCGAAGCCTCGAGCAGCTCGCCCAGCTCAGTGCCGCTCATCTCGCGAGAGGCGGTGCGCGAGACCACTTCGCGCCGGTGCGCCTCGAGGTCGATGCCTCCGCCGAAACCCATCACCTCGAACTCCGGGTCGAAGTGAGCGCCGATCTCCCGGTACGTCACGCTCTCGACGCTGACGCGGGTGGCGTCGCCCAGCGAGTGGGCGGCCCCGCTGAGGTCGCCTTCCCGGGCGTGCGCGACGGCCCCGCTGTCGGCGAGCGCCGCGGCGGTGGTGCGCGCGGTGACGGTGGAGTCGACGCCCACCCCGAGCGGTCCTCCGATGGCTCCGGAGCTGGTCAAACGCGCCTCCACGGTGGTGTCGGGGCCCAGTGCCCTCACCGCGCCCTCGAGATCTCCATGGAGCGCGCGGCGGGCCGCGTCGGTGCGCACCAGCTCACCGGTGGGCGCGCGGAAGGTCACCTCGGCGCCCGCTTCGCCCCCACCCATGCCGCGCGCGGAGGCCCGGCCCGAGGCGCGCAGGGTCACCTCCTGGGTGGTACTGCGCGCGACCTCGTCGCCCAACTCGCGCAGGGTGCCCCGGGGGTCGCTCACCAGCCGGCCGGTGTCGACGCGCGCGGGCAGCGTGAAACGATCGCGCACCACGATTTCTCCGCGCCCCTCCAGGCCGGCCAGGGAAGCGCTCGCTTCGGTGCCGTGCCCCAGGGTCGCGTCGAGAGAACCGCCCCCCGAGAGAGTGACGGTGTTGCGGATCTCCACCGTCGCGCCGCTGCCATCACGGGGAAACTCGATTCGGGCGGTCACCCGGTCGTCGATGCCCGCCTCTGCGCCGAGGCCCAGGCGCGCGGTGGTGGCGCCGAGCCCGAGGTCACCTTCGACGCCGGCCGCGGCCGAGCCGTGGAGCTCGACCGCCGAGACGTGCTCACGCAGGAAGCGCGCATCGTCGGCGCTCATCGACGGCGCCCCGACCCGCATCCCGCCGGTGCTGCTGCCGCGCGCGAGCAGGGCGCTGGCGCGGGTGACCTCAGCCGCGGTGTCGAAGTGGAACTCGGTGCGGCCGCCCGCGCCCAGCATCGCCTCCGCTTCGGCCTCAGCCGCGCCGCCGGTCGAGGTGCTGCCCGCCCTGCCGCCCGCTTCGACGTAGAGGCCGCCTTCGAGGTGGCCTTCCACGCCCACGGTGAAGCCGTCGGCCGCCCGCCTGACGTCGACGGCGGTCTCGGCGCGCGCGCGACCGCCCTCGATACCGCCTTCCCCACCGGCGCTGATGCGCACCTCGTCGCCTTCACGCAGGGTGCTCACGTCAGACAGCCGCCTCACCTCGCCGCCGACGCCGCTGGCGTACTCCCGCACGCCGGCCTCCAGGTGCCGGGCGCCTTCGCGCAGGGTGCGCACGCCGCGGTCTGCGACGGCGCCGGCTTCGTGGGCGACCCGGTCGGCCGTGGCGCGCGCTTCGTGGGCGAGTCCCTCCACCTCGCGCCGCGTCTCCGCCACCGCCGCGGTCGCACGTTCAGGTGCATCGGCGATGCGACGGCCGGCCGCGCTGGTGCGTTCGCCCAGCCCGCGCACGTCGGCGGCGCCGGGCACGCCGTGGGCTTCCATCGCGCGCCCCGCGCTGGTGATGCGCTCACCGGTGCTTCGCACGGCGCCGCCCAGCCGGTCGGCAGCCCGGCCCAGACCTTCCCAGGCCGAGTGCGCCAGCCGCTCCACCGCGGCGGGTTCGACGGCGAGGTGAGCGGCTGCCGGCCGCGTCGGGGGGGCGCGCACGGCGGAGGGAGTGGTCGGGGCTGCGGGGCGGGCGTTTCGCTGGATGGGGGCCATGCAGCGGCCTTGAGCAAGGCGCACGCCGCCCGCAAACCTCTGTGACTGCGAAACCGAGTGTGGACTGGCAGGCCACTCGAGGGTGGGGGCTGTGAACTGGCGGGCTACCCACCACCGTTCGTCCCGACAGGCTTGGCCGGAATGGGAATCGGGCTGCGTCACCGGTCGAGCCCAGTCGAGGGGAGACTTGCCGCACGAAGCGGAAGTGGCATCTCGACTGCGCTCGATGCGAACGGTGTGCGTTCCTTGTTTCGATCAACCCCTCGACTTCGCTCGGGGAGACCGGTGTTGGTAGGGTGCCGCGCCTATGCGTCTGATCATCATCGCCGCCGCTGCACTCTCCTTGTCCGCCTGCTGCTGTCAGAGCCGTGAGGAGAAGCTCGCGGCCGCCGAAGACGAAGGCAACTTCCTCATCGCTGCCAAGGCCAAGCTGCTCAAGGGCGCAGGCGAGGGCTTGAAGAAAGAAGGCAAAGAAGCCGCCGAGACGCTCGCAGAAGGCGGTGGCGAATTGGTGAAGGGCCTGGGCACCGGCATCGAGAGGGGCCTGATGGAGGTGAAGTTCACCCCCCACGAGAGCGTGGCGAAGAACGGCCTGGGCGTCTCCCGCGCGGCGCGAGGTGAACAGGGCACCGCGCAGCACACCATCACCGCGTACGTCACCTTCGAGAAGGGCTTCACCGGCACCCTCGAGATGCGCGCCTACGACGTGCAGGATCGTGAGGTCGGCCGCTCGAAGATCGACACGAGCGAAGGCGAGTCGGGCGCGAAGTACCTCGACTTCACCTTCGATGAGCGCACCCCGCTGATGACCGCCGGCCACTTCGAGCTGCGCGCGACTCCAAAGTGAAGCCGCAAAGCGTGTTCGATGAGCTGCTGCTGGCCTCGACCTCGAGTGGCCGGCGCGTGTTGATGGAGGGCCTGGGCATTCCCTTTCGGGCCGTCGCGCCCGGGGTCGATGAAGACGTGCCGCCCGGTACTGCACCGGAACACGCGGTGGCGATGTTGGCCGAGCGCAAGGCCCGCGCGGTGTTCGACCGGTTTCCCCGGGCGTTGGTGATCGGGTCTGATCAGCTGGTCTCCTTACAGGGTGAGACGCTGGGCAAACCCGAGAACGAAGCCGCCGCGCGCAAGCAGCTCGGTTCGTTGCGCGGGAAGACGCATGAAATTCTCACCGGCGTGTGTGTGATGGGCGCGGGTTTCGTGCAGACCGAGGTCGATGCTGCGCGGCTCAGCGTGTTGCCCCTCAGTGATGAAGAGCTCGACGGCTACGTGGCCACCGGCGAGTGGCACGGCTGTGCGGGTGGCTACCGGGTCGAAGCGCGGGGTCAGGCCATCTTCGAGCGCATCGATGGGGATCGCGCCGCGATTCAGGGGTTGCCGATGCAACGCTTGACCCGGTTGCTCAGGGAAGCGGGAGTGAAGTTCTTCTGATCAACCGGCGCCGCTTCTTCAGGGTCAGGGCAAGCCTGCGTTTCACCTTCGCGTGGGAAGGTGGGTTCGAGTTGTTCCGCACGGTGGATCTGAGCGCCAGTGGGGCGTTCGTGCTCAAGAGCGATGAGGCGGTGCTGCCTGCGCTGGGTGTGGTGGGCGAGTGCGCGTTCAATCTCGAGTCGATGGAGATTCGCACCGCCGCCCGGGTGGTGAGGGTTTCGGCGGACGGGTTCGGGGTGGTGTTCGAGGGGTTGTCTCGCGCGCATGAGGATCGCGTTTGCGGGTGGATCTTCCGGCAAGAAACGCGGAAGCCGCGGGAGGACTGATCTCCCTCTCCCTGCGAAGCGGGGAGAGGGTGGGGGTGAGGGGCCCATCTGCTGCACTTGGTGTAGGGTGCCGCGCGCGATGCGCCTCTTGCTGCTGTTGATCCTTGCTGCTGCTTCGGTGCGTGCGGAGACCATCCGTTTCGCCGTGGTGGTGGGCAACAACGCCGGCCGGGGTGCGCTGCCGCCATTGCGGTACGCGGAAGGTGATGCCGGCAAGTTCGCCCGCGTATTGCTCGAGCTGGGTGACGTGAGCGCCGAGCGCATGCAGCTGCTCCAGGGCCGGCAGGTGAAGGATCTCGAGCAGGCGTTGCTCCGGGTGCGCGAGCAGATCGACGCGGTGAAACGCACGCCTGAAAACCGCGCCGTGCTGCTGTTCTATTTCTCCGGCCACTCCGATGGAGAAGGGCTCGAGCTGGGCAACGAAGTGCTCCCGTACTCGCGGCTCAAGGGCATCCTCGCGGGCACCGGCGACGTGCGCGTGGTGGTGGTCGACGCCTGCCGCTCGGGCGCGGGCTATCGCGAGAAGGGCGGCAAACCCACCGAGGCCTTCGCCATCAAGCTCACCGACAACCTGCAATCGACCGGCGACGCGTACATCGCCTCGAGCGCGGAGAGTGAAGCGGCGCTCGAATCGAACGAGGTGTTGGGCAGCATCTTCACCCACCACTTCGTCTCCGGCCTGCGCGGGGTGGCCGACCTCTCCGGCGATCGCCTGGTCACCCTCGGTGAAGCGTACCGCTACGCCTACGACCAGACGGTCTCGCGCACCGTGTTGCTGCCGGCGGGCGTGCAGCACCCGACCTACGACTACAAACTCTCGGGCCAGGGCGAGCTGGTGCTCTCCACCCTGCAACGCGCCAACGCCCAGTTGATCCTCCCTCCCGGGACCGAACGCGGCGTGGTGACCGACGTGCTGCGGGATCAGGTCATCGCGGAGATCGCCAACGCCTCCACCCGCGAGCTCGCTTTGCCCGCCGGCGAATACGGCGTGCGCGTCTTCAAGTCAGGCCAGAGCTTCGGCGGGCGCATCGCCTTGACCGAAGGAACGCGCCGCGAAGTGAAGTGGGAAGAGCTGCGGCAGCTGAGCAACTCCGTACAGGTCGCGCAGAAGGGCGCCTTCGTGGCGCAGACCATCACCGAGAGCGATCGCTGGCCCGAGGAGCGCATGGTCGGCTTGTCGGGCGGCATCGTGCCTGCGGTCGCGCCCCTGGGGTTGCAAGGCGCGGCGCGGCTCTCGTTCGAGCCCCGGTTGAGCGCGGGCTTGAGCTTCGCGGTGGTCGGCTCTCACACCTCGCGCGGTACCGTCTCGGAGAGCGCGGCCGAAGCGAGAGTCGGCTGGCGCTACGCGTGGCGGTTCGGACTGCTGTGGTTGGGCCTGGGCGCGGAAGTCGGTCCGTCCCTCATCTGGCAGCAGACGGGCGCCGGGGTGTTGTTCTCCTTCGCGGGCATCGCAGCGCCCCGGGCCAGCGTTCGACTGCTGGTGGGCGGGCCGTTCGTGCTCACCCTCGACGGTGAAGCGGCGGTCGCCCTGCTGAGCCTCGATGGCAAGGTGGCCGCGGCGTTCCGGCCCAGCGGCACGGTGGGCGTCGGCTTCCGTTTCTGAGATGGTGTGGGCCCCATGGTCTCCCGAATCGGCGACATCCTTCCGCAAAAGCCCTCCACGCTGGTCCCGGCGCCGACGGCCCCGAAGCTCAAGCTGTTGCCGCTCAAGGCGAACATCACGCTGCCCACCAAGCTCGGCCGGCCGCCCACCACGGCGGATCTGATCATCAAGCGCACCTTCGACGGGTTGACCCCGGCGGCCGCGGCGAAAGAGATCACCCGCCACTTCAAGGGCACCATCGCGCCGCAGAACAAGACCCTGGTCTCCACCACCGTCGACGCGGGCGTGCGTGACATGCAGGTGGCGCTCAACAACGTGTTCACCAAGGGCACGCCCAATCGCCAGTTCCTCGACGGCCAGCAGCCCGCGGCCATTTCGGTGCTCGGCTCGATGTCGTCGAGCAACGCGATCGTCTACCAGGTGACCAAACCCGGCCAGGCGCCGAAGTACTTCACCCGCGCCTGGAGCGGCGGTGGCTTCGTGGAGACCAAACCGCCGTCGCTGGTGGTGATGGAGGCGCGCTTGAGCCTCGAGCCTCCGGCGATGCGCATGACGTACCCCGACTGGAAGAACGCCTCGCTCGCCGGGCAGATCTCCACCATCACCGAGCTCTGAAGACGCACCCCGTTCGCATCGAGCGCAGTCGTGCGGCAAGGAGCCCCTCGACTGAGCTCGGGGAGACTGGTGATGGAGACCGATTCGTATTTCCGCCGAACGGTCACTGGCGGCGCAGCACCAGGCCCGCTGTGCCCACCACGAAGAGCCCTTCTTCATCGGCCACGCCGGCGGCGAGCTCGCTGTTCGTCACGCTGGGCGCCACATCCATCCAGCTGGTCCCCACCCGCCGCAGCAGCCGTCCCTGTTGGCCCATCGCGAACATCGACGAACCATCGGGCACGAGCGCGTAGAACGCGTCGAGGCTCATGCCCGGCAGCGCTTCGAGTGTGTAGGTCGCGCCGGTGCGGCGGTGAATGGTGCCGGTCTCCGCGCCCAGAATCAGATCGCCCGAACTCGCGAACGCCGCTGCGTTGAAGTCGAAGCGCATGCCGCAGGCGGGGCCCGGGCTGAACGAGTCGTCAGTCAACGAGAACGAGAGCACCGTGCAGTCTTCGCCAGCCACCACCAGCTCGGTCGCTTTGCCGTTGACGTCTTTGCGCAGGGCCAGCGAGGTCGGGTACGGCGTGGCAGTCGGCAGTGCAATCGAGCGCCACACGCCGCTGATGAGGTTCTTCTCGAGCAGCCGCGTCTCGCCCAGCGCCCAGACCCGTTCGGAGTCGAGCACCACCGCGACCAGCGCTTCAGTGGTGAGGCCTTCGGCTTCGGCCACCCAGGTTCCGAAGCGGCGCACCAGCACGGTGCCTTCGTTGCCCACCGCGTAGATTTCGCCGGCTGAACGAACGGCCATCGCGCGCAGGGTGGCGGTGGTGGCGACGCCGAGCGCGTCGATGCTCCAGGTGTTGTTCTGCCGCCGGTAACGCGCGCCGCCTTCACCGACCGCGAAGAGCCGGCCCTGGCCCACGCTGACCACCGCGTAGAGATCGGCGCTGATGGGCTTGCGGCCTCCGCGCGCGGTGAAGGGGATGTTGCTCAAGAGGCCGGGGCGGAACCACAAGCCGCCATGCCTCGAGGCGTAGAGCAGGGTGTCTTCGTTGGGCGCCCACGCGCAGGTGAAGCCGCCCTCGGGCAGCTGCACCACGTCCTGCACCGCGGCGCTGCGGCGGATGATCGACTTCCCGCCTTCGGTGATGGCCACCACGGTCGTCTGGTCGAGTGAGTTGTCGTACAGCCCGGTGACGCTCACGATGCGGTCGGTGGGGGTCAGCCCGGTGACGCCCAGCGGCAGCCAGTTCGCTCCGCGCGCGAGCAGGGTTCCCTGGTCACCACCGGCGTAGACCGTGTTGGTGAAGGGGTCGCCCCAGAGCGAGTTGATGTCGGAGGTGGTGCCGCTGCTTTCGGTGGTGCAGGTGGGCGGCAGCGCGTTGACGTCGCAGCTGATGATCAGCCCGCTCTCTCCGCCGAGGTAGATCTTCTGCGCCGAGAAGAGCGTGGTGAGGGTGTTGAACGGTTGGCTCGTGCCGGTGGGGTAACCCGTCCACGTCGAGCCGTTGCGCACGAAGAGCCGGCCGTCTGCGCTCGACGCATACGCGCGGGTGGAGTCGCAGGTGATGTCGGTGAGCACCACGTTGCTGCCCACGTTTTCTTCTGTCCACAAGCCGCCGGAGCGCCGCATCACCGTGCCCGCTTCACCGGCCGCGAAGAGAATCGAGCCCTGCCCACACGAGGCGATGTGTTTCATCTTCTTGCCCACGGTGGGGCGCACCTCGAACTCCCAGGGGCCCAGCGCGTAGCGCACGATGTTGCCCAGATCGTCGAGCACCCAGTAGCTGAAGCTCAGGTCACCTGCGATGTCCACCAGGTCGGCGCCGAGGGGCGTGGGGCTCTCCCAGGAGAGCTCGGCGGTGATGGCGCCGCCCGAGATGCAGGCGGGCACGTCGGTGTTGTCGGTTTCGGATGCGAGCGTGGGGCAGGCCCCGCTGGCCACGCAGCGGCGCAAGCCGTCGGTGGTGCACAACAACGCGTCGGGCATGCACGCGCCCGGGCAGGTCTCGACGCAGTCGGCGGCGGTGCCGGTGACCGTGCACAACGCGCCCGAGGGGCAGGCTGCGATGGTGGTCTTCCACGCGGGGCAGACGCCGGCGGCGGTACAGGTCTCGATGCCGTTGTTGACGCAGCGGGCGGTGCCCAGGGTGCAGGTGACGCTGCAGGAGAGCGCGGTGACGCAGGCGCCGCTCACGCAGGAGAAGGTGTCGGCGCAGGTGTCTTGCGCGCAGCACTTCTGCGATTCCGCGCCGCAGGCTTCACACAGGTCGCTGGCACCACAGCTCGCATTGGCGTCGCATGTCGATTCAGCGCAGCACGGTTGGCCCGGAGCACCACACAGCTTCGTGGTGATCCCGCTGCAACCCAGAAGACAGCCCACCGTCAGCAAGAAAAGACGCATCACCGGGGCACGCTACAGCAAACCGAAACGAGGTCCCCTCTCCCTCTGGGAGAGGGTCAGGGTGAGGGCCTCGACAATCTTCACCCCCCAGGGCCAGACTGCGAGAGTCGTCGGGGCCGGCAGGGGAAACAAATGCATCAACTCGCGCGTGTCGCAGCCGGCCTCTCCGTCGCAATCGCTCTCACCTGGAGTCAGCGCGCCGAAGCCTGCGGTTGCTTCGCCCCACCGAATGCCGCCGAGCCCATCGTGCAGGCCGGAGAGCGCATCCTCTTCTCGGTGAAGGACGGCAAGGTCACCGCGCACATCCAGATTCAGTACGCGGGTGAAGCGAAGGACTTCGGCTGGCTGCTCCCGTTGCCTTCGATTCCCACGTTGAAGATTGGCAGCGACGAGCTCTTCACGCAGCTGGGTGCCACCACGCAGCCGAGCTACTCGGTGACGCAGGTTCCGGGCACACCCTGTCGTGGTGGTTCGGCAGGCGTGCCTCTCTTCGGGTGCGCTTCACCGCAGCGAATCGATCGCACAGGGGGGTTCGGCACGCAGGACGCAGGCACGAGCTCACCGCTGGTGGTCGCCGACTCCGTGGGCCCGTACGAGTACGCGGTGCTGCGGGCAGATGATCAGACCGCGATGCTCGAGTGGCTCGCGACGAACGGCTACTTCGTGCCCGCCGGCACCACCGGAGCGGTGGGCCCGTACGTCCGCCCGGGCGGGTACTTCCTGGCGTTGCGATTGAAGGCGGGCGCGAGCAGCGGCGACGTGACCCCGGTGGTGCTCGAGTACCCGTCCGAGCTCCCGATGATCCCCATCATCCTCACCAGCGTCGGCGCGACGCCGAACATGGGCGTGCAGGTCTACCTGCTGGGCACCGGCCGCGGCATTCCGCGCAACTACCACCACGTGGTGCTCAACGACGCGCTGCTCGATTGGATGAACGGAGCGGGCAACTACGCCTCGGTGGTGACCGCCGCCGTCGCCGCCGCGCCGCAGAAACACGCGTTCGTCACGGAGTACGCGGGGCCCAGCGCGGTGATGCACGACGTGCTGGTGCCCCCGGGCCGCTTCGGCACCGAGGCAGAGCTTGCAGCGCAGACGACGCCCGAGCGGTTCGTCTCCACCTTGCTGCGCAACGGCTTCGACCCCATCGTCAATGACGGGCGGGCGGTGCTCCCTTCGCCGGTGATTCAGCTGCTGCTCAAAGACATTCCCCTGCCGGCTGCGCTGAAGGCGAAGGGCATCACCGAGAACACCTTCTTGACGCGGCTCGACTACTACCTGGGCCCGTACCGCGTGCAGTACCCGGCCGACTTCGACGGCTACGTGCTCGACTTCGACGCGCCGTCGCTCGCGCAGCAGCTCTTCGCGCAGTACGTCACGCCGCTGCGTGAAGCGAACGCGTTGTTCGACGAGTTCCCCACGTTGACGCGGTTGATCACCACGCTGAGCCCCGAAGACATGACCGCTGATCCGGTGTTCTCGTTCAACCCTGAGCTGCCGAACGTGAGCCGTCAGCACGAGGCGAAGTTCATCAACGATTGTGGCGTCACGCGCCTGGTCACCGAGCAGGGATGGGTCGTGAACGATGTGCGAATCGGCGCGTCGGCGCCTGCGTTCACCAATACGCCGGTCGCGTTGCGAGTGGAGGTGTTGGGGGAAGAAGGGCAGGCCACGGTGGCCACCGACAACCAGCCCGCCATTCACGAACGGTTCCCGCTGGAGAGCGACCCGGCTGCTGCAGAGCCCGCGCCGATGAATGGCTGCTCGACCATCGATCCGATGAGCCTGGGCCTGCTGGTCCTGATGTTTCGCCGCCGCCGAAGCTGAAACGAAGTCCCCTCTCCCTCCGGGAGAGGGTCAGGGTGAGGGCGCAGTTAGACCCGTTTTCGAACCCACCCGTTGAAGCGGCGATGCACCGACTGCTCGCCGCCCTGACCCTCTGCGCCTCCGTCGCTTTCGCCCAGTACACCCCGTCTGCCGGGCGCAACACGCCTGCCGCGGCCTACGAGGAGGTGCGCGACCAGAAGACCGGCGAAGTCACCCTGCGGAAGGACGAAACCGCCAAGGTGATCAAGGACGGCCACGGCAACGCGAGAGGCAACCAATACGACCTCGCCGTCGACGGCGCCTTCGATGGCCAGACGGTGTTGGTCCTCGATCAAGTGGGCAACACGCTGGCGAACACGAGAACGGCCCTCCGCGAGAAGGGCCTGAACACCGTCATCTACCCGAGTGGTTCCACGCCTTCTCCGGCCGAGCTGAAGAAGGCGCTCGCGAAGTCCTGCCAGCTCTGGCTGATCTCGACGGGCTCACCGCTGCTGAACGCGGAGCACGTTGCGATCATCAAGGCCTTCTTCGACGCAGGTCACGGCGTGTACATCTGGGGCGACAACGAGCCGCTCTACGCCGACGCGAACATCGTGGCGTCTGCGTTGGTGCCGGGGCTGCGCATGGAAGGCAACCTCGCGGGCAACCAGGTGGTGGGCATCGCCGACGGCAGCGCGAAGGTGGGGTTGCGCGCAGGGCACTTGATCACCACCGGGCTCGAGCATCTCTACGAAGGCACCAGCATCGCCACGGTGCAGTTCACCAGGCCCGACGGCCGCACCCCGTCGCTCTACGACGTTAGCGAGAGTGGCGCCGCGCGTGCACCGAAGCTGCCCGAAGGATTCACCTCGTTGCTCTACGGCTCTGCGGGCAACCTGGTCACGGTGGCCTACGAGAAGGACGGCAAGCGGCTGATGATGGACGGTGGTTTCACCCGCCTCGCGGTCAGCTGGGATGACGCGGGAACGGCGCGGTACGTGAAGAACGCTGCGGCTTGGCTGGTGCACCCGGAGCGCTTCAAAGAGACCGTCGCGAAGAAGTAGCTGAAACGAGATCCCCTCTCCCTCTGGGAGAGGGTCAGGGTGAGGGTCTCGCGTCAGCACGATGTTCAAACCTTTGCGACAGCCCTCTCCCCGACCCTCTCCCCCTCGGGGAGAGGGAGGCAGTCGTCGTGGAGTGGTCGTTCAGTTTCCTGCGTCGCCGTAGCCGAGCACTTGTCGTTGCCACTGCGCCTCGAGCACCCGATCCGCGAACGCCACACACTCCGGGTCGGCCGCAGACTGCAGCTGCGCGAAGCCTTCGATCGAGTTGCCCACGATGCGCGCACCAGGCAGTTCATCACCCAGCCGCCCCGCATCCCGCGACGCCTGCTGCATCGACTGCTCGCGAAACACCTGTGCCTGCGACATCACCGCCTGCACCCAGTCGAGCGGCACATCGACGTCCTGCGCGAGCACCACGCTCACCCGCTGCGAGTGCTCTTCGCCGCGATGTTTCAAGTTGCGCGTGGCGTAACTCGGGCGTGCTGCATCGAGCCGGCCCTGCACCAACCCGAGCAGATCGAGTGGAAACGGCTGGCTGGGCATCAGCACCACGTCGAGGGTCGCGTACGGATCCACCGCCTGGCGCGCTTCGATCGCCCGCAGC
>JANODF010000255.1:0-2329 GCA_031412555.1 Archangium sp. | reverse complement strand
AGCGCGAGAAGGACGATGCCGAAGCGCTCTATGAGCGGGCGGTCGCCTTGTTCGAGCTGTGCCGGTTCGCCGATGCGAAGACCGCGTTCACCCGGCTGTTGGCAGACCCCGAACGGGCCGCCTGGGCGCACCACCACCTGGCGTTGCTGCTGGAGCGGGAGGGCAAGGAGAAGGAGGCTGACACGCACTTCGGCAAGGCACGCGCGCTCGATCTGGAGTCGTTCCCCACGCCGGTGCTGCTCTCGAAAGAAGAGTTCCAGGCCGAGCTCGACAAGGCCATTTCCCAATTGCCGGCCGACATGCGGAAGGATCTGAAGGGCGTGCCGGTGGCGATGGAGGATCTTCCGGCGGTGCTCGATCTCACCTCGGGTGAGCCACCGCTCTCGCCGAACATCCTGGGGCTGTTTCGGGGCACGCCGTTGAGTGAGCCGTGCGAGCTGGAGCCCGGGGCGAAGCCGGGTTCACCGTGCCGATCGATCGCGCTCTACCGGAAGAACCTCGCGCGGGCCGTGAAGACCCGGGATGAGCTGGTGGAGCAGATCAGCGTGACGTTGCTGCACGAGGTCGGTCACCTGCGTGGTGAAGACGACTCGGAGCTGGCGGCGCGCGGACTGGAATGTGTTCCCCTCTCCCTGTGGGAGAGGGTCAGGGTGAGGGCCTCACTATTTGACCCCCAACTCACGCTTCAGCTTGGCCACGAGCTCGAAGTACTCGGTGCGGCTGAAGCCCTGATTCAAGATGTGGAAGTCCTTCTTGGTGAGGCCCACGCACCCGAAGCAGTAGGTGCAGTCCGACAGGTTGCGCGAGAAGTACACGTACGCGCTGTTGGCGCAGTTCTCACTCTCGACCGAATACGCACACGCGTTGAGCGAGCGTGAATCGACGCAGTGGGTGCAGTTGTTACACAGCTCGCAGCGAATGCAGTGCGTGCAGCCGTAACAGCCCTCGCACTCGACACTGAACATGCAGTTCGCGCAGCGAACACAGTCGGTGCAGGCGTAGCTGCCGGGGTTGCCGGGATCGGCTGCAAAGCTGTTGGTCAGACGCCCCAGCTCCTCGAGAAAGCGTCGCTTATCCAGCGACGAAACGAGTTCCCGTGCTTCCTTCGGGTCGGTCTGCTTCCGCGTTTCGCGAGCCACGCCGGGAGTAAGCCGCAAGGCCCGCGTTCGTGCGAGGAATCTTTCATGATCCGGTTCGCTCCACCTCGGCCGGCCGTCCGCTGCTTCCGGTTTCGCTTCATCATCTGGGTCGCTCCACCTCGGCCGGCCGTCCGCTGCGCTCCCGTCCGTCTCGCGCAGCGTTCCGCTGCTTCCGGTTTCGCTTCATTATCTGGGGTCGCTCCACCTCGGCCGGCCGTCCGCTGCGCTCCCGTCCGTCTCGCGCAGCGTTCCGCTGCTTCCGGTTTCGCTTCATGACCCTTGCGAACTGCCCTCACTGCTCGCGACAATCGGTACCGTGACGACCGGAATTGGTGGAACTCGCCCGCTGCCCAGCTTGCCCCGCGCTCGCAACGCGGAGATCGACGTCCGCACGCTCGCCCCGTGGATCGCGAAGTACGCGCAGAAGTACGGCGTGAACCCGCAGATCGTCGCCGCGGTGGTCGCTCAGGAGTCGAGCTTCATCAACCACGGCGTTCACCGCGACGGCACCGGTCACGGCCTGATCGGGCTCGATGACAACGGTCTGCTGCCCGAATTCGAGAAGTGGAGCGGCACCCGGGTGGGGCGCGGTCATCGCGCGAACACCATCGCGCCGGAGAAGCAGATCGAGTTCCTCGCCATGAAGCTCGACAAGCTCACCGAGAAGTTCGGTGGCCGCGAGTGGGAGGCCGTGCGCGCGTGGCACGGTGGCAACGGCGGCCGCAACCGGCCCCACGCGAAACACTACGAGCAGCTCATTCGCGGGCGCATTCCGGAGATCGCTCACGCGGTGCCGCGGGTGGTGTCTGGCGCGGCTTCGCCTGAAGAGATGCTCGCTTCGAGCTACCAGCCGAACGCGCCGAAGCCGCTCACGCTGCAGTCGGAAGAAGGCACTCCGATTCGGGGCGGCGGCATCGACTACGAGACGGCCTGACGAAAACGGCGGAACCCGCTCCGCTCCCCCCGAGAGCAGTCGAGGGGTCACTTGCCGCACGAGGCAGCAGTGGCATCTCGACTGCGCTCGATGCGAACGGTGGTGGGTCTGATTCTTCTCCGGTAATCCCACCGACTGCGCGCGGGATGAGCGGTGGTGTAGGAGCCACTCGCCGTGGATCTGTCGCATCTCAACCCCCCGCAGCGTGAAGCGGTGCTCACCACCGAAGGGCCGCTGCTCGTGCTCGCAGGCGCGG
>JANODF010000254.1:0-15158 GCA_031412555.1 Archangium sp. | reverse complement strand
AACAGGCTACCTAGCGGAGTGTGTTGGACCATTCTCCAGAGCGGCGCAACGCCGCTCCTGCGCACTGAAGCGCGAAGGCTGATGTTCCTCGACACCTCGCTCTATGGCGGGAAGTTCGTCTGGGTTCGTTTGAAGTGCCTTTCAGCCTGCGTCGATGAAGCCGTCCTGGGTGAGTGAATCGAGTCGAGCGAAGTAGGCCTCGCGCGCCTGGGCATCGGAGTCGAACCAGGTGCGTTGCTGCCTGGGCTCTTCACTGCGCGGGCCCCACATCACCCGTACCAGCTTGTCGTCGAGCGAGACGCGGTAGACGAGCTCCTTGCCCGTCTCGCGCCGCACGAAGGTGCGCGTCTCGGCACGAATGAGCGCACGGCCTTCGGCGGTCTGCCGGAGCTCTTCGTCGTGCAGCAACCGGCGCTGGTGGAAGATGCGCAGCGCGAGCAGGTGTTCGCAGGGGCCTTCGCGCAGGCCGGCGCGTTTGAAGTGCAGGCAGGTGCAGCCGGCCCCGCGCACGCGGCCTTCGGGGTCGAGGGTGAAGCTGGGCGTGAAGGTGCGGCGGGCTTCGAGATCCTCCACCTCGCCGGAGAGCTCGGTGCCTTCACTGCCGAGGTCGTGCACCTTGGTGAGCCGCACGGCGCCAGCGCCTTCCAGCAGCCGATGCGCCAACTTCTCGCGTTCGCCGCCGAAGCGGATTTGCGCGACGTCGATGGGCGCGTCGAGCAGCTGGCGGGGGCGGTACTCGGCTTTGACCAGGTCGAAGAGCATGCGCCCTTTGAGACACTCGAGCTGCAGTGCCGCGCGCACTTCTTTGGCGGGAGCGCCCAGCTCGCGGACCATGCCGTCGAAGGTGGTGGGGCCGTGCTCGAGCAGGTGCGCGTGCGCCTTCTGGGCGAGCGCCTCGGCACTGGCCGGAGGCATGAGCGCATCGAAAGCCGAAGCGCTCGACCAGCCCGAGTCGGTCCATCCGGTGAAGCCGACGGTGAGGCTGCCGCGATCGGGCCCGAAGTCGAGCGCCCAGAACACCGGCAGCCCGGCGCCCATCAAGTGCACTTTGGCCGTCTTGACGTGCTGCAGGGCGCGGGCGAGCGAGAGCAGGCGCTGGCGGCCGAAGATGCGCACCACTCGCGGCGTCTTGCCCGCATACGGAGCGCCGTGGCACTCGAGCACGATGTCGAACGGCTCGATCACCAGACGAGGCTGGGCACCGGGCACGAGCTCGAAACGCAGCCCTCGCGGCGGCTTCTTCGCGGAGCGGGTCCGCAAGACGAAGAGCAGGTTGTAGAGATCGATCGGCGCCAGCTCGGCGACCGCCGCGGGCAGCGTGGAGGCCGACTGCACCTGCACGAAGTTGCGCAACCAGGCGAGCGGCACCTGCCGGGTCGAAACGGGCGTGCTGCCGGCCTGGCTGGTGGCCTCGAGAGACACCGGCTGCCAGCTGCGCAGGCGCTCGAAGCGGGCGATGAACGCTTCGTCGACGGACAAGGTGGTGGTGCCGTGGGCGGCTTCGCGCTTCTCGAACATCGAAGAAGGCAGGGACAGGCGCGCGTAGCTCGACTCGTCGCGAGAGAAGACCTCGAGGGAGATCTCGTCGGGGCTGACGGTGAGCACGGGCTCGAGCACCTGCTGCGGCTTCTCTTCATTGCCGAGCTGTTGTTCGAGGAAGGCCTTCTGGGCTTCCCAGATTTCCTTGTTGGCCTTCTTGCCCTGCTTGGTGAGGTACGCGAGGTAGACGGCGAGATCCTTGCGCTTGTAACGAAGGTCGCTGCCGAGCACGTCGAACGCGGCCATCAACGCATCGCGGAAGAGCGCAGGTGACTTCACCGTACCGCGCACGCCGACGGGGCCACGCGAAGCATCGAGCACCAGGTTCACCTGGGCACGACCCTCTTGAGCGACCAGCGCACTGGGGCCCGCGTACTGAGTCTTGACCTCGCGGATCATGGTGCTCCCTCTCCTTGCGAAGCGGGGAGAGGGTCGGGGTGAGGGGCCACTTGAAGTTCACTCATCGTCATCCTCGTCGTAGTCCTCATCCTCATCGTCCCCCTCATCATCGCGAGCCGGAGCCACAGCGACCACCGGCATCATCGACTCGGCCAACTCCGGATTCGCGGCCAACTGCACCAACTGCTCTGAGGTGAACCACCTGGGCATGTTCTGCCGCCGCGTATTGGTCCGCTGAGCCCGCCGAAGCGCCCTGAACGCCGCTTCACGAAGCGCCGGAGTACCCCACTCGACCTTCGCCACCTTCTCAGGCTTCGCGGCCTTCGCCGGTTTCGGAGCCGCCACCGCCTTCGGACCCGCCACGCCGCGCAGCTTCACCTCTGCGTAGCCCTTGCCGGTCTTCTCCTTGATGAGCTTCTCCATCTCCTTCTGAGCGGCCTCAGGCGAAGCGAGCTTCTTGGGCTTCTTCTGCCCCGCGGCGCCAATCTTCCCGAAGCGCACGACACACATGGTGTCCTGCACGACGACCTCCCAGAACTTCGAGCTGTCATCCTCTTCGAACTCGAAGCGGCGCGAGCCGGGCATCGACACGTCGGGGCTGGGACCGGAGTCCTCGTCTTCATCCCCGTCGCCGTCGTCTTCATCCTCCTCGGGCTCTTCTTCGTCCTCTTCTTCTTCGTCGTCGCCGTCTTCACCACCACCCGCGCTGAACGCGAGCTTCGCGAGGAACTCAGCGACCGACTCACCACCCATGCGGCCGAGGGCCATCAACGCCGCGCGCTGAACCGCTTCACTGGCGCCCTTCTCGGCCTGGGTCATCAGCACCGTCGGCTCGCCGGCACCGATCAACTTGGGCAGCATGACCGCCCGGGCGGCCTCGGTGGCGAGCATCATCGCGTCGCCCTTCACCGCATCGAACGAGAGCGAGTCGAGCGGCTTGCTGCTCTCGATGAGCGCCGTGGCCTGAGCCGCGTTCGTCTTGACGAGCGCCGACACGGAAGCACGCCGCACGCCGCCATCGATGTCACTGGCCCCGCGCATGAGCACCGGCACCGCGCCAGCGCCCGCCTTCTGCAGCACCCGCGCCGACTCCGCACGAACGCTGGCCGGGGCCGGAGAGCCACCCGACAACGACTTCGCCGCGAGCTCCTCCACTTCACGCGACGCGTGCAGCGTGGCCGCCCAGAGCAAGCGCAAGAACGCGCTCTCTTCAGCGACCTTGTCGGTGCCCACGCTCTTCGCCCAACGTGTCGCGGTGCTGGTCGCCGAAGCCACCAGGCTCTTCGCGCGCTGCTGCTGCTCGGCTGCGGGCAGCGCCGTACCGGCCAACGCATTGCGAGCCATCAGCCACGCCATGTCGTCGCGCACGCTGGCGAACTCAGAGCCTGCGTACTTCACCAACGCATCGGTGGGCAGCGACGGCCTGCGGCCCAGGCCGTACTTCACCTTCGCGCGCAGGTCGGGGCGCAGCCGCGGGTTGGCCAGGCGCTCCAGCAGCGGAGCCGGCTCGGCCTCTGCCAGCAAATACGCCAGCGCAGGACCGGAGATGTTCGGCAGCTCGCTCGACGCAGCGTTCATCGCCACACGGAGCGGATCATTCGGGAAACACGCCTCGAGCGCCTGCAGCGCAGTGTCTGCCAGCTGCCACTGCGTGAGCGCGCGGGTGAGCACCTTCTCGCTCGACGGATCGGCGAGCACGGCCAGCGAACGAATGGCCTCCTTGCGCACCTCCATGTCGCGATCGTCTTCGGCGGCGACGATCTGCTGCAGCCTGCCCAGCGAACGATCGTCACCAATCCAACGCAGGCCACGCACGCCCGCCATGCGGAAGTTGCCTTCGAGCGCGCTGGCCTCGACCAGCTCGAGCACTCGCTTCTTCTGCTCCACGTCGGTGAGCGCCTTGTAGAGCCGGCCGAGCGCTTCGATGGCCGCCGCACGCACGAGCGCATCGGTGGGCGCCTCTTCGGTACCACCGGCTGCGAGCAGCTCCATCTCTTCCAGCGCACGGACTTGCCCGCTGGTGCCGAGCGCCAGCACCGCGCGCACCTGTTCTTCGACTTCGCCTGCGCGGGTGAAGAGCAACAACGGCCGCAGCGCCGCGACGTGCTGCTTGGCGGCGAGCCCTTCGGCGGCGTTGAGCATCAGCTCGCGTGCGCCCTGGGTAATCACCAGCTCGAGCGCGGCGACGGGTGCGGCGTGCTTCTCCACGCGCTGCGCGTAGCTGCCCACGGCCTGCACGCGGGTCGCGACGTCGCGATCGCCGAACAGAGAGATGAGCAGTGTGTCGTTCTCCGGCTCCACGCCAACATCCAACTCGCGAGCGGCCGAGCTGCGCAGAATCGGATCTTTCGCCTTCACGCCCGCGCGGAGCGTCTGCAGCACGGCGGCCGGGTTGCGGGGAGACCGCTTCTCGTCCTTCAGGTACTCGCGCGACGGAGCACCTTTCGCCGGGGGCCGACGGTGATTGCTGAGCAGGAGCGCGCCACTGAACGCAGCGAGCCGCACGTCGGCCGCGGGATCTTCGAACCGCTCCAGCAGCGCGCCGAGCCCCACCACCCGGCGGGTCGAAGCGAGCGCCGCGATCGCGTCACGCTTGAGCGTGCTCATCGGAGCGGGATCAGCAGCGGCAGGCATCGCCGCGAGTTCCTGCAGGTGCGTGGCGAGCGCGAGGGCTGAGGCGTCCGTCGCGCAGGTACCGAGCGCCGTGCGCGCGGCGGCGAGTGACGGACCTTCCGGCACCAGGAACGCGGCGAGCGCAGGCACCGCCGAGTCGTCTTTCCGCTCGGCCAGCAACTGCGCGGCGAGCAGGCGAACGTCGTCGCGATCGCTCTCCAGCGCTTTGCGCAAGGCAGGCAACACGCGCGCGTCCTGGCTGGCGGCGAGCTTCTGCAACACGCCCAGGCGCAGGTCGGAGTGCGGGCTCGCCAGCGCGGCCATCAGGGCGTCGAGGCTGCCGGGGCCGACGCTGCGCTCCAGCAAGACGAACGCCTGCTGACGAACCTCGACCACGTTGGAAGAGAGCGCGTCGACGAACCAGGACCGCGCCGCTTCACCACGCTCGTTCAACTGCGCGAGCGCGAGCAAGCCGACGTCAGCCGAGGCCGAAGACAGCGCGTGCCGCAGCGCCACGTCGGGAGTCGCCTCGAGCAACTTCGAGAGCCCCGCCATCGTCTTCTTGCGCACCAGCGCGTCTTCATCGTCGAGCGCACGCACGAGCGCGGGAATCACGGAAGCCGGCTTGGGGCTGCCCGCGCCCGCCATCTCGATCATCCGGTCGACCACGTCACGCCGCACCCGGCGCACGGTCTCATCGGGGTTGGAGAGCCGGAGCAGACCGACGTACGCGCCGAACGAAATCCACCGGCGCACTTCGAGTTCCTTCGTGTCAGACGCCGCTACCTTCGACGACGCGCCCGCGAACAACTTCCGCAGCCAATCCTTGCGAGCGACCGCATCGGTGCCCGCACGGCCACGCTGGTTGGTATCGGGAACGGTGGTCTCGGAAGCGGGGCGAATCGTGACGACCCGCTTCACCTCAGCGAAGAACTCGAGCGGCTTGCGGCGCAACAGCAGCGCCTGGCCGGCGGCGTACCGGGCCTGAGGCGTGTCGGCTCCGAGCAACTGCAGCAGCCGCATGGCGGCGCGCTCGCGTTCACCCTCTTCAGGCCAGTCCTTCATGTCGCCCGCCTTCTCCGGTTTCGGAGGGCTGACGGCGGCGAGCAGGAGTTCCGTGTACGAGCTCACGTCAGCGCGCAACTCGAGCGCACGGGCCGCGGCGTACCGCACGTCGGGGCGCTGGGCAGACAGTGCAGCCGTGAGCAACTCAGGCTCATTGCCTTCACGCGCAGCCCGGAGATCCCGCGCGAGCAGCGTCGCGAAGAACGTGTCCGACAGGTAGTCGTCCGCGTCGTCGAGCCCGAGGAAGAGCGCGTTGTCACCCGCGGGGCCGAGCGCGACGAGCGCACGCAGCGCGCCTTCGCGGATCGGCAGGTGCGGATCCTTCAGCGTGCCCGTGAGTACGGCGAGGCCACGATCATCACCGAGACGAGCGAGGCCTTCAGCGGCCCAGCTGCGCACGGCGACGTCGGCGTGGCTGAGCGCGTCGAGCAGGAACGCTTCGTGACCCGAGTTACACAAGCCACGCGCGGCCTGTTCGCGCACGGCCGGGTTCTCGTCCTTGAGCAGCGGCTCGGCGAACAGGCCCGCGGTGCGAGCGCTGCCCAGGGTCGCGAGCGCGCCGACGGCACGGGCGCGGAGCGGCTCGAGATACGAAGCCGGGTGGCGGAGCTTGAGCTCGGCATCGAGCACGAACCCGCGCATGGGCTCGATGATGATCTCTTCACCGCGCAGCGCGAGCAGCTCGGCAGAACGAACGCGCAGCTCGAGCGAATCGCCCATCAGCCCCGCGGTGAGCGGACCTGCGTCGTTCTTCACCAACGCATCCACGCTCTCGATGGCGGCGAGCTTCACCGGCACGGAGAGATCGGTCAGCGCCTTCACCAACGGCGAACGCAACGACTCGGCTTCGGACTTACCGGCCAGCCCCGCGGCACGGCGCGCCGCGAGAATACGGGTGGCGACGGCCTCTGACTCGAGACCCTTCTGCCAGGGCTTCGCGGCTTCTTTGCCGAGCAAACGCGCGAGCGAGGTGACCGCCGCTTCACCGACCGACGCATCACGATCGACGACGGCCTTTTCCAGCCGCTCCAGGATCCACGCCGGAGTGCCTTTGGGCGCCGGCTGATCATCGTCGTTGGGAACCTTGGCGATCAGCGCGAGCTGACGCACGGCCGCGAGGCGGAGATCCGCGAACCGGCAGAGCAACGCGCGATCGATCGCCGCGGTGGCGTCCTTCTCGTGCCACGCCCAGAGCGTCTTGAATGCTTCGCTGCGCACCCCACCCGCTTCGTCTTCGAGCGCGTGACCGAGCAGGGTCTCGGCCTCTTCGGTGCGATCCTTTTGAGGCACCGCGACCAGGCGCGTGAGGCCACGCTTGCGCATGTCCTCCCAGGCCGAGCGCAGCAGAATGCCCGCGAACTCCAGCGGCGAGGCTTCGTCCTTCCGCCTGGTCAGACCATCGGCAGCGGCCGCACGAACCGCGGCGTCCTTGTCGTCGGTCATCGAAGCGACGCGCTGCCGTGCGCGCGGATCGGCAAGAGAAGACAGGGTCTGCGCGACCCACACCCGGTGCGCCGCGGGCTCTTCACGTGAGAGCTGCAGCAGGGCGCTGACCGCGCGCACGTCATTCGACGCGACGAGCAGGCCCACGGCGCCTCGGCTGGCGACGTCGGTCGCGCGCGCCGACATGGCCACCAGCAGCGGGGTCAGATCGTCTTGCGTCAGCTCGGCAGACTTTCCTGTGAGCTGCAGCTTGCCGCGCAGCGCGGCGAGTTGTTCGGGGTTCGGATCCTTGCCGCCGTTCGCGCGCCGCAGCACTTCGGGCAGCTCGAGCATCTTCTCGAGCAGGAGGCCGAGTGAGGGGCGCTCCAGCACGCGCACCACGAAGGCGACCTGGCGCACGACCACGTTCTCATCATCGAGCGCGCGGCCGGAGATCGACTGCAGCGAGGGCAACTTGCCCTGGAACAACGCGCGCACCAGCACTTCGGCGCGCACGTCGGCAGTGCCCTTCTCGAAGCCGGTGACCAGCGCTTCGACCCCTTGCGGAAACACCGCCTGCAGCGCGTCGAGCGCCGACAGGCGGACGGTTGGGTCGGCGTCCTTCAGCAGACCCGCGACCAACGCGGGCACCAGCGGAACCGCCGGGTAAAGAGGTGCGAGGGCCTTGAGCGCCGAGATGCGCACCGAAGGAACCGCGGCCCGCAGCCCCTCGCGATACGCGAAGAACGGCTGGTCTTCGGTGATGGCGAGCGACTCGAGCGCGGCCTGGGCCACGCCGGCATCCTTGTCCTTCACCAGGATGCGGAGGAGCGCGCGGGTGTCCTTGCGCGGCTTCTCCTTGAGCGTCTTGGCGAGCGTGAGGCGAACCGGGTTCTCGCGATCGGCTGCGAGCGCCTCGAGCAGCGGCAACACCTCGGCTTCGGGGATCTTCGGCAGATCCTTCGCCAGCACTTCTTTCGCCGCCCGCTGCGCGCTCTTCAGCTGCGCAGACCAGGTGGTGAAACCATCGAGCCCCTGATGCGCCGAGTCGGGGAGCGCCCCTTCGAGGCCCACCTCGAGGAAGGTCAGCTTGCGGCCATCACCACCGGTGACGATCTCGATCGACACCTTGCGCGGATCGCTCTCCACCAACGCGAGCGCGCGCTGCGGACCATCGGAGTCGAAGGTCTTGCTGCGCTTCTTGTCGTCGAGCCGCACGGTGCGGATCTTCGCGTCGAGGCCCGTGGAGACGAGGCGATCGCTCGTGTCCTTCGCGCCGTCTTTCGGAGAAGGCAGGAACGCGAACGCCGTCGCACCACCCGCGTGACCCGTGTCGCCTTCACCACGCACTTCAGATTCGACCGCGCCTTCGAGGTACCAGAAACGAACGGTGCCATCGTCGCCAGTCGAGGCGAGGCGGCCATCACGCGGCGTGAACGCGAGCGCCGTCACCGCACCGCGGTGCCCTTCCATCTCACGCGGCTGCTTCTGGCCGAACGTGAAGATACGCACGATGCCGTCATCACCTGCAGCAGCCACACGGCCGTTCGCGGGGTCGAGGGCCACCGCGCGCTGGGGGCCGGGAGCCATGAACTCATATTTCTTCGCGCCGTCGGCCCAGACGATCACCTTGCCGTCGACGCCCGTGCTCGCCAGCAGCGTGACCGTCGCGCTGAGCGCCGTGACGCCACCTTGATGCGCCAGCGCAGCACCGGCCGATTCACCCGAAGCGAAGTCGAAACGGTGGAGCTGACCATCGACACCACCGACCACCAGCTGCTTGCCGAAGAAAGCGAGCGCAGCCGTGTGCGTGGGAAGGGCGAGCGTGCGCGTGACTTTCCGCGTGCCTGCGTCGAAGAGCGTGACCGCCGAGGTGGCTTCCGAACGGGTACCGCCGATGGCGAGAAGGCGGCCGCTCGCAGCGAGCGCGCGGACCTGCTCGAGGTGTCCGATTGCGCAGGTGGCCATGGCTTTAGCCCCCCTTCAGGTGAAGACCGACGTCGAGGTGCGGATGAGCGACCTTGAGACTGGTGAGCGCAGCGAGGCACGCCTGCCACTCGCCCCGCGCGATGCTCCCCGAAAACTCGAGGAAGAGCGGAGAGACTGCGCGTGCGAACCCTTCGTCTTCCACGGCGAGCGCGCGAGCCGCTTCGATGGCGCGTCGTTTGGCAGCCTGGGCTCCCGACGCTCGGCGAGGCAGCTCACCTTCACGTGCGTCGGGGCTGCGGCCCGGAGGAAGACCGAACAACAAGGTGCGGAGGAAATCCTGCAGCACCTGCACGTCGGCAAAACGGCCTGCGTGCTCGGGCAACTTCTGCGGACCTTTGGGCTTCCAGCCTTCAGGCAGCGACGCGGGACGATGGCGTTCCCACAACATGCGCACGGCCATGGTGCGCACGCTGCGATCTGCGCTCTCCATCAACCACGCGAGGCGCTCGGGGCCACCGAGGCGGGTGTAGTGCCGCGCGATCATCTCCATCGCGACTTCGCGGCTCTGGCGAATTCGGCTCTCGGTGAGCCGGAACACCTGCGCGGGATCGATCTCTTCGACCGTGAGCGTGCAGGCCATGTCGGCCGTGGGCGAGCCCGCGTTCTCCAGCGCGTTGGTGCAGAGGGTGCGCACTTCGCGGTGTTCGCTGTCAGCCAGCTCGTACACGCGCAGGTGGTAGCCCCAGCGCCGCAGATCGGCCCTGGTGATCACGCTCGCAAAACGGCGCACGTCGGCGCGCGAATCGAACAGCGCCTTCCAGTACGGCTCGGGCTGGTACTGGGCGAGGGTCAGCTTCGGCGTGATGGCGTTGGCCACCGCTTCGGGCTGCTGCGGACCGACCGTGGGGTGATGGCAGCGCAGGTACGTCTGCGCGAAGAGGCGGACGGGGTCGGGCTCCTTCGCGCCCGTGGCGAGCTCGAGCAGCCGCTTCACGCCGCGATCGACGTCGCCGTCACCGAAGTCACGCGGGTCGACCTGACCGAGCAAGGTGCGCGTGGCGAAACCAGAGAGCGTGGGATCGGTGCGGCGGGCGAGCGCGAGCAGCCAGGGCAGCCCGATGATCTTGAAGCTGGCGTGCGTGGAGAGCAGGTGCAGCGCGAGCTCACGCACCGAACGATCGAACACCAGCCCCTTCACCGCCTCGATGTCGAGACCGGGCAGCGACTTCGCGCGGCGCAGTGCTTCGTCGGCCACCTCGCGGAAAGGCCGATCGACCAACAGCGCCATCAACCACGGAGCGCCGAGATGTTCGGGCGCGACGAGCGGCATCAACTGCCGGGTGAAACGCACCAGCTGCGGAGCGAGCGCCACGTCCTGCCGGCGGGGATCGGCGAAGAGCGCCTTGATGAAGTTCGCGAGCTGATCACTCTGCTTGACCCGCTCCGCCAGGTACTTGCGCGCCCAATCACGCTGGGTGCCGGTGCCGTAGACGAGCTCGACGAAGAACGAGTCGGTGAGCTCAGCGCGATCGAACTGAGACTCGAGGCGGGTGATCGCCCAGGCCGAGGTGTTCTGGCCCGCGAGCAACTTCGAGAGCAGCGGCAACCCGAGCGTCTTGGCGTTGACCGTCTCGAGCACCGACATGGCCCAGGCGCGGGTCTCTGATTCTCCCGTGAGCGCGTACTCGACCACCACGGCGGGCGGCAGATCGGTGGCGTGTGCGCGCGCGTATTCGACGGCGTACTTCCGCACGGCGGCCGAGGGCGAGAGCAGCAGCGAGAGCACGGCGGGCTTGAGGCCGAGGCCCTCGAGCTTCGCGGGGTGGAGCTCAGGCGTGTTCTGCAGGATGTCGACGAGCAGCTCGTGCACCGCGGCGATCGGCCGCTGCGCGAGCCGCGAGAGCCAGGCCACGTTCGTCTGGCGCAGCTGCTGGGGGAAGTGCTTCTTGAGCTTGGCGATGGCGAACTTCGCCACGTCGTTCTGCTGCGCAGTCTCCAGCAGCACCATCAACGGATCAGGCGAGAGCTTCCACGCGTTCTCGAAGTACTCCTCGTGCGCGTTGATGATCCGCCCGCAAGCGACGCCCTGCCAGGTGGTGGCGTCTTGGGTGAGCTGGTTGAGCGTGGCGGTGGCGAAGACCGGGTACAGCTCGGGCACGGCGCGCGCGAGGTTGCGCAGGTAACGCCAGCCGCGGCGCTGCAGGTAGACGATGGTGCCGCGGGTGACGGCGCCCCCACCGCCGGTGTTCGACTCGAGTCGGCCGAGGATCGCACCGAACAGGAGCGCGTCCTGACGTTCTTCGGCGAGCTTGTAGATGCGCTTGAGACCACCCCACAGACCACGGGCCAGCGGTGCCGTGCGCGCGACCTCCAGGAGCGTGGCGCGCGTCGGCTCGCCCCCTTCGAGGTACAGCTCCAACAGGAAGTCGGCGAGCAGGTACTTGCCGGACGGCGGCGGGTCGGGCTGCGTGAGGTAACGGCGCCAGAGCAGCGCGACCTTCATGCGCTTGACCGACTCGCGGTATTCCTTCTGCGCGTCTTTGAGCTGCTGCTCGAAGGCCTCCGGCGTGAGTGCGCCTTCGGGCACGTGCTCGGGAGCAGGCTGCGGCTGGGCCGCGAAATGAATGATGGCCTGGGCGAGATCCGGCGCCTGCCCTCGGGCCAGCGTCTTCAAGTCGTCGAGCGTGATGTCGGGACGATCAGCCATGAACCCCTCCGTTCAAAAGCGACCGGACGCTAGGTCAGGCGGTCGGCAGATCTCCACAAGATTGAGGACGGAAGATTTTCTGCACCCCGAAAAATTGTGAGGTGTCACCCCTGATCTCCTGCCAGTCAGTCCCAAGGCTCGGCGTATTCACTGAAGAACACCGCCACGTCGGACTTGGAAGCGCGGCCTTCGACGACGTTCAAGGTGAGTTCGACCAACGCGTCGTTGGTCGTCTCGACCCAGAGCCCGTTCATGCCGAGGAAGGTGAGCGCCGCCGCGAGACCGACACGCTTGTTGCCATCGACGAAGGGATGGTTCTTCACCAGATGGAAAAGGTACGCAGCAGCCTGTTCATGAATCGTCGAGTGGAGAAGCTCTCCGAACATCGTCGCTCGAGGCATGGCCAGCGCCGACTCCAGGAGAGCAGCATCCCGAAGTCCGGTGGCACCGCCGAACCGACGGATGCTCTCCGCGTGAATGGCCAGCACCTCATCGAGCTCGACGAACTCCAACTTCATTCAGCGAGCTTCTTGAAGGCCCCGGCGTACGCGTCGAAGACCCTGTCCGTGACGCGCTTGAGTTTGGCGTCGCGCCGCTTGCTCCTCACGGGCGAGATCAGAATGACGGAACCATCCGTAGAGACCTCGAGGTCAGTCTCCGCATCGACGCCGAGCTTCTCGAGCAACGGGCGATCAAGAACAATCCCAAGGCTGTTGCCAATTTTCGTCAGTCGCTTCTGCATCGCGTTCCAACGATAGCGATGTGCCGTTCTAACGACAACCCAGGGTGGTCAGCCCTTCGGGTGGCGCGCCTCGATGTGGGCGATGGCCTCGCGATAGAACACGGCGCCCTGCGGGTTTCGCTCCGCCGCGGCCTCGAGCGCGGGGGCATCTGCGGGTGAGCCGCACTCCCGAAGCGAGGTCGAGAGCAGGGCGGCGTTGCCATCGAGTTCACTGCGCGAGAGCCACGGCACCAGCAGGGCCGCCGCCTCTGCCGAACGAAAGCCACGCAGCTCCATGAGCGCCGTGAGCAGTTCAGGACCCGGTCCCATGCGCTGAATCAGCGGAGCGAGCAGCGCCAGTGCCTCTGGGCGGCGCGTCGCCATCAGCCCGGCCATGCGGACCCCGGAGTCATCGAGTGACGAGAACAGCTCCACCCAACGCGGGTCGCACTCGGGCTGGATACCCAGCGCCCTGATCACCGCACCGCGCTGAGAAGGGTTGCTCTCGAACAAGGGCCTCAATCGATCGAACGCTTCAGCGGCCGGCAGCACGAACCGCGCGCGGATGACGAGGTCCTCGGGCAGAGAATCGAGGCGGCACGCTTCGACATCTCGCGACTCGATCAAGAGCTGCAGCGCCTCGGTGCGCACCAGCAAAGCCGGGTGCTCGAGCGCGCCGCGAAGAAGGTCGAAGCCCGTCGACGCGTCGTTGTAGGGACCGAACCACATGCGAAGCATTTGCTTCTGCACTGCCGCCTCGGCTGACCGCAGCAGCACCGACAGGGCCCAGCCCTGCGCTCGCGAGAACGAGAGCGAGAGCGACGCCCCGGGGAACTTGTCAGGGTAGACCTCGACGCCCAGCTCGACGAGCCGATCGAGACACGCGGTGGTGGCGACGATCCACAGCGGCTGCAGCGCCGCTTTCGCCTTCTTCGTGAGGCCCGCCGTCATCGCGAGCGCCTTCGCCTCGGCGCGCTCTGGCTCGAGCTGAGCCAGGCATTGCCACGCCGTCTTGTGCATCGTGCTGGACCCACGGTCGAGCGCGTCTTCGACGATGGCCGTGGCGGCAGCGCCTTCCTGCTCGACGAACTTACGAAAGGCCTTCACGTCGTTCGCCGCCCCGCGCACGACGTCGAAGTCAGCTGGGCTCAGACGCCGTTTCGCCGTGGCCATTACTTTTCCGCGTAGCCCTTCTTCGTCTTCTCAGCGATCAGCTTGTTCGCCTCCGCCTGCGTCTTCTCGTCGGAGTCGAAGTCCTTCTGGGTCATCTGGCCGTCGGTGCCGATTTTCCCGTAGCGCGTGTAGAAGGTCGTGCCTTCGACGCGGATCTCCCAGAACTTGGCGGAGCTGCCTTCGATGAACTCGAAGTACCGCGCGCCTGCTTCACCGGACTTCGACGACTTGCCGGCGCTCGACGCAGCCGGAGCAGAAGGGGCCGGTGCCTTCTTCACGGGAGCAGGCGCGTCATCTTCCTCGTCATCGAACGGGCTCTTCTTCTTCGCGGGCGCGGCAGCGGCAGCACCACCACCGACTTCCTTGAAGCCCTTGCCCAGCTTCTCAGCGATCTTCTTCTCGGTGTTCTCACGCGCTTCGTCGTCGTCTTCGAAGAGCTTCTCCTTCTCTTCGAACGTCCCGAAACGAACCTTCTGCTTCGAGCCGTTCGACTCGACTTCCCAGAAGTAGCGCGTGTCACCATCGGTCATCTCGAATCGGCGGGTCGGCATGTTTCCTCGTTTCACGACTGCAGGGGGAGGTGGAGCGGGCGTGGTGGACTTCTTCGGCGTCACGCCTTCGACGCGGCGAACGGTGGAGTTGCTGTGGAACGTTCCGTCGATGCGTTCACCGATGTAGCTGGGGAAACGCGGCGTGCCGGAGTTCGACAGCTCCTGGTAGCGGAAGGTGATGATCGAGCCGATCTTCGGCGGGTTCTCGCGCTCGACGTCACTGAAGCCGGTGCCCACGTTGAACTGGGTACCGTCGGGCAGCTCGACCAACAGCGCACCGAGGCGGCCCTTGTGGCGGCCCATGCCGGCGACGTGACCGAGCACGCGCGCTTCGGTGTCGTGAAAGCTCTTCACCTTGAGCAGCGTGTTGGAGCGCCCCGCCTCGTACCGGGACCTCGGCTGGCGGACCATCAGGCCTTCGCCGCCGAGCCCTTCCACGCGCGCGAGCTCGGCGCGCAGGTGTTCGGTGCCGTTGCAGAGCTCGTGTTTGTGCGCGACCAGCCACTTCACGTCGAGCGTGGTGAGCGTCGCTTCGATGAAAGCCACGCGTTCTTCGAAGACCCCGCCGTGGGACGGCGCATCGAAGACCACGTACTGGAGCTCCTTCCAGAGATCCGACGCGTCTTGTCGCTTCACGATGCCGACGGTGCGCTGGAACTGTTTGCGGCCGCCGAAGAGTTCGCCATCGAGCGGTGACTTGGGCAGCGCAGCGGTGAACCACTTCGGCGCGAAGAACTCGTTGCCCAGGCGCGAGATGAACCGTTCGCCGTCCCAGTAGGCGCGTACGCCGTCGAGCTTTTCGGAGAGCCACCAGCCGGTGAGGTCGACGTCGTTCTCCCACTTGTGCGCGAGGAGCACGGGTGGGCCTTCGTCGTCATCGTCGTCAGGCGTGTTGTCGCCAGGCGCTTTCGGAGGCTTCGGCGGTTTGAGCGGGCGGCCGGTGAGGTTGGCGGAGGAGCCGAGGCGAGCGATCTCCGCGTCGTCACCGCGAAAGGCGCGCAGGTGTTCGGTGCCGTTGCAGAGCTCGTGTTTGTGCGCG
>JANODF010000253.1:0-5506 GCA_031412555.1 Archangium sp. | reverse complement strand
AGATCGACCAGGCCGACTTTGGGCCACCCCAGCAGGGTCGCCGCGCGGTGGGTGTCGAAGAGCCCGCGCACGCGCACTCCCTCCTCGGCGAGGTACTGCAGGTCACCCTGCGCCGCGTGGAAGAACTTGGTGATGGCAGGGTTCTCGAAGGTGGCCGCGAGCGCTTTGGGGCTCACCTCCGGCACCAGCGTGTCGAGGAGGAAGATGTCCTTGTCGGTGCCCAGCTGCACGAAGCAGAGGCGCGCCCGAAAGTGATGCATCGAATCGGCTTCGACGTCGACCGCCAGCTCTTTTACGGGGGCCAGCGTGGCCACCACCTGCCCCAGTTGCTCTGCACGGGTCACATCGAGGGTCGTCATCGGAATAGGCACGGACACGCCACTAGCAAAAACCCCTGATTGTGGGCTATCGGCGCGCGCAGAGGGCGGGGGTCCCTCTCATCGGGAGTGAACGTGGACGAGCTCAACAAGCTGGAGAAATCGCTTCTCAAGCATGTCGGCAAGGCCGTGCACGACTTCTCCCTCATCGAGCCCAACGACCGCATCATGGTCGCCATCTCGGGGGGAAAAGACTCGTACACCATGCTCCACCTGCTGCGGCTGCTGCAGCGCCGGGCCCCCATCAAGTTCGAGCTCATCGCGGTCAACCTCGACCAGGGTCACCCCGGTTTCCCGGCCGCCATGCTGGAGGGCTGGCTCAAGGACAACGAGTATCAGTACCGGCTGCTCAAAGAAGACACCTACAGCGTGGTGCTGGAGAAGCTCAAACCCGGCGTCACCCAGTGCAGCCTGTGTTCTCGCCTTCGCAGGGGCATCCTCTACACGGCCGCGGTCGAGATGGGCTGCACCAAGATCGCCCTGGGTCACCACCGCGACGACATGATTCACACGCTGCTGCTCAACCAGTTCTTCGCGGGCAAGACGGCCACCATGCCGCCCCGCTTGAAGAGCGACGACGGCCGCAACACCATCATCCGCCCGCTGGCCTACGCCGCCGAGCCCGAGATCGCCCGCTTCGCCGAGCTGATGAAGTTCCCCATCATTCCCTGCGATCTGTGTGGGTCGCAGGAGAACCTCCAACGCAAACGCGTGAAGCGGCTGGTCGACGACCTCGCCAAGGAGATTCCCATGGTGCGCAACTCGTTGATGTCGGCCATGGGCAACATTCACCCGAGCCACCTGCTCGACCAGAAGTTGTGGACCCTGCCCACCGAGGCACTTCCCGCCGCCGCTGAAGGGGATAAAGCCTCTCCGGTGAGACTGGTTCAGCTCGAGACGGAGAAGACCGATGCCGCGTGACTCGCTTTCGCAGGCCAGAAATGACCGCAACGCCGCGCTGCTCGACGCCATGGTGCTGGCCGCCAGCGCCGACGGGCAGATCGGCCCCAGCGAGTTGAAGCAGGTGCTCTCCCGGGTGATCGAGCGCCCCGAGTTCGATGGCGTGAGGGCTCAGGAGCTGTCCGCCATGGTCGAGGGTTCGGCAAGGCGCCTCGCGCACGGCCGCTCGCTGGAAGAGCTGCTGCACGGCATCAAGGAGCGCCTGCCCAATCACCGCAACCGGCTGCTCGCGTTTGGCCTCGCCACCGCCGTGGCGCTCGCCGATCGCAAGGCCACCCGCGACGAGCTGGGTTTCTTGAAGACCTTCCAGGCCTCGCTCGGCCTCTCCGAAGACGAAGTCTCCCGGGTGTTCGTGAACGTCGAAGCCGGTGACTCGTTGGCCGAGGTGTTGGGCGAGCCGCTGGAGCAGCTCTACGCCGAGACGATGGTGCTGGTGTCGGCCGCGGACGGCAAGGTGCGCGAAGGTGAACTCTCCGCGATGCTGGAGAACCTGGCCGGCGACCCGGTGTTCAAAGAGGCCTCGATGGAGGCCGCGCAGCAGTACCTGCGTGAAGCGGTGAACAACATCACCACCGAAGGCATGCCGCAGCGCCTCACCGTGCTCGCCCAGGGGCTGAGCACGCACGGCCAGCGCAGCAAGGCGTTCCGGCTGGCGGTGCGGGTGGCCTACGCGAGCGGAAAACCGTCACCTGCCGAGCTGCGCGTGCTCGACCTGCTGCAGGCGACCTTCGGCCTGGCCGACGACGAAGTGGCTCGCATCACGGTGGAGAGCTGACGTGTCGACGAAGGCGCCCCGCACCCACGTTCGTTTCGCCATCCCCTCCTCGCTGGGAAATGAGGCCGGTGGCCGGGCGCAGCAGCTCCAGGCCCACCTCACCGCCGCGTTGGGCCGCGAGACCGAAGTGGTGCAGCCGGCCACCTACGAGCAGCTGGCGCGTGAGCTGCTCTCCGGAAAGGTCGACGCCGCGTGGGCGCCCCCGTTCGTCTGTGCGCGCATCGAAGCGATGGGGGTGCGCGTGTTGGTGCGCGGCGTGCGCGATGGCGCCTCGGCATACCGGGCGGCGCTGCTGACCCGCAAAGACTCGAGCCTCACCCTCGACACGCTCAAGGGCAGCACCGCGGCGTGGAGTGATCGCGACTCGGTGGGCGGCTTCCTGCTCCCCATGGCGTTCCTGCGCGATCGTGGGCTCGACCCGATGAAGACGTTCGCGCAGCAGGATTTCCTGGGCAACTACCGCAACGCGCTGGAGGCCGTGCTCGAGGGCAAAGCCGACGTCACCTCGGTCTTCGCGCCCGCCGCGAAAGCCGGCACGGCCGCCACCACGGGGCTCGCGCAGATGTGGCCCGAGAAAGAGAACGCCTTCCGCGTGCTGGGCTTCACGGAAGAGGCGCCCAATGACGGCGTGGCGGTCTCCATGGGCGCAGGGTCTGCCACGGTGACGGAGCTCGAGAAGATGTTGCTCTCGATGCACTCCACGCCCGCGGGCGCGGCGGTGCTCAAGGACTGCTTCCACGCCGACAAGTTCGAGCTGGCGCCCCGCATGGGCTACCGCGCGCTCTACCGGGTCGCGCTCGCCAGCCTCTGACGCCAGCGCCAGGCGCCGTAGAAGAACGGCAGGCTCACCAGACCGCAGAAGACCCCGATGGCGAGGAAGAGCAGCTCGGTGTTGTCGCGCGTGCGGGAGAGCTCGCGGTCTGAAGGATCGTTCGGATCGAAGTAGATCGGCACCTTCTGGCCTTGGGTCCAGTCGAGCGAAGGCGGCGCGTTTTCGTAGACGAAGCGGCCACCGCCGTAGGTCCTGGTGAACTCGTAGCGTTTGCCTTCGACCACGTACTCGAAGGTCGCGACTGCGTGCTCTCGATCCTGCGTTTCGCCTGAGAGGCGGTAACGCGAGATTCCGGAGCTGGTCACGGTACCTTCGACTGAAGGCCAGGTGAGCAGGGCCTGCGACTTCTTCTGCTGATAGCGGCCGATGCTGCCGAAGGTGGTGGCCATGATCAGCAGCACGAGGCCCAGCCCCGCGGGGATCAACGGCAGGAACCGGTCTTCAGAACGATTCGTCACGACTCAGGTCTCCCTCTCCCTGCGCCAGCGGGCGCCAGCGGGGAGAGGGTCGGGGTGAGGGGCCACCTGGGCCACTTCCACTCGACGAAGGCCGGAGCTTCGACGGCCCCTCACCCCAGCCCTCTCATTCAGCGCGAGGCGAGGAAGCTTGCGGGCACCACGGGGCTGCACTGAAAACCGACCCCCGAAGGCAACTTCGAGCAGGGCTCGCTGGGCTCGAAGAAGAGAAACGCCGGGCTGGCCAACATCGAAGACTCGAGCGTCTCTTCGACCCGGAAGCTGTCGGTGGCCATCGAGGTCTGCTGAGGAGCAGAGCGGCCGACCATCACCAGCAGCACCGCGGCCGCCGCCATCGCGACCAGCACGCGGGGCCACGAACGCGGCTCCACGGAAAGGCCTCGGCGCTTCTCCACGCCCTTCCACAACTCGGCCACCTCATCGCGACCCGCACGCTGGCGGAACATCGCCGACTCGGTCTCGAGCCAGTTCAGCTCGTGGCGGCACAAGGCACACTGCCTGGCGTGCGCGCGCAGTTCCATCGAGACGGCCGGGGACGTTTCTCCCAGGGCGACCGCTTCGAGTTGGGCCGTTCGTCCGCAGCGGCTCATGCGTTCTCTCCAGTGAGGTGAGGCAACAGGTGGGCGCGCAGCTTGAGGCGAGCGCGGTGAATCTCGTTCTTCACGGTGGGGATCGACCAGCCGAACGCGGCGGCGATGTCTTCGTAGCCAAGCCCGTGATCGAGCCGCATCAAGAGCGCGGCCCGGCGATTGGGAGACAAGGTGCCCATCGCTTCGGTGAAGTGTTTCTCCAGCTCGGCGTCGAGCAACACCCGCTCGGGATCAGGTGAGGGGATCACCGCCGAGGGCGTGCCGTCGTCTTCATCGTCCAGCACGTCATGCTGGCGAACCCGGCGCGCTTCGAAAGCCACGTTGCGCGCGATGCCCAGGACCCAGGGCTTGAATCGATCGTGATCGGCCAGCTTGACCAGCTGCGCGTGGGCGCGCGCGAAGGTCTCCTGGGTCGCGTCGTCGGCCAGGTCGCTCTGCCTCAGCAGGTCTCTCAAGAACCGCCGCACCGACACCACGTGCCGCTCGAACAGCGCCTTGAAGGCCGCCGACTCGCCTTGTTGGGCACGCCGCACCAACGCCTCATCGGGCGTCTCGGGGGTGATGACCGGGGTCCGCTGAAGGAGTCGAAGCACGCGTGTGCACCATGCGCCTCGAGGCCTCCCGGTTTCAACCCTCTCTCCGGGGGGCTCTCGAGCCCTGTGTGATCAGGGACTTAGGAGGAAATCGGCCAACGCCTGGGCCCGGCTGATCAAGGTGTCGACCTCGATGTATTCGTCGGGGGTGTGGAAGCCTTTGCCCCGCGGGCCCAGCGCGTCGATGGTGGGAATGCCCATCGCGGCGGCGGTATTGCCATCGCTGCCTCCGCCCTGCCGGGGCGCTTCGTCGGCGGCCAGGCCGTGCGACTTCGCGCAGGTGGCGTAGCGGGTGACCAACGCGTCGGTGCCGGGCAGCTTCTCCATCGGCATGCGGCCGGCGCCCGGCTCGACCTTCACGTTCACGCCTTCGACCGCGAGCGACTCGGCGGCGTGGTGAAGCTTGACCCACAGCTCGTCGGCCAGCGCTTTGGTGGGGAAGCGCAGATCGAGCTCGGCGCGCGCTTCGGCCGGCACGGTGTTCTTCGAGGTGCCGCCGTTGATCACCCCCACGTTCACCGTGACGCCGGTCTCCTTGCTGGAGAGCGACTGCACGCGATCGACGAAACGCGAGAGCGCCCAGATGGCGTTCGCGCCTTCCCAGTACGCGTTGCCGGCGTGCGCGGGTTTGCCGATGGCCACCGCTTTGGCTGAGCCCGTGCCCTTGCGCTGCGTGACGATCGCGTCGTTCGCGCGGCCCGATTCGAAGACGAGCGCGAGCTGGCTGCCGGCGATGGTGTGCCGAAGCAGCGGCGCGCCTTCCGGAGAACCGACCTCTTCATCCGAGACGATCACCAGCCGGATGGGCGCGATGGCGTTCAACCCGACCGTGCTGGCGATGGCCTTGAGCGCCCAGGCGATCACCACCAGCCCGCCCTTCATGTCGAGCACGCCGGGGCCGCG
>JANODF010000252.1:0-4374 GCA_031412555.1 Archangium sp. | reverse complement strand
GGCAAAGACGCTCCCGATCATGACATCGACGTCAGGGATCTACTCGCCCAGCACCGAGCGAATCGTCTCTTTCATCGAGTGGCGTGGCTTCCAGCCGGTCTCGTTCGTCCAGCGGGAGCCATCGACCATACAGAGGAACTGAATGTGGTCGAGCTCCTCCGGGGGGTAGCTGGCGAGGCGGTACTTGAAGAGCGTGCTGAGCAGCGGCTTGGCCAGCATGTGCGGCAGGGGCAGCGGTTTGTGGCCCAACTCGCGGAAGACAGAGGACAGCGGCACTTCGCCGGGGCCGGTGACGTTGTAGACGCCCTTTCGGCCGGGCCGGAGCGCTTCGATCATCGCGCGGCCCACGTCTTCGGTGTGAATGAGCTGCACCATCGGGTCGAAGCCAGCCAGCACCCAGGGCCGCTTGAGGCGCAGGTAGTTGCTCGGCGCGTTCTTGATGGCCGCGCCCACGATGTGCACCGGGCGGAGCACCACGGTCTCGATCTCCGGGTGCCGCCAGAAGAAGCCGTGGGCCAGCATGTCGACCTCGATCAGATCGCGCACGGTGGGGAAACGGCTGGCCGCCATCAGCGGCGTCTCTTCGGTCAGGAAGTTCGAGTTCTGCGGCGAGGGGCCGTAGACGTTGGCGGAAGAGAGCATCACCACCTTCTTCACGCCGTACTTCGCCGCGCAGTCGAGCACGCGCATGGTGCCCAGCACGTTGAAGGAGTGGTGATCCTCCTGGCTCATGCGGGGGTCATGCATGATCCCCATGTGGATCACCGCGTCGACCTTGTTGCGGCGGAAGACCTCGTCGGTCTTCTTCTTCCGCAAGTCGACCTGCACGTGCTCCACGTCTTTGGGGCGGCCCACGAAGGGCCGGCGATCGATGCCGATCACGTCGGCCTCGCGGTGCAGCAGCTTGGCCACCACCCGCCCCAGATTTCCCGAGATGCCGGTGACCACCACCTTCGGCCGCGTGGTGCTCACCAGAAGACCGCCTTCCGGTCTTTGAGGCCTTGCTCGATCATCGTCTGAATCGCGGCCTTCACCACCTTCACCTTCTTCTCCAGCTCGCTGTCGTCGTCGTCGGGTCGGCCGGTGAAGAAGAGCGGATCACCGAAGTGCAACCGGTACTTCACCGGGAGCGGGAACGGCGCGCCGTAAGGCGTCAACGGCATCACCGGAAAACCCAGCAGCTTCGCGAGCGGCTTCAAGTTCACCACCGCGGGCGCCTGCTCTTCACCGCCGATGACGGCGATGGGCACGATGGGGGTGTTGGTCTCGAGGGCGAGGCGCATGAACCCAAGGCCGAACTCCTGCAACTGGTAGCGCTGAGGGTAGAGCTTGGAGATGCCCTTGAGCCCCTCGGGGAAGACGAGGATCGCTTCGTCTTTCTCCAGCAGCGCGCGGCAGTTTTCGGGCGTGCCCACCACCTGGCCGATGCGCGCGAAGAAGGTGGAGATGAACGGGAGCGTGGGCACCCACTTCTCCACCATGCTGCGAATGGGCCGCGGGTGTTTGGCTTCGGTGAGCATCGCCACGCCGATCATCGCGCCGTCGACCGGCAGCTGACCGGAGTGGTTGGCGATCAGCAGCACGCGCCCGGCCGGCACCTTCTCGAGGCCGAAGGTGTCGACGCGAAAGTAGTTCTTGTAGAGCCAGAGAAAGGGCCCCACCGCCGAGAGCGCGTAGTCGAGGCTGTAGCCCCAGGGGTCGACGCCGTATTCGTTCTGCGGGCGGCTGCCCTCGAGGCGCTCGTCGAGATCGGTGCCCGCCATCGACAGCGTCCACTTGCGCAGGCCCTGCTTGAGCATGTCGGAGATTCGTCCGTTCACGGGCGCGGGAGCCTATACCCACTTGCGCGACGGAGCGGGAAACGGAACTGGCCGAAGCGCGCTTGGTAATGAGAGAGTGGCACCCGTGATCCGGCTGTTCAGCGCCGTCACCCTCGCGCTCCTCGGGGGGTGCGCGATCGAGCTCGACGACGTTCCCGGGAGGGCGTGTGACGAGTCACATCCCTGTCGTGCCCCGCGCGCCTGTGTGAACGCGCGCTGCGTGGATCCTTCCGCTCCCGACGCGGGCCGTGATGCGGGCCTGGAGCTCGACGCCGGGCTGCCCACCGCCGATGCAGGAACCGACGCGGGCTTGCCTCGGTGGCAACAACGGCTGCAGGGTTTCAACGGCAGCACGGTCGACCCCACCTGCACCCTCGACATCGACCCTTCACGCGGCAACCGGGTGCTGGCCACCGTGCTCGGCTCGGGAGACGCGCAAGACACCGCCCTCGCTGAGATGATCGATCTCAACCACCTGCCCCGCTCGCTCGAGGGCCGGCTGCGCGGGCGCATCACCCTGGTCGCGCCGCTCTCGGTCAGTGGCTTCGTGCCGCTGGCGTATCTGGGTACCCAATCGGGGCAGGCCTTCGTGCGCATCGGCTTCGAGGCCTCAGGTCAGCTGGTGGTGGAGAGTGACGCGCAGACCGTGGGCGCCGCCGCGCTGGTGGAGCGTTTCCCCGTGGACGGGGGCTTTACCGCCGGCGATTGGATCGTCGAGGTCGCCTACCGGGTGGGCACCGCGCGCGAGGTGCGCATCAACGACGTGCTCCAGCGGTACACCAGCGTCTCGGGGGGAGCCACCCTGCCCCCCGCCGAGCTGTCGTTGGGCATCGCGCGTTACGACGGCACGGGCGGCGGGGCGTTCTCCGTCACGCTCTCGAGCTGGCAGCTGGCCGACGATCTGCTCGTCACCCTGGGAGATCAGCCGTGACGCTGCTGCTCGCCCTGGTGCTCTCCGCAGGGCCCAACCCCTTCCTGGCCGAGGCCCTCGAACACGAGGGCAACCTCGACTTCGAGCGGTGTGTCGAACGGCTCAAGCAGGCCGCCACGCAGTGGAAGAGCACGCCCGATGAGCTGCGGGAGATCGAACTTCATGCGGGCCTGTGCAAGTTCAACCTCGGGCAGAAAAAGACCGCCGCCGAACACTTCCGCACCGCGCTGCGCATCGACGAAGGCGCCGAGCTGCCGCCGTACACCAGCCCCAAGGCGGTGGAGTTCTTCTTCGAGGTGAAGCGGTCGTTGCGCGCCCCGCCTCCTCCGATGCCGGAGAACGATCTTCCCGACGCCGATTTCCCGAAAGATGCGCCGAAGAAGACGAAGCTCGAGCCGGCCCCGCGCCCAGATTCGCCGCTGGGCCCCGCGTTGGTGAAACGCGCCTTGCCGATTTCGCTGGGCCTCGTCACGGTCGCCTCCTTCGTGACCGGCCTCGCCCTGGGCCTGCACGCGCAGAGTGTGGCGGCCGAAGCGAACGCCGCGAGGTACGAATCAGACTTCTTTCGTTCAGGCGATGTGGCGCGAAGCCTTGCGATCGGCTCGACCATCGCGTGGATTGTCAGTGGACTGGCGGCGATCGGTACCGGGGTTGGGTGGTGGGCTACGTCTGAACCCGTGGAAGCACCGTGACCGAACCGACGATCGACTTTCTGCAAGTGATGGAGTCGTTGTCCGACGGCGTCATCGTCTACGACCCGGCGGGCGTGGTGGTGCGCTTCAACCAGGGCGCGCCCGAGCTGCTGGGCCTCAAGCCCGAGCATCTGATGGGGCGCAAGGCGCTCGAGCTGCTCACCTCGTTGGTGCGCGCCGATCTGAGCCCGCTGCCGCCCGACGAGATGCCCTCGCTCGAGGCCGCGCGCACGAAGCGGCCGGTGGTGCGCCGCCGGCTGGCCGTGTGGCTGCCCAAAGGCGACTACCGCGAGCTGGTGGCCTCGGCGTTGCCGATCCTCTCCGCGACAGGCGAGCTCCAGTACGTGGTGGCCGTCTTCCTCGACATCACCCGTGAGCTCGCGGTGGTCAACGAGCTGCACATCTTCGAGCTGTTCTTCGAGCTCTCGTCCGATCTCTTCGTGGTGGCCACGCCCGAACACCGGGTGCTGGAGGTCAACGACGCGGTGAAAGCGACCCTCGGCTGGTCGAGCGACCGGTACTTCGGCATGGGCATGCTCGAGTTGGTGCACCCCGACGACGTCGCGCTCACCCTCAAGCACGCCGCCGAACACCGCTCTCACCGCGAATACACCACCCGCTTGCGCGCCTCCGACGGCACCTGGCGGAGCATCAACTGGCACGTGGCGCGCGGCTCCACGCCCCAACGCGGTGATGCACTCTTTTTGCGCGGCACCGACATCACCCAGCGCCTGGCAGAGCAGCGGCAGTTCGCGCGCTCCCACCAGCTGCTCGACGAAGCGTTCGAGCTGGCCGAGCTGGCGGTGATCGAACGTGATCTGGTCGACGGTACCGCGCACCTCACCTCTCGCTTGCGTGAGCTGCTGCAGCTCGATGGAGAGACCGGGCTCACCGCGACCACGCTAGATCAGTTCATCGTGGCCGACGATCT
>JANODF010000251.1:0-13675 GCA_031412555.1 Archangium sp. | reverse complement strand
CGATACGATGAACCAGCCCGGGTTCATGGGGCTCCGGCGGTTCGACGCAACCGTTCGCGGCCTCCCAGATTGGAGCATCGGGCAGCCCGATGGCGGGAGCTATCCCATTGGCCACGGCGTCCTGCCCCATCCTGCCTTCGTGCCCGATACCTGGCCCCGCCCCGGTCACACGCCCCCGTTTCGAATGATTGCCAGCGGGGACGGCGAGTGGCTCAGGCTCAACGCAGGACCCGGGCTCGATGTCTGCCACCCCGCTGTGCGCGCTTCGTTCGGTGGCCATCGCGCGCGGGCCGTGGGGGCAGCGCCCGGATCAGACTTCGTCATCACGACCGTCGTCAGTGAGGCACATCGGCTGTGCCAGGACACCGATCGGGACGGCTACGGAACGGTGTGCATGCTGTCGTCGGTCTCCGCCCCCGGCTGGGCGTACCACTTCGGTGATTGCGATGACGCTAACGCCGCCATCTCACCTGCGGCGACGGAGACCTGCGACACGCTCGACAACGACTGCGACAGCCTGATCGACGAAGCGGACCCGACGCTCAAACTGCCATTTTGCGCGAACCAGACCGGCGTCTGTTCCGCCTCACGCAACACGCCTTCGACGTGTGTGAACGGAGCTTTCCTCGCCTGCACTGACGCCAGCTATGGACCGAGCTTCGGTCAATCGGAGGCGCTGTGCGGCTCGCTCGACTTCAACTGCGACGGGACGATCTCGCGGGCGATTCCCTGCGCGCTCCAGCTCGGCGTCTGTTCAGGGGTGACCTTCACCAACTGCGCGCCAGGGGCGAGCTGCGGGCGCGCTGAGTACGGGGCTGACTTCGAGCCCAACGAGACGCGCTGCGACGGGCTCGACAACGACTGCGACGGAACGACCGATGACGTGGCAATGAAGTGGTGCACCAAGCAGCTCGGCGTCTGCCTGGGCGCGATCACCACGCCCGATCTCTGTTTGCCCACCGGCCTCGCCGAATGCGGAGCCGATCAATACGGCCCGAAGTACGAATCCATCGAGCGCAGCTGCGACGGCTTGGACAACGACTGCGACGGCTTCGCCGATGCCTTCGATACCGACTGCGAGCTGGGGCTGGGTGTCTGCGCCGGCGCGAAGCACGTGGCGCCCCAATGCAATCTCAACAGCCTCGTTCGCTGCGACGGCGTGGACTACGGCCCCACCTTCGAAGAAGAAGAACAACGTTGCGATCGTCTCGACAATGACTGCGACGGCATCACCGATGAAGGGTGCGGTCAGCCCGACGCTGGCAGCCCCGCGATCACGCCTCCGACCGGGTGCGGCTGCAGTGTCATCGACCCGGTGTTCCTGCTCAGCGCGCTCGTGCTGCTGGCCCGCCGCCGCAAGTGAACCCTCGACTGCTCTCGGGGTGAACGGTGGTTACCTGACCTCACCCTCGGGCGTGAACGCGGGGCACTCTTCGTGGTGCAGCCGCGGCTGAACGTCTCTGAACGCGCCACACCAGGGGCAACACGCCTGGTCGCCGTCGAGTGCGTCCCATTCGTCTGACTTGATCACCGTGCGCAGCCGCGAGTTGTCGTCGCGCAACGATTCAGCCACGACCTTCAGCTTCTTCTCGTTCGCCATCGCCCATCCACTTCCGTCAACCGCGGGGGTCGGTCTACCACCCACGAAGCTCAACCCTGCACCTCGGGCGTGGAGGTCACCAGCACTTCGGGTGCCCGCAAGAAATCGCTGCGGTACACGCGAATGATCTCCACCAGCAACGCGACGGCGATGGGCCCGAGCAGCAGACCTACCGGGCCGAACGCGGCCAGTCCTCCCAGCAGCGCGAAGAAGACGACGGCCCCATGCAGTCGCACGTCGTCTTTGATCAGGAACGGTTTGATCACGTTGTCGATCAACCCCACCGCGCTCAGCGCCCAGATCGCCAGGAACAGCGCCATGTACGGGTGGCCGGTCACCAGCAGCACCGCCGCGGCGGCCAGACACACGGACCCCGCGCCGATGGCCGGAATGAAGGCGATGAAGAACGTGAGCGCGGTGAAGAAGATCGGGTATGGCACGCGCGCGATCAGGTAGCCGACCAGCGCCACGGTGGCCTGCGCGGCCGAGGTGATCAGCGTCGACTTGATCACCGACGACGACATCTGCCGCACCGCCTCCATCAACTCCAGGATGCGCCCTCGGCGCAGCGGCGTGATCGAGTCGATCCAGTCGACCAGCTTCTCGCCTTCGGCCAGCAGGCAGAAGAACGCGATCAGCATCATCGCCGCCATGAACAACAACGAGCCCGTGGCGCTCACTGCCGCGCCCACCACGTTGGCTGCCTTGCCGCCCTGAGCCGCCACCTGATCGCCGAGCGCCTTGTCGAGCTTCGCGTCGTCTTCGGTGATCTCACCTGCGAACTGCTCGATGAGCTGACGCACCACCTTCTCCACGGCATCGGGCAGCCGCTCGATGAGCCCGCTGGTGCCTTCGCTGCGTGCCGTCTCGGCCACGAACTTGAGGCCATCGTTCGCCTCCTTGATCAGGAACGCGGAGAGCCCCACCACCGGCCCGAGGATCACCAGCACCACGCCGCCCGTGATGATCCCCGCGGCCAACGAGCGGCCGTGTTTGCGGCCCAACCGCTTCGCGAGCTTCAGGTTCCATCGCCAGAACACCGCGGCGAAGGCCGCGCCCAGGAAGAGCGCGTTGGCCAGCGGGTAGAACGCCACCGCCACCAGAATGAAAGCGCCGATCAACAAGACGAACAGAAACCGCCGCGCCGCCAACTCGTTCACCATCCCGTGCGCATAACGCGTTCACCTCGGGGCAACCGATTCGTTACCGCGCGGTAATCCCCACCTCTGGGTGGAGACGCCCGGGTGCGAGTCCACCGGCGCTGCGTGGCCGGGGAGTTCACAACGCGCCGGGCCGAGTGACCTGCCAGTCCACACCTCGAGCTCTGCAAGTGCGGGGAATCACCCCGATTGAGGGTTGGCCCCGGGCGTGCTCTTCAGCGCCGCAAGGAGCCCCACCATGAACCGTCTCATCCTCTTCGCGTCCTTGAGCCTCGTCGTCTCCTGTACGACGTGCCCAGGGCCCCCGCCCCCCGTCTGCACCAGCGACGGCACGGGCACCATCGTGGTCACCTCCACCGGTCTGCCGTCGGGCGTGACGGGCGACATTCACCTCACCGGGCCGACCGCGCAGACCGTCACCTCCAGCCGCACCCTCACCGTGGGCTCGGGCGCGTGGAGCGTCACCGCCGATCGGGCGACCGCCGCTGATCCGTTCGTGCGCACCGTGTACCTGCCCACCGTCACGCCGGCCACGTTCTGCCTGACCTCGGGCAGCACCCAGGACGTCATCGTCACCTGGGCGCCGGTCGCCACCAGCAACAAGCTCTGGGTGACCAACGCGAACGCCACCGGCCAGTTCCTCGGCTTCCGCTCGGCGTCGTTGGCCACCAGCGCCACCGTCGCGGCCGACGTGGTGTCACGCGGCGGCTTCGGCACCGACATCGCCTTCGATCGCGATGGCAACGTCTGGGTGCCCGGCGGTACCACCGCTGATGCGGCGCTCCAGCGTTTCCCGGCGGCGCGGTTCGTTTCGTCGGCCGCGGCGGAGCCTGATCTCGAGATTGGCCTCGCCGGCAGCGCGTGTCTCCCCCTGGTGGCGGGCGTGGCGTTCGATGCCGCCGGCAATCTGTGGGTGAGCTCGCCGTGCCGCGATGCCGTGATGCGGGTCGACGCGGCCAGCTTGAGCGTGAGCGGGTCGGTCATGCCCTCGCTCACCATCGCCGTGGCCGATCCGAGCGGCATTGCCTTCGATCGCGCGGGCAACCTCTGGGTCGCCTCGCGCCCGGACAGTCACGTGTGGCGCTACGACGCGGCGCAGCTGGCGGCGGGTTCGGTGGCGGCGCCTGCGTTCAAGCTCGGCGGCCTGGCCACCAGCATCCCGATGGACACCTCGTTGCTCACCCCCCACTGGATCGCCTTCGATGCGCGCGGCGATCTGTGGGCCAATGACTTTGGCGGCAACATCTTCTACCGCTTCGGCGCAGCCCGCCTGCGCGGCGCGGGCACGTCGGATGAGCAGCCGCAGGTGCGCATCACCCTGGGCGTGCTGGCGCTTCTCGAGGGGTTTGCGTTCGACGGGGAAGGCGGGCTGTGGAGCGCGGGTTCAGGCGGGACGATCGTTCGCCTCGCTCCGGCGCAGCTCGATGTCAGCTCGAACTCCGGCATGCCCACGCTTCCTTCGACCGTGTTGACCAGCGGCGACATCGGCTCGGCGTCGAACCTGGCGTTCTACCCCGCGCCTGTGGGACTGCCGTTGTTTCACTCGCTGCCTTGAGAGGGAGCGCCGGCTACTTGCTCTCGTCGAGCAGTGCGGCCAGTTTCGTGAGATCGATGGGCTTGACCACGTGAGCGTCGAAGCCGGCCTCTTTCGCCCGCTCGCGATCCCGGTCCTGTCCGTAGCCGGTCAGGGCCACCAACCGCAGCGGGCGCAGCTCGACGCGCCCGCGCAGTTGCTGGGCCAGCTCGTAGCCGCTCATCACCGGCAGCCCGATGTCGAGCAGGGCGATGTCGGGCTTGAAGGTGTCGACCATGCGCAGCGCCGAGGGCCCGTCGTAGGCGGTGCACGTCTGGTGCCCGAGCGTTTGCAGTGCGTAGGACAGAAGGTCTGCGGCGTCTTCGTTGTCGTCGACCACCAACACGCGCTTTCCGGTCGAACGCGAGGTGGGGTGAACGACAGGCGTTTCCTTGGCCGTGCCCTCAGGCCCGGCGGCGCGCAGCCGAACGGTGAAGGTGGCTCCCAGGCCCACGCCCCGGCTGGACACCGAGACCTGGCCACCATGCATCGTCACCAGGTGGCGCACGATGGCGAGGCCCAGCCCCAACCCGCCCCGCTCGCGGTCGATGTCCTGGTGGCCTTGCACGAAGCGGTCGAACACTCGGGGGAGCAAATGAACTGCGATCCCCACCCCGGTGTCCGTCACGTGCACGAGCGTGTCGTTGCCTTCACGAGTGCCCCGTACGTCGATGCGGCCACCCGGCGGCGTGTACTTGGCTGCGTTGGTGAGGATGTTGGCGAAGATCTGCCCCAGGCGATGCGGGTCGCCCTCGATGATCAGCCCTCGTGGCACTTCGGTCGAGACGCGGTGCTCGCGTTGATCGATCAACGGGCCCGTCATCTCGAGCGCCTTGGCGATCACGTCCGCCAGCTCCAGCCGCTCCTTGGTGAGGGTGACCTTGCCGCTGGTGATGCGCGCGATGTCGAGCAGGTCGTTGACCAGCAGCACGAGGTGATTGACCTGCCGCTCGATGATGGCGCGCTCGCGCTCGAGAATGCCGGCGCCGCGCAGCCGCATCAGCTGAAGCGCCGTGGTGATCGGCGCGAGGGGGTTGCGCAGCTCGTGGCCCAGCATCGCGAGGAACTCGTCTTTCGTGCGATTTCCCGCTTCCGCGGCGAGGCGTGCTTCGTCGAGCTTTTGGGCGGCCTGCTTTCGCTCTTCGATGTCGCTGTGCAGGCCGACCCACTCGCGCACAGAGCCGTCGGGGAGGACGATCGGCGCAGCGCGGATGGCAAACCAGAGGTAGCGGCCATCGGCGCGGCGAAGCCGGTGCTCGAACTCGAAGGTCGCGCGTCGTTCGACGGCCCTCTTCCACGCAGCGATCGTGGGTTGAGCGTCTTCGGGGTGCACGGCCTTCGACCAGCCGAAGCCTGCGCATTCCTCCTGGGTCTGCCCCGTGAAAGCGCACCAGTCGGGTTGTTCGCCCGCCATTTCCCCTTCCGAGGTGTTGGTCCACACGATGTGGCCTGTGGCGCGGACCAACGCCGCGTACCGATCCTTCTCGCGCGCCAGCGATGACTTGGTTCGTTCCTGTTCCTGCTCCGCGCGCTTTCGTTCGGTGATGTTTCGCCACTGAACGATGATGAAGCCCGAGACGGCCTGCATGCGCTGGCTCGACCAGACCTCCATCGGTGGGTAGTAGAACTCGAGCCGCTCGACGCCGGTCTTCGCTGCCGCCAAGCGCTGGAACACCTCGTGGTAGGGGTGGGTGACGAGATCAGGGAAGGCCTCGAGGTACGTGCGCCCCACCAACTCTGCCGCGGGCTTGCCCAGCAGCGCCTCGCCCGCCGGGTTGATGTACCGGTACACCCCGTCCAGCGAGAAGACACTGATGGGATCCTCGAGAGAGTCGAGCGCCACGGCGCTCCACGCATCGCTCAATGGCACTGCCATACTCCTTCTATCGGGCGGTCTCGAGCGCCTGTCTACGCCACTTGCCACGGTTCCCGTCCCCGGAAGTGGAGTGGCTGTGCCTCAAGGATGCAACAAGACCGGCTCGTCTTTGAGCCGGTAGCCGACGCCGGGCTCGGTCATCAGCAGCCGGGGCCGCGCAGGATCGACCTCCAGCTTGCGCCGCAGCTGCGCCATGTAGACCCGCAGGTAGTGGGTCTGCGCCGCGTGGCCCGGTCCCCAGACCTCCTTGAGAATGTGGCTGTGCGTGAGCACCTTGCCTGCGTGCTGAGCGAGCAGGCTCAAGAGCCGGTACTCGAGCGGCGTGAGATGCACCTCTTTGCCGTTGAGCTTGACCTCGCGCCGGGCCAGGTCGAGGCGCAGCGCTCCCGCTTCGAAGACCGGCTGGGGCGCGCCGCCCGCCTGCGCCGCGTGACGCAGCGCCACCCGCATGCGCGCGAGCAGCTCGCTCACACCGAAGGGCTTGGTGAGGTAGTCGTCAGCGCCCGCGTCGAGCGCTTCGACCTTGCTCGCCTCGCGGCCACGCGCCGAGATGACGATGATGGGCACGTGTGTCCACCCCCGAAGCGTGCGCGTCACGTTGACGCCATCGTCATCAGGCAACCCCAGGTCGAGCAGGATCAGCTCGGGGTTGTGACTGGTGGCCAACGAGAGCCCTTCCGCTGCGGTGGCCGCTTCGATCAACTTGAAGCCACTCGCGCTGAGCGATGCGCGCAAGAAGCGGCGCATCTGAACCTCGTCGTCGATCAACAACACCGTGGGCTCGGACGAACTCATGTCGCGCTCTCCACTTCGTGCGGCACCAAAGGGGCCACGCCGACGAGGGGAAGGGTGAACGTGAAGCGCGCTCCGCCCCGAGCTGAAGCACCCGCGCGCAGTGTGCCCCCGTGGGCGTCGATGATGCCCTTGCAGATGGCCAGCCCCAGCCCCGCGCCCTGGGTGCCCGGGTGGGCGCCGCGAAAGAACTTCTCGAACACCTTCTGCTCGGTGCCCGGCGTCAGACCCGGCCCTTCGTCTTCCACCACCACCTCCACGCCGCCTTCGATCGCCCGCGCTGCAATCTCGACGGGGGTGCCCGCGGGTGTGTACTTCGCCACGTTGTCGAGCAGGTTGCGGAACACCTGCTCCAGCAGCACCGGGTCGACGGGTACGAGCGGCAGGTCTGCAGGCAGTCGGGTGCGAATGGGCCGGGCCCCGAGCGCACCTTCGGCGAAACCCAGCGCGGCGCCAATCACCTCTTCCAACGGCACCCACTCGCGCTTCACCTCGAGCACACCCGATTGCAGCCGCGACATGTCGAGGAGATTGCCGACCAGCCGCTCCAGCCGCTCGGCTTCCACGCAGATGGCGTCGATCAGCTCGTCCCGCGTCGCGGGGGCCAGGGTGGCAGCGTTCTCCTTGAGCGTGGTGGCAGCCCCGGTGATGGCGGCCAGGGGCGTGCGGAGATCGTGCGAGACCGCGCTCAACAAGGAGCTGCGCATCTCTTCGGTCTGGGCCTTGAGCGAAGACGATCGTGCGGTCTCTGCGAGCGCACTGATGGAGAGGCTGACGATGAACAAGGTGGCGAAGGTGAGCAGGTGCCGCTCGTCGGCGACGGCAAAGGTGAAGTTGGGCGTGACGAAGAAGAAGTCGTAGGCGAGCACCGACAGCGCAGAAGCGAGCAGCGCGGGGCGGCGGCCGAAGCGGGTGGCGGCGACGACCACCACCAGCAGGTAGAGCATCACGAAGTCGGGCGCAGCGAAGTGATCTCGCGCGAGGTGGCCGATGGCCGTGGCCAGGGCGATCAACGCCGCCGTCAGGAGCGCGTTGCGGCCGATGAGACTCCGGGGCACTGGCATGGGCCCGTCATACAGCGCCCCTCCCTCGAGTGCTGCCCAAGCGCAGTCGCCACTCCTGCACGAGCGCCCCGCAGGCCCAGAGCGCGCTGAACGCCCAGAACGTGAGCACCGCACGGCGACCCACCTCGGAGAAGAGCAGGGGCCACCCCATCGCGACGGCCAGGGGCGCCGAGAGCAGCGCCGTGAGGTGCACGCGGCGGGAACGCTCCGAGCGGGCCTCCTCGATGGCCAGGTAGCGTGCGAGGACGCCTGCGGTCGCCTGCGGCATCAGCCCGGTGTACCGGGCCCGGAATCAAGACCGTCTCAAATCAAGGCCGGCCCCCATCAAGAAGATCTCAGGACCCGTTCTTGATGTTTCCTTGATGTGGATCGGCCGGGTTCCTACGTTTTGTTGATACGGGTCTCACTACGCCCCGCCCATGCCTGCTGAAGCGCCTCAAGACGCCGCACCCGCTGACGAACCTCCGCATTCCCCGTCGGCCAGCGCTGACAAGTCGTCCACCCGCTATCTGCTCACCATGTCGCTCGGAGCACTGGGCGTGGTCTACGGCGACATCGGCACCAGCCCGCTCTACGCGATGCGCGAGTGCTTCACCGGCCACGCGCCGCTGCCGGTCACCCCGGCGAACGTTCTGGGCGTGCTTTCGCTGATCTTCTGGGTGCTCGTGGTGGTGGTGACCCTCAAGTACCTCGCGTTGATCCTGCGGGCCGACAACCGCGGTGAGGGCGGCATTCTGGCCTTGATGGCCCTGGTTCAGAAGGTCTCGAAACGCGGGCCGAAGGTGCGGCTCGCGGTGCTGGCGCTGGGAATCTTCGGGGCGGCGCTGCTGTACGGCGACGGCATCATCACCCCGGCCATCTCGGTGCTCAGCGCGCTCGAGGGCATCGCGGTGTACCAGCCCCGGTTTCACCCCTTCATCGTGCCGATCTCCCTTGGCATCCTGGTGGCGATCTTCCTCATTCAGCGTCGGGGGACCGGTGCGGTGGGTGCGATCTTCGGGCCCGTCACGCTGGTCTGGTTCTTGACCCTCGCCCTGTTGGGGGTGCGGGGCATCGCCCAGAACACGTCGGTGCTGGCCGCGCTCAACCCGCTCTACGCGGTGGAGTTCTTCCTCCTGCACGGGTGGCAAGGCTTCTTCGTGCTGGGTGCAGTCTTCCTGGTGGTGACGGGGAGCGAGGCCCTCTACGCCGACATGGGCCACTTCGGAGCCAAGCCCATTCGCCTGGCGTGGTTCGTCTTCGTGCTGCCGGCGCTGGTCCTCAATTACTTCGGTCAGGGCGCGCTGATTCTCCGGGAGCCCTCCGCGGTGACGAACCCGTTCTACCTGTTGGCTCCTTCCTGGGCCGTGCTGCCGCTGGTGGCGCTCTCCACGGCCGCGGCGTGCATCGCTTCGCAGGCCGTCATCTCGGGCGCCTTTTCGCTCACGAGGCAGGCGGTGCAGCTCGGCTTCTGCCCTCGCCTCGAGATCGTGCACACCTCTGCGACGGAGATTGGGCAGATCTACGTGCCCGCCGTGAACTGGGCGTTGCTGGTGGCGGTGTTGGGCCTGGTGCTCAGCTTCCGCACCTCGAGCAGTCTTGCGGCTGCCTACGGAATTGCGGTCGCCAGTACGATGGTGATCACCGCTGCGTTGGCTTACCTCACGGCACGAGACCTCTGGCGCTGGAGCGCGCCGGCGGCCGTGCTGGTCTTCGGCACCTTCATCGTCATCGATGCCGCGTTCCTCGCCGCGAACGCCGTGAAGTTCTTCGATGGGGGGTGGTTCCCCATGCTGCTCGCGGCCGCCATCTTCGCGTTGATGACGACGTGGCGCCGGGGCCGCACGCTCCTCGAGGAGCGGCTGCGCGAGAGTGCACTGCCCCTCGAGTCTTTCCTGGAGTCGTTGGAGGCGACCCGGGTCGTCAGAGTGCCCGGCACGGCGGTCTTCATGACCGGGAGCGCAGACGGCACGCCCCCTCCGCTCCTGCACAATTTCAAACACAACAAGGTGGTGCACGCGCGGGTGATTCTGTTGACCGTGCAGACGGCCGACGAGCCGCACGTGCCCGACGCGGAGCGCCTCACCACGACGCCGATGAGCAACGGCTTCTTTCGCGCGCGAGCACGTTTCGGTTTCATGGAGACCCCCGAGGTGCCGGTGTTGTTGCAGAAGCTCGCGCAGGCGGGCCTCGAGCTGCGCGAGATGGACACCTCGTACTTCCTGGGACGCGAGACGTTGCTGCCCACCTCACGCGGCGGCATGCCTCGATGGCGCAAGGCGCTGTTCGGCTGGATGTCGAAGAACGCGCGGCCGGCGACCGCCTACTTCCGGCTGCCGCCCAACCGCGTGGTCGAGCTGGGCGCCCAGGTCGAGCTGTAACCGCCAACTCCCTCTCCCCTCGGGAGAGGGTCGGGGTGAGGGCACTACTTCGCCTTGAGCGAGTACTTCCGCAGCAACCGATACAAATACACCCGATCGACCTCAGCCTCCTTCGCCGCCAAACTGACCTTGCCTTCATGCCGCTCGAGCAGCTGCGCCAGGTACGCGCGTTCGAACTGCTCGATCATTCGCTGCCGCGCCGAGGTGAGCGACAGCCCACCCCACGACTCCGGAGTGCTCGCGGCGCCGCTGGCAGAACGTTCACCCAGCGGCATCTCCTCGTCGAACAACATGCAGCGCTCGAGGTGATTGCGCAGCTCGCGCACGTTGCCCGGCCAGTCAGCGCGTGAAAGCGAGGCGAGAAAGGTCTCTTCGAACAACCGCGGGTGCGTGCGTTTGGTGGCGCCGAGCTGGGCGAGCACGGTGCGGGCGATGGCGGGAAGATCGGCCAGCCGGTCTCTCAACGAGGGCACGGTGACGCGCACCACCGCGAGGCGGAAATACAGGTCTGCGCGGAACTTTCCGGCGTTCACCTCGGCGCGCAGATCACGATGCGTGGCCGCGAGGATGCGCACGTCGATGGGCGTGAACTTGTTCTGCCCCAGCCGTTTGATCTGTTTCTCTTCGAGCACGCGCAGCAAGCGGGGCTGCAGCTCGAGCGGCATCTCACCGATCTCATCGAGCAACACCGTGCCGCCTTCGGCTTCTTCGAAGACGCCCACGCGGCGATTGACCGCTCCGGTGAAGGCGCCCTTCTCGTGACCGAACAGCTCGGCTTCGAGCAGGGTGGGGGGCAGCGCTCCGCAGTCGACCACCAGGAACGGCTTGCCGGCCCGCGCGCTCTTCTCGTGAATCGCCGAAGCCGCCCGCGTCTTTCCGGTGCCGGTCTCGCCATCGAGAATGAGCGTGGTGTCGGTGCGCGCCGCTTTCTCCAGCACGCTGAACAGCTGCCGCATCACCGACGAGGGCCCCACCAGCTCACCGAAGGTCGACGCATCGGAGACCGGGAGAAAGTGCCGCGTGCCCTCCAGCTCGAAGCTCATCTCGGCGGTGCCCAGCTTCAGCCGCGAGCCGTCCTTGAGGTAGGCCTCTCGAATGCGCACGCCGTCGACGAAGGTGCCGTTGGTGCTGCCGAGATCGCGCACCAGCACGCGGTTGTCTTCGATGCGCAGCTCGCAGTGAAACCGCGACACGGTGGAATCGCCGATCACCAGCGTGTTGCCTTCACCACTGCCCACCTGGGCGCGGCCGTCGGTGACCAGCACCCGGTCGTCTTTCCAGGTGAGCGCGAAGCCCAACACCGAAGGCGCCAGCCGGTAGCCCGAGCCCACCTGCAGCGTCTTGTCGTCGGGCTTCTTGGGCACCGAACGGGGCATGGGCATGGGCAGGGGCTTGAGCTCGAGGCTCGTCGCCCGCGTCGAGTGATCGTCGTCCTCGTCTTCCAGGGGCCCCCGGCCCTTCCGCGTCATGTGCTGGGTATAGCAGTCGCCAGCGTTGGGCTCAGGTAACCTGCTTCGAATGAAACGAATCGTGGTGTTGACCTCTGGTGGCGACTCGCCCGGAATGAACGCCGCTTTGCGGGCCATCGCCAAGCTGGGCGCTGCGCAGGGGCTGCAGGTCTTCGGCACGCTCGATGGCTACGACGGGCTGATCGACGGCCACTTCCGCGAGCTGACGAAGGTGCTCAGCGACGGCGCGGTCTCGGTGGACATCGAGGTCGACGCCGCGGGCGGGCAGGGCGGCACCATCATCGGCTCGGCGCGTTCGGCGCGGTTTCGTGAACAGGCGGGCCGGGCGGTGGCCGCGGAGCAACTGCGCAAGCTCGACGCCGAGGGGCTCATCGTCATCGGTGGAAACGGCAGCCTGACCGGCGCGCACGCCTTCGCGGCCGAGTCGGGGATCAAGGTGATGGGCATTCCCGGCTCCATCGACAACGACATCGGCTGCACCTCGACGTCGTTGGGGGTGGACACCGCCCTCAACACCATCGTCGAGGCGTGCGATCGCATCAGCGACACGGCCCGGGCTCATCGCCGCGCCTTCGTGGTCGAGGTGATGGGGCGCGACTGCGGCTATCTCGCCATGGCCAGCGCGATCGCCATGGCGGCTGACGCCGTGCTGATTCGTGAGTCGGGCAAGACCGAAGATCAGCTGGTCGATGACGTGCGGCAGGTGATTTTGAGCGGCTTCGCGCGCGGCAAGCGGCGCATCTTGATCATCAAGGCCGAAGGCGTGTCGGTGCCGTGCACCCGGTTGGTGCGGCACACGGAAGAGCGCATGAAGGAAGAGCTGCCGAGCCTGGAGATCCGCGGCACGGTACTGGGGCACGTCGTGCGTGGAGGTAACCCGAGCTACCAGGATCGCGCGGTGGCGGGCCGGCTCGGTTTCGGAGCGCTCAACTCGATCCTCAAGGGCGCCACGGACGAGATGGTGGGCTGGTTACCCCCGGTCGCAGGTGGCACGCCGACGGCCGACAGCTCGGTGGTTCGCTTTTCACTCGAGCGCGTGCTGGAAGAAACGCGGGCGCTGATCGACGGCAGCTCGCCGGTGACCAAACGCCGCGTGGCGCTGATGACGCAGGCCTCGGGTGTGCTCGCGCTCTGATTTAAACTCCCTCTCCCTCTGGGAGAGGGTCGGGGTGAGGGCCTCGCCCACAAAGCGATTTGGCCTTTGAAAACCCCTCCGCGCTAGGCTCGCTCGATGGGTTCCAAGATCGACAAAGAAGCCACCCGCTACCGCGCGAAGCTCGACGGCGTGATGTCGGACGGGCGCGTGACGGTCAAAGAAGCCGACGCGTTGATCAAGAACGCGAAGAACGGCCACTTCAGCGAAGTCGAGGCCCACTACCTCTCGGGTTTCGTCGATCGAAAGAAACGATCCTTCGATCCTGCCGCGCGCGCGAAGCTCGTCGCGTTCGTACACGGCGAGATGGAGAGCCTCGCGAAGATCGCCGGCGACACCGGGCTCAAGACCCAGCCCAAACAACCGAAGCTCACCGAAGACAGCAAGAAGGCCGGCGTCACCTTTGACGCGCGGCAAGGCGAGCTCACGGTCAAAGGCTTCGGCGTCGACGACGCGCTGCAAGGGCAGGTCGGTGACTGCTACTTCATCGCCGCGCTCGCTTCGGTCGCCAAGACGCACCCCGAGCTGCTCGCCCAGGCGGTGAAGACCAACCGCGACGGCACGTACACGGTCACCTTCTTCGAGAACCAGAAGGGCGTGAAGAAGCCGGTCTCCGTGACCATCGATG
>JANODF010000250.1:0-1762 GCA_031412555.1 Archangium sp. | reverse complement strand
GCATCCGATTCAGAGTCGCCGCTCAACTTCACCATCGGCGCCTTCTATGAAAACCGTGACACCGATGGCGCTCAGGACGCTGTCTTCCTGATCGGACCCGCCCCAGCAGTCGTGGGGACCGAACGCACCAAGCAAGGCCAGGAAGCCTATTCTGCCTTTGGGCAACTGATCTGGAAGCCGGTAGAGAAGGTCGAGATCTCCGGCGGTCTGCGCTATTCGCACGAGGAGAAGGACCTGCAGTTCTTCTATCGAGGCGCGGACGTCACGAACCGAGTGAAGGCTGATCGCCTGTCGTTCAGCAACGTCTCGCCCGAGTTGACCGGGTCGTATCATTTCTCGCCCGATCTCATGGCCTTCGCCTCCTACAAGCGCGGCTTCAAGTCGGGCGGCTTCGATGCAGGCTTCACCAACGGTGCGATCGGCCGAGCCCCCATTGGCTCGTTCAGCAACACATTTGACGAAGAGCGCGTCGAGGGCTTTGAGGGGGGGCTGAAGGGCACCTTGGGTGGCGCGCTGTCGTTTGGCGTCACTGCGTACCACTATAACTACAAGGATTTGCAAGTCGGGGCATACGACCCTGATACCGTTTCGTTCAAGGTGCTCAACGCCGCTGCAGCAACGATCCAAGGCCTTGAGTTGGAGGGCAACTGGCGTACGCCCATCCAGGGCCTGTCGGTGCGGGCAACCGCCGCTTACAACGACGCCAAGTTCGAAAATTTCCTCTCGGGCTGCTACGTCGGCCAAACCCCCGCTGCCGGGTGCAACCGCACGCCCAACGCTGCTGGGGTGTTCCAGGAACAGGATCTGTCGGGGCGACGCCTCAACAATGCGCCTCCCATAACGGCGTATGGCGGTCTGTTGTACAACTTCTCGCCAACGGAGAGCATAGACGTCGACCTTACCCTCGATGCCGAGTATTCCGACAGCTACACCACGAACTTGCGGCAATCACCTTATGATCGACAAGGCGCCTACACGAAGTTGAACGCGGGGATCAGGGTATTCGACGTTAGCCGCGCGTGGGAACTCAGCCTGCTCGCGCGAAACTTGACCAACGAATTCACCTACGCCGCCAGCTCAACAGTCACGTTCACGGGGAGTGGGACCGGCACTCCAACGGGGAGGATTGGAGACACAGCGGCTAGCGTCACACGGGGACGCGAGATTCTAATGAGCCTCGCCTACCGGTTCTAAGCCGCCCGCAAACATCGCCATGCATGCCTTCACTCTTGAGGGCGTGCATGGCGGGCCTCAGGGGAGGCAAGGCACAGCGCTTCGGCTGGCGAACTAAAGGCATGCACCACCGGACCAAGGTGCTAGTGGCATCGGTGACGTAGAATGGATCTTCGCCGACTGCGCTATTTCCTCGTGGTCGCCGAAGAGCTCCACTTTGCCCGGGCGGCCGCGCGGCTCGGCATAGAGCAATCCCCGCTCAGCCGTCAGATTCAGGAACTCGAAGCCCAGTTGAATGTGCGCCTCTTCGAGCGCACCCGCCGGTCTACGCGGCTCACCAAGGCCGGAGAACGCTTTGTCATCGACGGACGCCGCATTCTCAGCGATGTCGAAGTCTCGGTCCGGGCGCTTAGGTCGTTCGCCGCGGCCAACCACCCTGTGCGGCTAGGCCTGGCTGAAGGCCTCGCGAGTGCGGCGTTCGGGCGGCTCTTGCACTTGTGCCGCGCCACCGAGCCATCGCTCTCCGTCACACTCATCGAGCGGCCTCTGGTCGAACTCATAGAGTTGATGGTGGGTGGTGGCTTGGACG
>JANODF010000249.1:0-5164 GCA_031412555.1 Archangium sp. | reverse complement strand
GTTCGTCTACGGCATCTACGCGACGTTGGTGGTGGCGGCGCTGGGCCTGTACTTGAGCAGCAGCTTCGACCTCGGCGTGTTGGCCAGCGTGCTGGTGCTGGGGCCCTTCACCCTGCTCCGCCCAGTGGTGATCCTCGCGGGAGCGGCCTGGGTCGCGGCGACGTCAGACACGCTGGCCGCCGCGGGCATGGCGGTGGGCGCGGGGTTGGTGATGGCCAACTTCGAGCGGATTCTGACGTTGGGCCGGCCGCCCTGGAGCGGACTGGAAGGAGCGATCGACGAGCGCCTTTGAGCGCCTGGCTTCGCAGAGCGAGGGATCGCTACGGTGTACGCACTGCGACGACGCGTTTGCGAATTGCAGCGAACACCTCGGGCAACGAGCCCGTCTGCGCCGAACGCAAGATGCCATCGGGGATCAGGATGATCGGATCGGAATCGATGGCGTAGATGACCAGCGTCTTCTTGCCGTCATCGCCCCACGGCATCACCGACCACGAGCCGCTGTTGCGCCGGTAGGTGCCGCGCACCAACGTCCACGCGCGGTGGTAGTGCCCGGCTGGATCTTCGCGCTGCACCGATTTGGTGTCGGACCACAGGTTCATCAACGGGAAGGGCAGGTTCAGCTCGACGTGGCAGAGCGGCACGCCTTCTTCTTCTTTGACGGCGCTGCTCTTGGTGCGCGGCATGAACTTGTCGAAGTGCGCGCAGTCGCGCAGCACGGGCCACACTTCGGTCGATGGCGCGTCGATGATCCCGAACGACTGCACGCCGATGCCCTTGTTGTCGGTGGGCTTGACGTCGTGCACCACCGTCTCACCGGCGTTCAGCTTCTTCGACTCGGCCTCGGTGAAAGCAGGGCGCACGATGGGCTGCGCGAAGGCGATGCCGGAGGCGAAGAGAGAGAGCAGGACGGCGCGCATGAGACCCTCTGTACCACGCAGGCGGCGCGTGATCGCAGAGGGCCGGGGAAACCATGTGCACCGTTACGGGGTGGTGCCACCGTTCGCATCGAGCGCAGTCGAGATGCCACTTCTGATCCGTGCGGCAAGTGGCCCCTCGACTGCTCTCGGGGCGACCGGTGTGGCTGTTCCTTCAGACCAGGTGCTTGAGCCGCTTCTGGGCCTTGAGGGCCTCGACCACCTTGCGCACGTCCTGGCACTTGTCCTTGGGGATCACGAGGATCGCATCGCCCGCGTCGACCACCACCACGTCCTTCATGCCCACCACGGCGATCACGCGCTTCTGGCCGCCGAGCACCACGCAGCCACTGGAGTCGATCACCAGCGCCTCGCCCTCCGCGACGTTGCCGGCCGCGTCGGTGGGGCGCACCTCGGGCAGCGCGTTGAAGCTGCCCACGTCACTCCAGCCGCACGATGACGGAACGACCGCGATGTTGGGCGCGCGTTCGGCGACGCCGTAGTCGATCGAGGTGGCCGGCATCTTCTTGAACTCTCTGGCCAGCACGGCCGCGGCCTTCTTCGTGCCCCACGCTGCGCGGATGTTCTCGAGCGGCTTGACCAGCTCGGGCATGTGGCTGGCGAAGGCGGCGAGCATCACGTCGGCGCGGAACACGAAGATGCCCGCGTTCCACAGGTAGTCACCCGACACGAGGTACCCCTGCGCGGTCTCGTGATTCGGCTTCTCGGCGAAGGCGGCCACTTTGCGCGCGTCACCCGACATCGGCTCGCCCAGGCGGATGTAGCCGTAGCCGGTCTCCGGACGGGTGGGCTTGATGCCCAGGGTCACGATGAAGCCGGTCTGCGCGACGCGCACGGCCTCCTGGATGCTCTTCTGAAACGCGGCCACGTCGGCCACGTGCTGGTCGGACGGCAGCACCACGATCACCCCTTCGGGATCCTGGTGCGCCACGTGCGCGCAGGCCAGCGCGATGGCCGGGGCGGTGTTGCGGGCCTCGGGCTCGACCACCACGTTCTGCTTGGGCATCTTCGGCAGCGCCTTCTTCACCAGCGCGGCGTGTTTGGCGCCACACACGACCGAGGTGCGTGCGGGCGTGCTGAGCCCCGCCATGCGCTTCATCGTCTCGGCGATGAGCGGGTTCTTGCTGGTGAGGGGAAGGAACTGCTTGGGCAGCGAGCTGCGGGAGAGAGGCCAGAAGCGGGTTCCGCTGCCACCAGCCATGATGACGGTGAAGACGTTGCTCATGTCGCGCCCCTATACCTCCCTCGATGGCGAAGGAGGAGAGAGTTGGGGACAGGCGGCGAACGTGACACAAGGCCCGCGTGCCTGACGCTCCTGAAGCAGCTCCCTTTACCTGGCGAACCGAGAGCGACACCCCCGCCCCCGAAAAGCTGATCCCCGTCGACGACGCCCTCAAGGCCGACGACGCGCTGAGGCTCGTCCGCAAGGGCTCGTTCCTCCTGTACCAGGGTGACTTTCACAACGCGCGGCAGCTGCTGGGTGCCATGGGTCGGCGCTTGCCCACCCCCCGCCATTCGGGCACGCCGCTGGAGTCCTTCCGCTCCGAACGCCGCGCCCGGGCCATCGAGCACGAGACGCTGGGCCGAATCGTGGTGGAGCTCGACGCGGACTACAAACTCGCCCTCAAGCGCGCGCCCGACGTGACGGTGGCCTGCAAGCAGGCGTGGGGCAAGACGACCGACGCGCGCACGGTGGTGCCGCTCAAGACCCTGCTCGGCCTGGTCGGCGCGGCGGAGTGGCGCAAGAAGGGCCTCGAGGTTCCCGGGCTCACGCGCAAGCTGACCCCGCACTACGGCGTCTACCTGCCCACGCGCACCGACTACATCGAGCTGCTGCGGCGGTTGGGTGATGTGAAGGGCAAGACCTGCTTCGACATCGGCACGGGCACCGGCGTGCTGGCGCTGATGCTGCTGCAGAAGGGCGCCGCTTCGGTCGTGGGCACCGACATCGATCCACGCGCGGTGGCGTGTGCGCAGGAGAACGCGAAGTTCTTCAAGGTGGAGGACAAGTTCACCATCGAAGAGCGCGCGCTGTACCCGAAGGGCCGCGCGGATCTCGTGGTGTGCAACCCGCCGTGGGTGCCTGAGCCTCCGAAGAACCGGGTGGACCGCGCGGTGTTCGACGAAGGCAGCCAGATGTTGATGGGCTTCCTGGATGGTCTGCCCAAGCACCTGACGCCGGGTGGGCGTGGGGCGTTGTTGATCTCGAACCTGGCTGAGCTGCTCGGGCTGCGTGAGCCGGGCTGGCTCGAGGCTGAGTTCGATCGCTGCCTGCTGACGATCGCGGGCCGGTTCGAGATGACGGCGAAACACGGCAAGGCGAAGGACAAGAGCGATCCGCTGCACGCGGCGCGGTCGAAAGAAGTGACCACGCTGTACGTGCTGCAAGTGAAATAGAGAGACTCGCTCTCAACGCGCATCCGCAGCTTGGTACTGACTGGTAGGCCGGTTGCAAAGTACGGCTAATCGCCGTACTTTTCCGACATGTCAGCACCGCGTCGGAATCAGCCAATCGAACGCAAGACAGAGCGGCTCGAACTCCGCGTTGCGCCATCGGTGCGCAAGGTGATCGAGCAGGCGAGTGCGATCTCCGGGCTTGCCGCTGGCGACCTCGCTTTGGAAGGAGCCCGACGCGTCCTCGAAGACCACGAGCGCATGCGCTTGACTGGGGCGGATCGAGAGATCTTCCTCGCAGCGATCGCTCGTCCAGCAAAGCCGAAGCAGCGACTGATCGCCGCGCTCCGAGCCCACGGGAAGTTGCGCGGGTGACTTCCGAGATCCGTTTCGAGCTCCTCGGCGCACACAAACGCGACGACTTCACATGCGGAAGTCCAGCTCTCGACCAGTGGTTTCGCACACGCGCGAGTCAGGACCAGAAACGCCATGTCGCGCAGGTCTTCGTCGCGCTCAACGCCGAGCGGATCGTGGGCTTCTACAGCCTGAGCATGTTCACGCTCGCGCTCGATAGTCTTCCCGCTCCGCTCGCAAAGAAACTTCCGAAGTACGACGCAATCCCCGCAGCGATCATCGGCCGCCTGGCGAGAGCGGAAAGTGAAAAGGGCTCGGGGATCGGTGGGCTTCTCCTTGCCGATGCGATCAAGCGGGTGCTGGCGGCCTCTGAGTCAGTAGCGGCTTACGCCATCGTGGTCGACGCCAAGGACGACGCGGCCAAACACTTCTATGAGGGATTCGGCTTCATCCCACTGCCGTCGAACCCGCGCCGCCTCTTCTTGCTGACCCAGACCGCAGCAGCGGCCCTCAACGTCGCTGAACGGCATTGATCGATTGGGAGAGGGAGCACGCTTCTAGCGTTTGGCCCGTTCCAGATCCGTCACCAGCCACTCGAGGTACCAGCGGTAGCTCTTGCCCGGGAACCGGTCTGAAAGGCTCTCCACCCGATCGAGCAACTCGACCTCGGCCTGCGCGCGCGAAAGCCGGGAGAGCACGATGAACTGCGCCTTCAACTGACGGATCGGATCAGGCGGGGTCTGCGCGAAGCCGAGCAGGAACGCGACGGTGAAGGCGCTCCCCAGCACCAGCAACATCGTGGTGATCAGCGTCACGCGTCGTCTCCCTTGCGCGCGTTGGCGAGCATCTGCGCCGCCAGGTGCTTCGCCTGCTCACGCGCACCACCCTCACCCTCGGCCACGAAGTCGCCATCCACGTGCACCACGTTGCGATGCGTGGTGAGCCGGCGCCGCACGACCTGACCCAGCCGGTACGGAAAAGCCCACGCCTCGGCACCATCGAGCGGAGCGATCGGCAGCAGGTTGACGCCGATGAGCCAGGCGTTCGACATCGTCGCCGCGGCCAACACCGTGGCGGCCGAGTTCCCCGCGGGCACGAGGTCGAAGGCGTGAAGGAGGAGCGCGAGGATCAGCAGGACCAACTGCGCCGCGATGCCACCGCAGGCGATCGCCGCGCGGCCGAGCGGAGAGACTTCACCTTCCCACGCGCAGTGACCGCCGAAGCCGGTGAGCATGATCTCGGTGGCGCGCGCGCCGACCAGTCGCACCACCAGCGTGTGCCCGAACTCATGCAGCAGCACCAGACCCAGTGAGCAGGCCCACCACACCGGGAGAAATCGGAAGCCGGAGAAGATGAAGAGCCCGATCGGCACCGACGCGTGCACCCGAATCGGAACGCCTCGCCATTGACCGATCTTGAGCGCCCAGTTCGCCATCCGGGGCGCACTCTGCGCGGGAGTTGGTGATTCTAAAAGAGGT
>JANODF010000248.1:0-11078 GCA_031412555.1 Archangium sp. | reverse complement strand
GATGGTGCGAGCGGCGCCGGTGGTGTTGCCGGTGCTGATCTTGTGAATGAAGTTCGGAATGTCGATGGTGGTCGGGCACGCCTTGATGCAGGGCGCGTCGACGCAATAGAGGCAGCGGTTGGCCTCGGTGACGGCTTCTGCGGCCGAATAAGCGGGCTTCGATTCGCTGAAGCGCTGCTCGAGGCGGCCGTCGGGCAGCACGGGGAGCGGGTGCATCGAAACTCCTGGTTGAAGGGGTCGAGAGGGTCGCTTTCCGATCTCGACCTGTCAACGCTCCAGGCATGACGCAGCACGGTATTTCAGGGGGCCTTGCGTTGCGCGGCACCACCAGACGTCAGCCTGCAGATCGTCCCGGGGCACGGCCGCGAACCGTTTCCGGCGTCGCGCCCGTCCATTCGCGGAAGGCCCGAAAGAACGAGCTGGGCTCCTCGAAGCCCAACAGAAACGACACCTCGGAATACGGCAACCGGGTGGCCCTCACGTAGTGTGAAGCCAGCGACTCGCGGACCTCTCGGACGAGGTCGCGAAAGTTCACCCCGTCATCCGACAAGCGCCGCTGCAGGGTCCGGCGACCCACCCGCAACCGGCGCGCCGCGGCGTCGATGGAGACCTCTCCGCTCGGCAGGCATTCCTGGATGGCCGCACGAACACGATCGGAGTTCGAACTCCCTGACTCCGCATCAGCGCGCAGTCGCTGCAATTCAGGCTGAAACGATCGCCACAACGACTCGTTCGCGGTGACGAAGGGGCGGCACGCATCGGCCGCAGAGAACACCACCGTGGGCCCGTCACCGACCACCGTCGCGACGCCAAAGTATGCGGTGAACGCGGGCGATGGCTTCAAGGCGTGGGGGCACACCACCCGAGTCGGAACGATGCGCTCCCGGGCACCGATGCGTGCCAGCTGTACGAGGAAGGCGAGCTCGAAGGCCATGAGCAGACGCGGGGGCCGAACCTCAGGGTCGTCCCATCGCCACGAGACCTCGAGGCCCCGCGCCGACTCGCTCCAGACGACGCGCATCGGAGCGATCAGCCGCTTGTGCGCCGCCAGCCGCTTCACCGCCATCGTCAGGTTCGAGCTGCAGAGCGCCGCGAACACGGGGGGCGAGAACAACTCGGGGCTCGAGACTGAAGCCATGCGCAGCGCGAGCGCCGGGTCGTTGCCCTCGGCATCGATGGCTTCGATCAACGCGAAATAGTCGGGCACCGACAACCGCGTCGCCTCCTGCCCCAGAAACTCGAGGGGAAGACGGGCCCGTCGAAGAACAGCGCGAGGGTCGATGCGGAGCTCGCGAAGGAGCACGGCCCAGCCGCGATCGAGCCTCACTGCAGTCAGAGGTTTCAAAGTGGTGGCACCGTTCGCGAATCGAATGGCACCGTTCGCGAATGCGACGGCGCGCGGCTGACAGTACACCGCAACCTCTCTCCAACCCGAAAGCCATCGTGAAAGAACGCAAAATCTGGAAAACCGCGCTCGGAATCCTCCTGGGCTTTCAAGTCGTCGTCGCCCTGTCGCTGGGCCTCTTCGCGATCGTCGACTTCCCAAGTCTGCTCGGGCAGTTCGGAGTGAAGCATCAGCCCGACATGGGCATCTTGCGGCTGATCATGACGTACAACCTGTTTCTCTCTGTGAGCATTTGTCTCTGGAGCGCGATCTGGATTCGCCGTGGAAACATCGCCGGCCTTCAGGCGGGAACCACGGTGGGCTTTCTCATCTTCGTCGTGAGTCTGTTTGTCTTCGTGCAGTTCGATCGACTCGACATCTTGATCTTCGACAGCCTCCGCGCCTTCCTGATGACGGTGTTCGGTGTGTTGGCACTCAGAGAACAGCGAGCCGCCGCCGCGTAGAGCTGTCAACGTGCTCGGAGCGCAGAAAACGAATTGCCCGAATTGGCCCCTGTAGGGCCTATTTGGGTCATTCGTTTGCGGGGTGGTCGCTGTCAGACTGGCCGCATGACGCATCGGGGTACGTCGCTGCTGTTGATCGCTGCGCTCGCGCTGGGTTCGGGCTGCACCGACAACAAGACCAAGATGCGCGAGGCGCAGAAGAAGCGCGACGCAGAGAAGAAGGCCCAGGAAGAGAAAGAAGCCGCCCGCCTCAAGGCGCTCGCGCCGAAGGTCGACCGCGCGAAGCTCGATGCCTTCTGGGATGACCCGTCGTTCCTGAAGGTCTCCCTCGGCCGCCCCTGCCCCGAAGGGCTCTGGTCGATCTTCCCCGGCGCGCCGGGAGAAGGCGCGGAGCAGACCCGCAACGAAGCCAAACGCGCCGAGCTGCTCGAGAAGATGAAGAGCGCCACCTTCACGGTGCTGCTCGCGCACGGCAACGGCGTCACGATGCGCAAGTACAACAAGAAGAAGAAGACCCTGACCGTCGAGGTCGATGGCCTGGTCGAGTGTTACGACGGCCTGGGTCTGCTCTCGGTCGCCTGGGGAGATCCCGCCAGGCCCTTCCGTCCGCCCGCTCCCGATGACGACGAAGAAGAAGCTATGACCAGCCCTCAGGCGGTGTGGCGCGCGCAGCCGTTGTTGTTCCCGCTCCCCTTCCCCACAGCCGCGGAGGCGAACAAGTTCCGCGACAAGCAGGGCCTGGGCATCGAGACGCGAATCGTCTTCAAGCTCGGCAAGGTCGACGTCGACAAGAAGGTGCTCAAGACCGCCAAGCCGCTGCCGGATGCGGGCGCCGTGAAGGAAGAACTCGACTGGGGCGCGGGCCGGCTGGTGCACGTCGACGTGCTCGGCGTGCGCGTGGGCACCGACTTCGAGAAGACCCTGCTGGCTGAAAAGCGATGACGGGCTGCGGCAATTCCCAGCCGTTTGAGTCCTTGCCGGTCTGAAGCCCCGCCCGTAGCGTCCGGCGCTCTCAATCCCGGAGGAACGCACCTTGGCGAACTCAGTCCGCGCAGGCCTCATTCAGTGCAGCAACCCGATCAACGACGAGTCGGTGCCGGTGAAGAAGATCCAGCAGGCGATGCTGGATAAGCACCTCCCGCTCATCGAAGAGGCCGCCAAGAAGGGCACGCAGATCCTCTGCCTGCAGGAGATCTTCAACGGCCCCTACTTCTGCCCCGGCCAGGACAAACGCTGGTACGCCGCCGCCGAGCTGATCCCCGGGCCCACCACGCACGTGATGAGTGAGCTGGCGAAGAAGCACGGCATGGCGATCGTGGTGCCGCTCTACGAAGAGGAAATTCGCGGCGTCTATTACAACACCGCGGCGGTCATCGACGCCGACGGCAAGTACCTGGGCAAGTACCGCAAGCAGCACATTCCGCAGACCTCGGGCTTCTGGGAGAAGTACTTCTTCAAGCCCGGCAACGGCGGCTACCCCGTCTTCCAGACCCAGTTCGCCAAGGTCGGTGTGTACATCTGTTACGACCGTCACTTCCCCGAAGGCGCGCGGGCGCTCGGCCTCAACGGCGCCGAGATCGTCTTCAACCCGTCAGCCACCGTGGCCGGTCTCTCGCAGTACCTCTGGAAGCTGGAGCAGCCTGCACACGCCGTTGCCAACGGGTACTACGTCGGCGCGATCAACCGGGTGGGCACCGAAGCACCGTGGAACATCGGCAAGTTCTACGGCACCAGCTACTTCGTGAACCCGCGCGGGAAGATCATCGCCGAAGCGAGCGAAGACAAAGACGAAGTGGTGGTGGCCGACCTCGACCTCGATGCCATCGATGAAGTGAGGCAGACGTGGCAGTTCTACCGGGACCGCCGCCCTGACGCGTACCAGGACCTCACCCGCCCGTAATTCAATACAGGAGCCAAACCATGGGTCTCGTCATCAAGAACGGCAACATCGTCACTTCGAACAGCGAGTACACGGCTGACGTGTACTGCGACGCCGGGGAGATCAAGGCGATCGGCAAGGAACTCGAGGTGCCCGCGGGCACCACGGTGGTTGACGGTTCGGGGCAGTTCGTCTTCCCGGGCGGCATCGACGCGCACACGCACATGGAGCTGCCCTTCATGGGCATGGTGAGCTCCGACGACTTCTTCACGGGCACCGCAGCCGGCATCGCGGGTGGCACCACCACCATCATCGACTTCATCATCCCCAACCGGAATCAGAGCCTCATCGAGGCGCGCGACTTCTGGATGAACAACGCCAAGAAGGCGGCGGCGGACTACGCCTTCCACATGGCGGTGACCTGGTTCAGCGACCAGGTGAAGAAAGACATGGAGCACGTCTACAAACACGACGGCATCCAATCGTTCAAAATCTTCATGGCCTACCGCGGCGCGATCGGCGTCGACGACATCGAGTTGGTGCAGGTGCTCGACGTGGCGCACTCGCTGGGCGCGTTGGTGACCTCGCACTGCGAACACGGTGACGCGGTGGTGGCGCTGCAGAACCGTCTGGCGAACGCGGGCAAGCTGGAGCCCAAGTGGCACGCGCAGAGCCGGCCTCCGTATCTCGAGGGTGAAGCGACCAACCGGGTCATTCAGCTCGCCCGCGTGGCCGCGGATGGACGCAACGGTCACCCTGCGCAGGCCAAAGACTCACAGCCGCTCTACATCGTGCACCTCACCTGCAAGGAGTCGATGGACGCGGTCTACCGCGCGCGCCAGGAAGGTCAGCACGTGATGGTGGAGACGTGCCCGCAGTACCTGCTGCTCGATGACGCGGTGTACGAGAAGCCCGACTTCGAAGGCGCGGCGTACGTGATGAGCCCTCCGATTCGGCCGAAGGGTCATCAGGAGTACTTGTGGAACGCGCTGTCGAACGGCGCCATCCAGACGGTGGCCACGGATCATTGTCCCTTCCGCCAGGCTGATCAGAAGGTCGCCGGGAAAGACGACTTCCGGAAGATCCCCAACGGGGCGGCGGGCATCGAAGACCGCATGTCGCTCATGTACACGTACGGCGTGGCGACGGGCCGCATCTCGCTGCAGCAGTTCGTAGACGTGACGTCGACGCAGGCGGCGAAGATCTTCAACATGTACCCGCGCAAGGGCGCCATCGCGGTCGGCTCTGACGCCGACCTGGTGCTCTACGACCCGAAGGGCAGCAAGAAGATCTCGGCGAAGACGCATCACCAGAAGGTCGACCGGAACATCTTCGAGGGCTTCGAGCTCAAGGGGAAAGTCGCTACCACGGTCGTCAACGGCAAGGTGCAGTGGCAGGACGGCGACCTGCGCGTCGAGCGTGGGGCCGGTCGCTACATCAAGCGCACGTAGTCTCCTTCTCTCCTTTGGGGAGATCCCCGACCGCTGAGCTACTGAGCGCAGCGCCACTCGCCCATGCTGGCGGTGCCCGTCTGATCGAAGCAGATGAGCGCGCCGGCAGCCCATGTGCCGTCGGGGAGTTGATCACCGACGCCCGGGTACGAACACCTCGCTCCGAGCGTGCAGCTCGTTTCCTGGGCACACAGCGCTCGGGCCTCTTGCCAGTTGGGCGGGCAGCCTTCAGGTTGCGCTGAGCCGACGACGATGGGCGCGGCGGAGACCTGCACTTCTTCTGCAGGTCCGCAGGCGGCAAAGACGAGCACGAACAGCGTGGCACGGAGCGTCATGTGCCGTTGGACACGCCAGCTCCGCCAGGTGGGTCACCCGAAGGAAGCGTTTGTTTCGCACCGCGCGCGCTGGCACGGTGGAGACATGCGGTGGCTCTGGGGCGTCGTGGTGTTGGCGGGTTGCAGCGTGGCGCTCGAAGATTGGGGCCGCGCTTCAGGTCAGGCGCGCTGCGAGCGGGCTCAACGATGCGACCACCTGTCGAGCGCCATCGACTGCACCAGGCCGGGCGTCTGGTCCGACACCTCGATCGAGAAGCTCGAGTTCGATCGCCAACACGTGGGCTACTCCGCTTCCGCGGCGGCGTGCATCGCACGGATGAAGGAAGACCCGTGCGGCGTGGTCGTCGACTTCACGCCCGAGTGTCGCGCCGCCTTCCCCGGAAAATTGGAAGAAGGCGCTCCGTGCGGGCTCCCGCTGCGCGACGAGTGCGGGCCGGGGCTGGTGTGCCTGGCCGATGCTCCCTCGCTGTGTGGGCGCTGCGTGACCGCGACGGAACGGGGGCAGCCGCTCACCTCCGAACATCCGTGCGCCTGGGGTTTGATGCGCGCCCCCAGCGCCGGCAACGTCGCCATCTGTGAACCTCGCGTTGGCCCCGGCGAATCGTGCTCCTCGCAACGCGCGTGCGTGGAGTGGCTCGCCTGCGCACGCCCGCCGGGCGCCTCGGGCACCTGCGATCCAGGCCCCTCGTCGGTGACGGGCGCGTTCGGTGAAGTGGGCGATGCCTGTGACGAACCGGACTTCAGACGCTTCGACAACCGGACCTGCCGACCCGGCCTCATCTGCACTGAAGGGGCCTGCGTCGCGCTGAGCGCGTTCAACGCAGCTTGCGAAGAAGACGCCGACTGCTTGAGCCATCATTGCGGAGCCGAAGGCCTCTGTACCGCTCCTCGCGCGCCGGATGCACCGCTCTGCCCGTGACGTGCTCGAGCAACGCGCCCGACGCGATGAGCCTTGGCAATCACTTCCTGTTTCAGTTCAAGCTGGCCCCGGCCCGTCAACGAGGTGGTTCTTCATGTGGTGGATCGCGATCGTCGTGGTGGTGCTGGCCATCTTGTACTTGCGCACCTCGGGCCAGGCCGCCGCCGAGCCGCCGCCTCAGGGCAACCTCATCATCTGGGTTCACCGCTCCGCTCACCTGGCGATCCTCGAAGGAGACGGCGAGCGCCGCATGGTCGGCCAGCGGATCAGCGAGAGCCTCCAGGGGGTGCTGGCCATGGAGACCCCCGACGGTCCCGTGCCGCTCTCGCGGGAGAAGGTCGACGCCTTTCCCCTCACGGCCGACCAGCTCTGGGATTCGGCGGTGGGCGAGCTCGCACGTCGCGAGACCGACTTTCTCCCGCTGGGGCCAGGCCTGTTCATGTGCCGGACCCAAGACCGGCTTGCGCCTTCGCGGCTGCTGCTGCACGACCGGTTTCTCGCGCTGGGGCTGAGCGGCGCACCCGTGGCGATCGCGCCCGATGAAGACGTGCTGGTCGTCGCAGACGGCGCTGACGAGGCGGCGCTGAGCAAGCTGCTCACGCTGGCCGAACAACACTTCTCCGGAAAGGAGTACCGCTCGCTCATCCCCGTCGTCCTGGAAGACGGTGAATGGTCTGACTGGGAGCCGACACCCGCGTTGATGACCCGGGTGCGCGACATGCGGGCACAGACGATCCTCAAAGACTTTCTCGCGCTGGGCCGCGGCGGCATCAGCACCGAGCCGTGCGCACACGCCGCCCAGACGAAGGACGGGCTCATCGCCGCGTGGGTCGAAGGCACCGAGGTGCTGCTGCCGAAGTGTGATCGCTTGGTGCTGTTCGATGCGACCGAGTCGGGGCCGCTCCACCGCGTGGAGGTGGGCCCGGAGTTTCTGCACATCCTCACGTTCATGCATGCCGAGCGCGTGCCCTTCATCCGCCGCGCCCTGCCCGCTCAGTTTCCTTCGAAGTACGCCAGGCAGTTTCTGATCGACCATGCAGCGCAGCCGAAGCAGGCACCCCGCGGGTCCGCTCCGGGCTTCGACGAGGTGCTCGCGGCGGCGGCACGACCAGGGGGCGTTCTGCTCTCGACCGGTGACGAGGTGCTGGAGAACCCAGACGAGCTCGACGCCCAGGCCATGCTCGCCGATGGGCGGGTGCGCAAGTTGACGCAAGACGAACTGGAGAAGCTGGTCACCCTCCTCCCTCCGAGCGAGAACGCACGCCTCGAGCAGCAGTGGCTTCACGAGCTCGAAGAGCAACGCGAAGAGGGGCCGCCTTCGCTCACCGCCGAGGAGGTCGCCCTCATCGGCTCGTGGATTCTGGGGGGCAACCAGCCCGGCACGCCCGAACAACGCGCGGCGGGCGCGCGCTTCGCGTTGGCGCTGCAGGCAGAAGACCGCAACGAAGAGGCGCGGAAGCTGCTCGAGCAGGTGGTGAGCCAGGAGCCGACCAACGCCGACTTCCACACCCAGCTGGGCGTCGTACTCCTCGCCGAAGGCGAACGGGCGAAAGCGCGTGAACACTTCGACCGGGCGATCGAACTCGACCCCACCAGCGCGATGCCGTTCGTGCACCGGGCCGAGTCGTGGCTGGAGGAGCTCGAGTACGAGAAGGCCCAAAGCGACACCGCCCGGGCGGCCGAGCTGGCGACCGCGGCAGATGACTTCGTCTCGGCACTGCACGTGGGGCTGCTGGAGCAGGCCCTCGAGCAGGCGACGCAATCGGAAGAAGAAGCCTCCGAGCGGCCGGAGTCGAAGAGCGACGTGAGCGACCCCTCGCTGCTCGTGGAGAGCGGTCAGCGCGCGGCCTTGATGCCGGTGCTCCGGCCCGCGTCGTACCGGCACGGCTCGGCGCTCAACGTGAGGGCGATGATGGCCACCAACGGGCTGGGTGACGCGAAGGTGGTGACGCAGGAGCCGCTCTCCTGGCCGCTCGAAGACGGCATCGTGACGGAGCTGGTCTACGACTACGGCACTCGCATGGTGCCGCTCACGATGCGCGAAGCGGCCGGCAACCTGGCGCACGAGCTCAAGCGCATCGCGCTCACCAACCTGGAGGCGGCGAGCCTGGAGCCGCTGGAGGTGATGGCGCCCGGCGTCTGGCGCGCGAGTTGGATCGACGGGTTTCGGGCCTCGCGCATCCTCATCCCGCAGTTGGTGCACGCGCTGGGTGAGCAGGGGCCGCTGATCGCCTTCACGCCCCGCTACGACACCTTCATCCTCGCGCGGCGCGATGACCCGGCCGCTGTGACGAAAGCGCTCGAGCTGGCGAACGAAGACTTGAAGGAGCTGCGCGATGAGTACGCCTGGCGTGAGGCGCTCACCGCCACGCCGTGGTTGCTCACCGAGCAGGGGTGGACGCCGTGGAAGGTCAGCCAGAGCCACGGCCAGTACGCCGCCTTCAAGGCGCTCGACCAGCGGCTCGAGCTCGCGCGCCGGGCCTCGCTCGAGGGGCTCACGCAGTTCACTGCTCAGCCCGCCGCGAGTGCGTGAGATGGGCGAGCAGTCAACGTCAGCGGTGGTTACCGAGGGGCCATGAAGCTCGACGAGAAGGGTCATTTTGCTCCACCACCTCGGCTGCCGCGCTGGGCGCAGCTGCTCAGTGAAACGTTGGCGAAGCAGCCGGGGGTCGAAGCGCGCACCCACTGGTTGCTCGGTGATGAGACCCAGGTCGATGGAGCCGATTTCTATCTGGGCCGGGAAGAGCTCGGGCACCTCCACCTCGATGGTGAAGCGCATGTGGCGCAGACCAGCGCGGTGAGGAATGCACTCGTCGAGAAGGGGCTCGCTCTCGCGTTTCGCTGGAGCCGCCAGTTCGTCACCGCCGACATTTCAGATGCCGCCGGGGTGGAGCGAGGGGCGTGGTTGTTCAGTCTTCGTCGCCGTCAGCTCGAGGGCGTGCCCGAGGCGGAGTTGCTTCGCGAGGTGAACGAGTTCAAGCCCTGAAGAAGAAGAACGCAGCGAGGGCTCCGACGAGGAGCACGGGCGCTGCGAGAGCCGGGGGTCGCGGCGCTGTCGGCTGCGAGGCGCTGATCGAGGTGGCCGTGAGGCCGAGCGGGCCGGCGACGGACTGGGCGACCTCTGCTTCGAAGATCCCCGCCAGCCGCGGCGAGACCCGGGAGGCGAAGAGCGCACGGCCTTCGCTGATCGGCTCGGCGATGAGGCCGCCGCGTTCGTTGACCGGCGCGTGCTTCACGGCCGCGTTGTAGAGCATCACGTCGGCACAGATGGCCCTGGCCAATCGACGCGCATTGTCTTCGTCGTCGGTCATCAGCGCTCCAGGTCGCGCAGCGCGTCGTCACCTTCGCCGGGGAAGTGCACGTTCGCAGCCTGCAGCGCCTTGATGGCCGTGGCAGCGAGCTTTGCTTCTCCGTCGCACAGCATCACCACCGCCTGCCGCGCGAACTCTCGCACTTCGAGCTGCTCGTCGGTCAGGCGCGTGAGGATCGCGTCGAGCGACGTCGGGTCGCGCAGCACCGCCAATTGATCCAGCGCCCACGCCCGCGCGCCGGCTGGGCCGGTCTGAAGCTGGGTGATGCAGACCTGAACGAGCGCCGGCCAGTCGGGCTTGAAGATCTTCTCCAGCGAGTGGCGCAGGCCGCGCATCATCTCGCCGGGATCTCCCAGGGCCGCGCGCTCGAGCAACAAGGGCGCCGCCGCTCGCAGCTTGCGCTTGGCAGCGAGGTCGGCCAGCGCGACGAAGAGGTGCGCCCTCGCCCAGGTCGCGTCGGAAGACCACGCGTCGCTCGGCTCAGGCGGGAGCGGCGCGAGCTTCTTGAGTTCTGACAACAGCTCCTGGTCGGTTCGTTTCGCTCGGTCGGCCACCAGGCCGGAGATCACTTCTGCGGGCCGTTTCTTGGTCATCGCCCCACAGGTTAGCGGCCCCGTCACAGGAGTTGGGGATTGCTCGAAATTCGGTTGTGACGAAAGGAACATTGGCCCGGCCATTCGTCACAACCGTTCCTGCCTTCCCGGGCTCTCCGGTCCTCGATTCGGCCTCTGGGAAGTAATAGAAGGCCCCCCAGCCCCCTTCCGGAGAACACTCAATGCAGAAGCCCGCCAACCCGCCCTCTTTCAGCGCGAAGAGCTACGCCTTCACCGAGTACGTCAGCATCAAGAACTGGATCGGCGGGAACTGGCGCGAAGGCGCGACGGGCAACTGGCTGGACATCGAGAACCCGCGCCACGGCAAGGCGATGGGCAAGATGACCATCTCCACCGCGAAAGACGTCGACGCCGCGGTCGAGGCTGGCAAGAAGGCGTTCCCCAACTGGAGGGCCACGCCGATGCGTGAGCGCGCCCAGGTGCTCTTCCGCCTGAAGGCCCTGATGGAGCGCGACCTCGACGAGCTCTCCTGGCTGGTCAGCCACGAGAACGGCAAGACGTACGCGGAAGGAAAAGGCGACGTGGAGAAGGGCATCGAGTGCGTGGAGTTCGCCGCCTCGCTGCACATGATGGCCGACGGTGGCCAGCTCGACGTCAGCCGCGGCGTGAACTGCCAGGTGACCCACGAGCCGCTCGGCGTGGTGGCCGGCATCGTGCCCTTCAACTTCCCCGTGATGGTGCCGCTGTGGATGGCGCCCAACGCGATCATGGCGGGCAACGC
>JANODF010000247.1:0-5516 GCA_031412555.1 Archangium sp. | reverse complement strand
CTGTGGGCTGGGGACGAGCTGAGCGCCCAACCAGGGGAGCGTCGGGTGGGGTTCTGCCCGCGCGACACACGCGAGCCCCGCCAGCGCGAGCGCAAATCTCAGGGCTCCACCTCGGCGGTGAGCCGGCCCTTCGCTGAGCTGCGTTTGCCTTCCGCGGGCTGAACTCCGAACGCTGCGCCCAGGCCGCAGGCGGGCATGTTCACGTAGATGCTCTCGTGACGCCTTGGCTCGACGACGTACGTCTCGTGCCACACGCCCACCGCGTCGGTGGCATGCACGCGCCGGTTGTAGTCCGTCCATGCGGGCAGATGCGTTTGCTCCCGGCTCGCTGCGAAGCGCATGAGGTGTTCCGCGCTGCGCCAGTACTGCACCAGCACGATGGGGTTGGCGAAGCCGGTCGGCAAGATGCCCAGCAGCCCAAGCTCAGGGTGCGCGCGCAGCTCTTTGATCATCCGACCCATGCTCAACGCGACCGGCAGCCACAAGTCCGGCCGCCACCACTTGTTGATCCGCATGCCGATCAAGAAGACGGCGAAGCTGCCATCGGCGTTGGCTGTGAAGGCGTTGCGAGCACTCATCGGCGGGTCATACCGCTCATGACCACGCCCATCATCCTGACGCGGCCCCAGCGAGGGAGGAACGCGAGCGAGAACTCGAGGAACTTCGCCAGCCAACCGGGGCGCACCGTGCCCGTTCTTCCCAGTGCCCACAGCGTCGAAGTCGCCACCTCGGCCGGCGTCTGCGCGAGGCCCATGGTCATCGAGGCTCTCGCCGCGAAGCCGCTGTTCACCGGCCCGGGGGCAGACGCCAGCACGTCCACCCCGTGAGGCGCGAGCTCGTGCCGCAAACCTTCTGCGAAGGACTGCACGTACGCCTTGGTGGCGGCGTAGTTCGCTGCACGCGGCACGCCTTGAAACGCGACGAGGGAGCTCATCAACACCAGCCCGCCCCGCTTGCGCTGGATGAAGCGGTTGCCGAAGACATGGCTGAGCGAAGCGAGCGCGCGGCAGTTCACGTCGATCATTCCGAGCTCGGCTTCGAGTTCTCCGTCGAGGAAGGGGCCCGACGTTCCGAAGCCCGCCGAAGCGACGAGCAGACCCACGTCGAGCGAGCGGGTGGCCTCCGTGAGTGCGTGGACGCCCGCCTGCGACGCGAGGTCCACCGGCACCACCTGCGTTTGCACTCCGTGCTTCTGCATCAACTCGGCGGCGAGGGCCTCGAGGACTTCCTGCCTGCGGGCCGCGAGCACCAGGTGCACGCCCGCCTCGGCGAGACGAACTGCGAAGGCGCGGCCGATGCCGTCGGAGGCGCCGGTCACCACGGCCCAGGGTCCATACTTTTCACGCAACGTGCTCATCGAGGCTCCAGGAGATTCAACGGGGGAAACAAGCGGCGAAACGGCCCAGCAACGAGCGGTCGCCCGTGGTCTTGAGCTGCGGGTCAACACGGCGAACACGGGGTTGCGGCGCTTGGTGACGATGTCGATCCACAGCCGGCCATCGGCGCGCACCACGAGGTCAGGTGTGCCGGAGAGCCGGTCTTCGACCTCGAGCGTGCCGTCATCGATGCGCACCGTGGCCTGCACGGAATCGGGCCCGGTGAGGTCGAAGTGAAAGGTCGCCTTCCAGCCCTTTGCGGGGCCGCGCTGAAACGTGAGCGGGATGGAGCGGAAGAACGTGCGCGCGCTGGTGGGGCGCAGGCTCGAGCGGATGACGCGCACCTTCTTGTGAGGGAAGCGCTTCTTCACGTGCGCCTCGGCGTCTGAGCCTGCGACGACGTAGACGGTCTCGGTGGCCTTCGTCAGGGGGTCGAGCACCTCGCGCAGGTACTCGGGGCGGCGCTCGAGAAAAGTGCCCAGCACGTCGTCGCCCGCGGGGCAGACCGCGATGCAATACGCCGCCTTGTAGCTGGGCTTGTACGAGAGGCCCTGCCATGTCGAGACCGCCTCGTTGAGGGGAACGCGATCTCGGAAGTCATCGCGGCTCTTGCTCTCCACCACCTCTTCCACGAAGTCGGTGAAGCCCGTCATGAACTCGCGGTAGTTGTGGTCGTAACAAGCCGAGAAGTGGAAGGCGCCGCCCGGCTCGATGGCGCCCACCGGGCACGCGGCCACGCACAGCTTGCAGTCGAAACAGGGGTTGTAGGTGAGCGGCGCGACGGCCCCTTCGAAGGTCGCCGTGGTGATCACCGTTCCCAGCAACACGAAGGATCCGAAGCGCGGGTGAATCACGCTGCGGTGCAGGCCCATGCGCCCCAGCTGCGCGGCCACCGCCACGCGTTTGTGCGAGACCACCCAGGTGCGGCCGGGGAAGTCGTCCATCTCCATGGGGAAGGCCATGGCGGGGTTGATGGTGCGGTGACCCTTCGCAGCGAGGGCGAGCGAGACCCGGCCGGCCACCTCGTCGACTTCGTGGCCGATGCGGTGGAACTCGAGGTTGGCCACGCTGCGGCGCGGGCTCTGGATGTTCGGCGGGTGCGTCTTGAGGACCAGCGAAATGAGCGAACGTGCGCCGGGCAATGCCGCGAGTACGGGGCCGCGCTCCTCAGCGAGGTCGGGGTGCTCGAGCGAGACCACCGCCGCGTCGTCGGCCCCCGCTTCGAGCGCGATGGCCTTGATCAGCTCGGCGGTGAGCGGCTCAGGGGCCTTGCGCGGCCGTGCCGAGGCGACGGTCGGGTGGTTTGATTGAATGATGGGCATCATACCTCTGGGCACGGCGAAAAGGCGTTGGCTTCGGGTGAGGTCAGTGCGTGGTGCTTCGGCGTGCCGCTGCGAGAAGCCGCCCGGCCGTCTCTTCATCGAGCAGCCGGCCGAGCACGACAGCGCCGATCATCGTGGCCGCCCGTACGAGTGCGTCGTCGCTGAGTTGCTTCGTCTTGCTTCGGGGGTTCACCTTGCGCTCGATGATCGCGAGGAACCCGCGGGCGACCTCCGCGAAGGCCCGACGCACCGGGGCTGCCTGCCGGGGACCATCGGGGCCGAGTGCCGCCAGCACACAGCCCTGCTCAGGATGATCCAGGTGGGCTCCGGACAGGTAGCGGCCCATCGACTCTTCCAGTGAGAACTCGTCACCCAGGACGTCCTTCGCGGTCGCCTGGCCCGCGGCGCGCACGGCCTCGGCCACCAGCTCGTCACGGCCCGCGAAGTGAGCGTAGAAACCGCCGTGGGTGAGCCCGGCCTGCTTCATCAGCGCGGGAATGCTGACCCCGGCGACTCCATGGCGCCGGAGCGCCTCAGAAGCGGCGCTGACGATGCGGTCGCGCACGGCTTCTTTGTGGCCTTCAGGGTAACGCATGATGATCAACATATGATGAGCATCATTTCATCGCAACCCGAACTCAGTCCCTGCTCGGCTGCGCCATGAGCTCGGCACGAAGACGCCGCTCGAGCACGGCGCGCTCAAAGGGCGGGGCGAGGGCGATGGCCTTCTCGTAGAAGGCAGTCGCTTCCTCACGATGGCCCAGGCGTCGATGCAAGTCGGCGTACGTCGCGAGCCAGAGATGCGAAGCGGCGAGCCAGGTGGGAGGCCGCATCGTCTCCAGGCGTGTCAACGCGGCCTCAGGGCTCACGGCGTACGAGAGGGCGATCGCGCCGTGCAGCACGTGAAGTGGTGAGGGGTCGATCTGCGCGAGCTGCTCGTAGTGCTGCGCGATGAGCGCCCACCGCGTCTCGGCGAACGAAGGCGCGAAGGCGTGCTCGGCGGCGATCGCTGCTTCGAGCCCAAACTTCGACGGCACCTTGTCGTGGGACGCACGCTGGAAGGCCTCGAACGCCAGGGCGAGCTCATCGCGTCTGTAGAGCGTGCGATCTTGATCCTCCAGCAAGACGGGATGGCCCTCGGCATCGGTGCGCGCGTCGCGGCGTGCGTGATGAAGATGCATCAGCGCGACCAACGCCCAGGCATGAGGCGAGGTGTAGCGCGGGTGCTGCGCGACCAACCTCGCGAGACGAATCGCCTCCTCGCACAGTTCGAGTCGCAGCACGGTCTCACCGCTCGATGCGAAATAGCCCTCGGTGAAGAGCACGTAGATCATGCGCAGCACCGACTCGGCGCGCGCTGGCATTTCGGCCGCGGTCGGCTCCTTGTCGAGATCGACCAGACGCATCGCCTCCCGTGCACGCTCCGCTCGCTTCTGAACGTTCTCCTCGGAGGTCACCAGGCGCGCTGCGACCTCTCGGGTGGAGAAGCCGGACAGCGTGCGCAGCGCAAAGACGATCTGCGACGCCAGTGGAATCGAGGGCTCGGCGCAGGCGAAGAGCGCACGCAGCTCGTCGTCATGCACGTCATCGGAGAGCACCGCATCGACCACGCCATCGGACGCCGGCTCTTCGAGCGCCTCGAGCGGCTCGTTGCGCGCCGACTTTCGAAGCTCATCGATGATGCGATGGCGTGCGGCGCGATGAAGCCAGGCACGCGCATTCGGGGGAACACCACGCGAGCGCCAGCCTGTGGTGGCCTCCAACATGGCCAGCGAGACTCCATCTTCCACCGTGGCGAGGCGGTGGGCGCCGAACTCTCGCAGCAGGGTAGCGACGAGGCGACCGTACTCGTGACGCAGCACGATGCCGATCGCCTCGTCTGACATCAGTAGCCCGAGAGTTGGCGCACTTCGAGGCTGGCTCCGGGTGCGTAGAGAATCGGGCACGCCTTCGCGACGATGAGCGCCGCGTCGTAGTCGGGGGCCTCCACGATGGAGTAGCCGGAGACCATCTCCTTCGACTCGATGGTGGGTCCATCGGTCACCAGCTGACCCTTGATGGTGCGTCCGGTGGGCATGAGCCCATCACCCATGTCGACGATCTGCGCTGGAAAGGCGGTCTTCCACTGCTGCCACTGCGCAAGCATCGCCTGCATCTCTTCGGGGGAGGGCTGGTAGCCCTCGGACGCTGCGGGGGTGCGGTAGACGAGGAGAAATTTGCTCATATCGATTTCCTTTCGGGGAGTTCAGCGCAGGTGGGTGATGACGAGTGACGCGACGACGAGGCTCGTGAGGGAGTAGCCGCCGTTGATGGAGGTCAGCTTCCAGCTGCGCTTTTCCCAGAAGAACCCGTTGATGCCCTCACCCTCGAGACCCCAGGTGCTGGGAATCCACGCGGCGATGTTGTTGGCGAGCACCATGAGCGTCCTCGTGGAAGGCGGGGTTTGTTGGCCTTCACACTCAGAGCGAACGAGCCCTGCACTTTCCGACACGCCTTTTCGAAGTATTTTCGAGGCGGGTAACGGCTCCTACTTGAGCAGCTTCTCGAGCGGCTTCTTCTCGTCCGACTTCTGCTTGGAGAGCCACGCGATGACCGGCGTCTGCCAGACCTGACCGGTCATCTCGAGCTCGGGCGCGACCACGTCGAGGCCCAGGCCGTCGCCGCCGAAGTAGATGTATTCGGTGGTGGCGAGCACGTACTCCTTGTCGGGGTCGATCTTCGAAGGGGCCACCACGAACGCTTCGGGGTGCGTCTTGAGCTTGGTGAGCACCTCGCCCTTCACCTTCACGGTGACCACGGCGTTCTCGAAGGGAATCAG
>JANODF010000246.1:0-5439 GCA_031412555.1 Archangium sp. | reverse complement strand
AGACGGCGTTGGGGTTCCCGGAATGCGGGTTTCAGTGCTGGGCCACCCTGAGTGGGGCAGCGCCACGTCGCAAGCGGATGGGCTCTTCGCCCTCGGCGTTGCTGCTGGGCGGCACACGCTCGAGCTTCGTGCCGCCTCCTTCCTCACGATTCAAAGACTCACCACTGCCAAGCCGCGCGACTTCACCTATTTGCCAGACACCGTGGTGCTGCGTCGTGACGGCAAGGCGACGGCCATCGACACGGTGACCGGCGGAATGCACAGCGCGACACCGCAGGAGGATGAAGACGGCCGGCGGACGACGTCGGTGTTCATCCCGCCCGGTACCTCGGCGTGGCTCAACCTGGTTGATGGCGGCACTCAGCCCGCTGCCACACTCACGCTCCGCGCGACCGAAGCGACCGTCGGCGGCACCGGCCCCGAGGCGATGCCGGCCTCACTCCCCGGCGCCACCGCTTACACCTTCGCGGCGGACATCTCGGCGGATGAGGCGCTGGCTGCAGGCGCGCGAGGCGTCGGCTTTGCGAGCCCGGTGGCCATCTACGCGGACAACTTCCTTCGTTACGCCGTGGGCTCCGCGATTCCGCTTGGCGTCTACGATGAGGTTACGGGCCGCTGGGAGTCAGGGCCCAATGCTGCCGTCATTCAAATCACCGCGAGCGGCGGCGTCGACTACACGGGTGACGGAAACGCTGATGCCGACTTCCCTCTCCTTCCCGGTGAAGCCGCGGCGCTCGCTGGGCAGTACGCGCCCGGCACACAAGTGGTGCGAAGCCTGACGACACACTTCAGCGCGATGGACACCAACTCCTGCTGGCGCTGCATCGGAAGCTGCGCGGGAGCAGGCGAGACTTTTTCTTCGGGGCAGGAGACATGCCCCACCTGCCAGAAGGGCAGCATCATCCGCGTGCAGAATCGGACGTTGAGTGAATACATCCCGGTGGCTGGCACCGGCCTCAACCTTGCCTGGCACAGCAACCGCTTCAACGTGCGCAAGGCGGCCGTCGACATGAAGCTGGGGCTGCTGGCCGACGGCGGCGAGCCCGAAGGCGTGGTGGCCACCTATTTCAGACTCGAGGTGGCGGGCCGGAAGTATGAGGTGGAACACCCGGACGCGGGCATGGGGGATGCGACGCAGCTTGTCTGGGATGGGAAGGATGCATTTGGCCGCGTCGTGAAGGGCCCGGTGGCTGCCACCGCCACGACGGCCTACGGCTTTGCGGGTGTGGCTGTGATGGGAACCAGCAGCGGCGGAGCTTCAGGCATCGTCGACTACACCCAACCTACCTTCGGCGTCTGGCCCGCACCCGGCGCGGTGCAGCTCTCCTCGACGCGCGAGGCGGCGTTCTACCTCAAGCACAGCAGCCACTCATTGGGCGACTGGGTGCCGCGCGAAAACCTCGGCAACCTCTCGCTCGACATCCTCCACGGCTACTCGGAGGACGGCACCTTGCATCTGGGCAACGGCGGGCAGGTCTCTTCGGCGGAGAGCGGCGCGATGGTGCGCTACTTCGGCGGTGGAGGCAGCGACTTCTCCGAAGATGCGGGCGTCACGACAGTCAATTTCGGCAGCACCACGGCGGTGTTCGCAGAGGGACCGCAAGGCGTCTTCTTTCTGGAGAAGGAAGCGCGCGTGCGGTTGCTGAAGCCCGATGGCGGCGTCAGCACGGTCGCCGGCGACATCAACTTCGGGTTTGCGGGAGACGGTCTCCCCGCCACGCAGGGACGGTTCAACTACGCGCGCGTGCTGGAGACTGACCCGAGCGGAAATCTATACATCGGCGACATCGAGAATTACCGCATTCGGCGCGTCGATGCCGTGACGGGCGTCCTCTCCACCGTGGTGGGCAATGGTCAGCGGGGCATCTCGCCCGACGGCACCATCGCCACCGACGCGAAGCTCGATGGGCTGACAGACATCCTCTTCGGCCACGACGGGCACCTGTATTTCATGGCGCAGGACACCTCAGGCATGACGTTGCGCCGGGTGGAGAACGGCGTGCTGACGACCGTGGCAGGTGGAAGCCGCGAGAGTCGGCCACCGTGGGAATCCGAATCACCGAAAGGCATCGTCTTCCGAAGCGGGCCTCATTGGCTGGCACAAGGTGTCGACGGCACGCTCTACGTCGCTGGCTACGACTCGGGCGATGGCCGCAGTGACTACGTGGTGCGCAGCATCGAGGCAGACGGGCGTGTGAGACTGCTCGCGGGTGCAGGCACCAGTGTCGACCCCGACGAGCCCGAAGCGCGAAAGACCTGCTTCTCGGGAATGACCGGCTTGGCGGTGGCCAACGACGGCACGCTCTACATCGGGGAGCCTGGTGGTACTGGCTGCGGCGTGCGCGGCCCGGGCGTGCGCGCGGTGTCTGCCGACGGAGCCTTCGGTCTCTTCCTGGGCGGTGTGCGCGCAGCGTCAAGTGGGTATCAGCCGCCCGACGGCGCCGCGGCGCTGACGCAACTCAATGGCGTGGGTGATTTCATCGGCCGCCGAGATGGCAGCTTGTTGGTGATGCACCGCGGGCCCACGGCGACGCTCCATTCCGTCGCGCTGCCGCGCAATGCTAATCGTCTGGTGCCCAGTCGTAATGGCGAAGAAGTGTATGCATTTGATGCGCGAGGCCGTCACCTGCGAACTGTGTCTGCACGCACCGGCTTATTGCTGTGGCAGTTTGCGTGGGGGCCGGAAGGGCTTGTCTCCGTCACTGACGTCGATGGCGACGTCACCCGGGTGGAGCGCCGAGTTGACGGGTCGGTGCAAGCGCTGGTGGCGCAGGATGGTCAACGCACCGAGCTGCAGCTCAACGCGGCCACCGGTCTCGTGGAGCGAGCGACCGATGCCATGGGCCGCAGCGTCGAGGCGGCGTACTTCCCCACGGGGCTCCTCTCTGAGTGGAAGGACGCCAACGGCAACGCGACGGCCTTTACCTGGGACGATTCGGGCAACCTCGCGACTCACACCAACGCACGAGGGGCGAAGAAGGACTTCAGTTTCGTGTTTGGCGGGGTGGCCTTCACTTCACCGGAGGGGCGGCTGACTCAATACCTCCGCGAATCGGGCGGTGGGCGAATTGCGCTGACGACCTCGAGGCCTGACGGCACCCAGGTGACGCGGGCGTATGGAGTGGGGCTGCAGCGCCATTCCGAGGCTGATGGAACTCAGGTCGAGATCGAGATGCAGGGGGGAGCCGGAAGCCGCTTTGGCCGTGCCGTGGATGTGCCGGGACGAGTCACCGTGCGAACGCCGCTGGGGCTCGAGGCGACCACGACGTCGGTGCGCACCTCGAGCAACACGCCCGGCGACTTCCTCGCGGTGACGCAAGAAGTCGAGGAGACACGCGTCAACGGGCGTCTCTGGCGCAGTCGCTACGACGCGGCCGGTAGGACGTACGTGCTGACCTCCCCTGAGGGGCGGGTGGCCAGTGCGACCCTCGACTCGAAACTGCGGCCGCTGACGGTAACGGAGCCAGGTGTTCTGCCCATCTCCTACGCATGGGATGCGCGCGGGAGGCTGACTTCGGTCACGCAGGGCACCCGCAGCTCGAGCTTCACCTACGACTCGAACGGCTTCGTCGACTCGGCGCGCAATGCACTCAACGAGGTGACGAGGCCGTCGCTCGACAAGACGGGGCGCCCCCTGCAGGTGACGCGGGCGGATGCGAAGGAGGTGCTTCTCCGGACGGACGCGGTCGGCAACCTCACTGGCGTTAGACCGCCCGACGCGGGGACCCACGGCTTTCTGTACGACAAAGCGAATCAGGCAACCACGTATTCTCCGCCTGCGCTGGCCGGTGTCTCGGATGAGACGACCACCTTCGACCTCGATGGCCTCATCACCCGCACTGGTCATTCTGATGCGACCGAGACGGTGGTGACGCGCGAGCCTTCAGGCCGCGTGACGCGGGTGACGACCCCTTGGTGGATCAATGATCTCACCTACACAGTGACGACAGGTCAGGTGGCGTCGCTGGCCCGTGGGCCCCAACGGCTTGAATGGCAGTACGACGGCTTCCTGTTGAAAGAGGAGAAGGCGCTCGGCCTCGCGGCAGCCACCACAGGCAAACACGATTCGCCGGCTGGTGGCGATGGCCTCGGTGGCGATGATTTCTTGGATTTTGTCGTCCCTTTCCCGATGCTGATGCTGGATCCATCGAAGTTGCTGAAGGATTGGATGCCAGAGATTTTCGGTCGGCCCGGAGTGGATTTCACATGAGTGCAGATGTCACCGTCGATGCCGTGTTGCGTGTGCTGGGGGATTTTGACTTGGATCGACTGCTTCATGAAAACACAGACATCGAGTTCGATTCAGTTTGGCGCAGGGGTGAGTTGCCGAGTCGCCCACAGCAATGTGGCTTTAATAAGCTGCTCTTTGGGGATGTGGTTCCTCAGGACGCTGTTCGGGAGTTGGCTATGGCTCTCAATAGATACCGACATGTGATTCAGCAACTTCCGTCTGAAACGGCGCAGGTTGACATCGGCGTGTTTGGTGTTGATTCGACTTGTGGCGTTGTTTTGGATAACCACACAGTTTTGCTTGTGGCGGAAATGGGACTTGGATTGTCTTTTACCTACTATCCGAGTGCCGATTGAGGGTGGCTTAATTGATACTACCTATGTCAATAGCTCGCCGCTGAGGTCAATCGACCGTACGCGTTCGCGGGGCGGGGAGCAGCGAAGGGGCTGAGCGGCTGTTGAGCGCCGCCTGAATGGCGGTGGTGAGGTAACTCAAGACATGGCGCTTCTGCTTGCGGCAGGTGTGGATGACAGACTTGAGATTTGCGGCGAACCGCTCGCCGCGCTCGCTGTGACTGCCCCGCGTCGTCTTGCGCCAGAGAACGAAGGCACGGAGTTCCTGCTCGGCGTGGTTGTTGGTCGGCTCGACGCCTTCTTGCGAGACGAAGCGCCAGAGGGCCTCGCGGTGGTCGAGGATGTGCGCGCACGAGCCGCCGATGACAGACAAGCCCGTGCCGGCGCGAAGCAGGAACTCGATGGATTCCCGCGTGGCGATGGTGTTCTTCCTGAAGGTCTCGCGGGTGATGCAGCCATCGCGCGCGCGGTGCCACTCGTGCAGTGACGACAGGTCAGGTGGCGTCGCTGGCCCCAACGGCTTGAATGGCAGTACGACGGCTTCCTGTTGAAAGAGGAGAAGGCGCTCGGCCTCGCGGCAGCCACCACGCAGTGGACCTACGACACGGACTTTCGCGTGGCCACCCACTCCGTCAACGGCGTAGCTGTCACGTACACCCGTTGGTGGTTGATGTCGCCACCGACGTTCAGGTGATCCGATTCCACCGACATCACCGAGATCCAGAGGACCAGCCGGTGGCTCGCGCACGGTTCTTCGCCCAAGCCGTCAGCACATAGGTCGCGCAGGGCCATTGCGCTCACGGTCAGCGGCGCGGTCGGGCTCATCTCGCCGGTCGAGTTCGTGCGCGCCGAGGG
>JANODF010000245.1:0-21683 GCA_031412555.1 Archangium sp. | reverse complement strand
CGGCTACGTGAACCCGGTCGACGGCACCTATCGAATCGCCGTGATGTTCGAGAACGATCTGCTCCACCCGACGCCCGCCAGCCGGGCGACGGTGAGGGTGTACTTGTTCGGCGTGCTCAAGGCGGAAGCGAGCAGGACGCTCCAGCGCCGCGGCAACGTCTGGGAAGTGGCCGACGTGACCTGGCCGAGCGGTGACGTGACGGTGCTCCCGTGAACGTGAACGGGAAAATGCCGACTGCCCTCTCCCCGACCCTCTCCCCCGCGGGGAGAGGGGGGCAGATTTTCCTGCTGGCATTCGCCCTGACGGCTTGCCCCACACCCAAGCCCGAACCCGACGCGAGCGTCGTCCCCCAATGCACCACGCGCTCCGAGTGCGACGCAGGCCTCGTCTGCACCTCTGATCAGTTCTGCTCGACCTGCAGCACCTCAGGCCAGTGCAGCGTCAAAGAAGAGTGCAACACCGAATCCCGCCTCTGCGCTCTGCGAGCCGGCTGGGGAACGCAGTGCGCGGTCAACGACGACTGCCAGGCGGGCTCCTGGTGCAAGCAGGGCCTCTGTCAGGCGCGCTCCGAGGTCTCGCTCTGCGTGGGCGGCCTCAGCAGCGAATGCCCGCAGGGAGAACGCTGCAACCGCATCACCCTGACCTGTGAAGAAGATCTCGGCTGCTCGATCAACGAAGACTGCTCCGCCGGAGAAATCTGCAACACCGGCTCGCGCCAGTGCCAACCGAAGTGCACCGCCGAAACGCAGGTCGACGTCTGCGCCGCGGGCCAACGCTGCATCGCCGAGAAGTGCGTGCAGTGCGCGCTCGACGCCGAGTGTGGTCCCGGGCTCACCTGTGACTCCGCCGGCAACTGCTCCGCGGGCACGCGTTGCTACACCGACCGCGACTGCTCGGTGCCGCTCGTCTGCCTGGTGCAAACCGGAGCCTGTCTCCCCAAGGCGCCCGCCTGCACCAGCGACGACAACTGCGCAGCGAACCAACGTTGTGACGTGGCGAGCGGCCGCTGCATCGCTCGCGATTGCCAGCCTGATCGCTACGAGCCCAACAACGACGACACCCGCGCTTTCGGGGTCGCGCCCGGGCCGTACCGCAACCTCACGCTCTGCGCGGCAGACACCGACTGGTTCTCCATCGCGTTGTCCCGCGGAGATCTGCTCGGCGTGAACGTCGACGCTGATCCGTTCGCCGAGAACAACTTCACCACCGTGGTCAAAGACGCCACCGGCCGCACGCTCGCAGGTGGGCGTCTGTTGGTGAGCTACGTGGCGCCCGTACCCGCGACCTACTTCGTGGTGATCAACACCATCGATCCCTTCCAGCCGTACGACGTCACCTTCCTCAAGTCGCGCGGCACGCCCTGCGATGACGACGTGCTCGAGCCGAATGACTCCGCCACGCAGCCGACCCTGTTGAACACCAGCACGAGCGCCGACGGCCGCATCTGCCCGCAGGATCAAGACTGGTTCCGCTCGACGGTGCCGGCAGGCAAGGGCGTTCGCGCGCAGTTGATCAACTACACGGCGGGCAGCGGCCTGTTGCGCGTGTGTCTCTTCCAGGCAGACGGCACCAGCCTCATCGGCTGCTCGGCTGACTTGATGCCGTCCATCACCGTGCCCGCTGTGGGGCTGTTGTCCAACCAGGTTCTGGTGCGCGTCGTCGGCGACACAGAACGGATTGCCAATTCGTTCACGCTGTCACTGGAGTTCCCATGAGAACCCAATTCTCGTTGCTCTTCGTTGCGGCGTTCGTGTTCGCGGCCTGCAACTGCGATCCGAAGGCGAGACCCGACGCGGGTGAGCCGGATGCATCGGTCGAAGAAGATGCCGGCTTCGACGCGGGCTTCGAAGAACCCGACGCAGGTGAAGAAGACGCGGGTCTGCCGCCCGAGCTCAAGGTGACGCGCGTGCTGCCGCCGCGGGGCGCTTCGGCTGGCGGCACCTCGGTGTTGATCGAAGGTTCGGGCTTCCTGCGTGACTTCGCGGGCACGGGCTCGCAGGCCAAGGGCGTCACCACGCTGCGCATCGGTGGCAACCAGGTGCAGGACTTCCAGATCATCGACGACGAGACCATCGAGCTGCGCACGCCGCCGGGAGTCTCCGGGCCGGCTTCGGTCTCGATGCGGAACCCGAACGGGAACTTCGTCTGCAACAACTGCTTCACGTACTTCGATGAGCTGGTGGTCACGTCTTTCACGCCGCGCACGGGCCCGTTGGCCGGTGGCACTGAAGTGACCATCACGGGGCAGGGCTTCACCGCCGACACGCAGGTGTTGTTCGGCACGTTGTCGAGCCCGCTGATCACCTTCGTCTCTGCGACGCAGCTCAAGGCCGTGGCACCGCGCGGGTTGATCGCCGATGTGGTGGATCTCGTCGTCTACAACAAGAACGGCGTGTCGACGCAGCGGCGTGGCTACACGTATCTGCCCGAGGTGCGCATCACGGGGATCTCTCCGGTGACCGGCGCGATCGCGGGCGGCACCGTGGTGACGCTCACCGGTACGGGTTTCGCGGGTGCGACCGCGGTGCGTTTCGGAGCCGCTGACGGAACCAGCGTGACGGTGGTCTCGCCCACGCAGGTGACCGCGGTGACGCCGGCCGCTGCTGCAGGCGCGGTCGACGTGACCATCACGGCGCCTGCCGGCACGTGGACTTCACGCAAGGCGTTCACCTACTTCGATCCCGCAGGGCCCTTCGCGGTGCTGGGTCTCTCGCCGCGGCTCATCCGCGCCGGTGACACGGTTCAGCTCACCGGCCAGGCGCTCGATCAAGGCGCGCTCACGGTGACCATCGGTGGGGTGGCGGCGATCGTCGGTGCACGCACTTTCTCGACGGCCGAACTCACGGTTCCGGTGCGGGGTGCAGCGCCGCGCGTATCCGACGTGGTCGCCACGGGTGCTTCCACCCTCACGCTGGCTTCGGCTGCGACGTGGCGCATCTCGCTGACCTCGGCCACGCCGAACAGTGGGCCTGCCGCGGGTGGCACCGTGGTGGCGCTCGCCGGCTCGGCGATTCCCGCAGGCGTCGACTTGAACGTCGGCACCTTCGCCGCGACTGCGGTCACGGTGACCAATGAGAACGCCCTGCAGCTCACCACGCCCACGGGCAGTGGCGGCGCACCCAGCGACGTGTGGATTCGCGAGACCGCCGACGTGGAGAACGAGACCGTGCTGGCAGGCGGCTTCACCTTCTTCGAGCCGCTCTCCATCGGCCGCGTGCAGCCGGAGCGGGGCGCCATCGCGGGCAACACGCTGGTGACCGTGCTCGGCTCGGGCTTCGGCGATTCGACCATCGTGAAGTTCGGCCCGAACAACGCGAAGGACCTCAAGTTCGTCGACAGCCACACCATCACCTGCCGCACGCCCAAGGGCTCGGTCGGCGTGGTGGACGTGCGCATCGAGCGGCTCACCGAGAACGACACCTTGCCCGGCGGCTTCTCGTACTTCGACCCGCGCAGCATCTCGGGTGGTCTCTCCGGCGGCCCGTTGGTCGGCACGCTCAACATCACCGTGCTCGACTCGACGCAGGGCGCGTACGGCACTCCGGTACCGGGCGCGACGGTGCTGCTCGGCCTCGACCCCACGACGCCTTTCCAGGGCACGACTGATCAACGCGGGCAGATCACCTTCTCCGATCCTTCGCTGGTGAAGGCCGAGACCATCACCGTGATGAAGGACTTCTACGAGTCGTCGACGGTGACGGGCGTGAATGCCGAGAACCTCACCGTCTTCATCGCGCGGACCGGTGGTGGTGAGCCGAGTTCGGGCATGCCGCCTCCCGGTGTCCCTCCTTCGACGATCGCCGGGCGGGTCACGGGCTTCAAGTCACCGCGGCAGTTGGTGAGTGGAGAGACCCTCGAGGCGCGGGTGTTCGTCGCGCAGACGTCGCTCTATTCCGGCCCGCCGTTCGTCAATCAGCTTCAGGACAAGTCGCGCGAAAAGTGGCGCATCATCACCGACGGAGCGGACTACCTCGTCTACACCGGCGCGGGTCTGCGCGCGGTCTACGCGGTGCTGGGCATCGCCAATGCGAGCAATCAGTCGTTCACGCCGATCGCCATGGGAATCAAGCGCGGCATCACGACTTCGCCAGACAATCCGGCCACCGGCAAAGACATCATCATCGACATCCAGCTCGACGTGGCGGTGCCGGTCACCATCGATTCTCCGCTGACGTTCCAGGGGCCGCTGGGCCCGGAGCCCGGCTTCAACAGCCTCTACTCGTGGCTCGAGCTGGGCGCGGAAGGCTTCGTGCCCAACCCCAACAACTGGAACTCGGGCACCTCGTTGAGGACGACTGTTTCCTCCGCGAGCGCGAACCTGACCTTCCCCAGCTTCCCGCGCCTCGATGGGACCAACTTCATCTTCCTCAACGAGTCAGCGGGCTCGGGTCAGTACCCGGTCAGCTATTACTTCCGCCGACAGCCGGGTGATCTCACGCAGGGTGTCACCATCGGTCCGATGCTCCCGGCGCCGAACATCGTTCAGCCGTCGCTCTCCTTCACTGGAACCATTTCGTGGACGACGGCGCCCGGGGCCGTTCCGAACGTGCACAACGTTCAGATTCTCCGGCCGACGGGTTTTTCGAACGTGGTGGTGTGGAGCATGGTGCTGCCCGGTACGGAGACGCAGGTGGTGGTGCCGCAGATCGCCGTCGACAAGCTGAACCGTGAGGAGGCAGGCAACCCGCTCTTCGTGGTCATCTTCTCGAGCCGTGCGCCGAAGTTTGCGTACAACCAGTGGACGTACGACACGCTCTCTGGCGTCAGTTGGTCGAGCTACACGATTGCCTTGAGCGACTCCTTCATTCCATGACGCTTCGATTCTTCGCGCCGCTGGTGCTGGGCGCTTCCTTGGTGGCGTTGGTGGGGTGCCGCGACACGCGGCTGGCTGGACAGGGCTGTCAGGAAGACAAGGACTGCGGGTCGCCCAGCTCGGCGTTCCGCTGCGAGACGCAGACGGGGGTTTGTTACTGCCGCACGGACGGCGCGTGTCCCGGGGCGCAGTTCTGCAACATCGCCGGCTTCTGCCAAGACCGTTCGGGGTGCGAGAACAACCAGGACTGTCTCGACACGTCGACGTTCTGCGACACCTCGAGCGGTCAGTGTCTGCCGCGGGGCCGCTGCGCATCGGATCTGCAGTGTCTGCTGGGTGAAGTGTGCGATCTCACGCGTTCGACCTGCGTGATGGGGTGCCGCACGAATGGCGACTGCAATGGCACCAGCTGCCGGTGTGCCGACGTCGCCTGCAGCTGCACGGGGACGACGCCGGAAGAGCTCGCGCGCTGCCAGATCGGTGTATGCGACCCCGAGTTCTGCGCTGACGCGACGTTCTGCCGTTTCGGTGAGAGCTGCGGCGTGTTGCCCGATGCCGGGTCTCCTCGCGCGCGTTGTTACGACGACTACGACACGCGGCTGCGCCCGTATTGCGACAACTGCAGCTTCGGGGGCGGCGTCAGCATCTGCGGCACGGGCCCGAACTACTGCCTCATCGACACGCGCAATCCCGGTAACTCTTTCTGCGGCGCCGATTGTTCTTCGGGGCAGTCATGCCCGCGCGGGTACGCCTGCCAGGACGTGATCGTGGTGGTCAGCCAGTGGGCCTGCACGCGCAGCAACCCTTCGTGTCCGGTCAACGCGGGTCTGCCCTGCATGAGCGACACCGATTGCCGGCGCGGTGGCACCTGCGCCAAGCAGGCGGGGCAGACCAGCGGTTTCTGCGCGGGCAAGTGCGCGGTGGATGAAGGTGACGAGAATGGCTTCTGCACCTGCCAGGTCGACGACGACTGCGCGCAAGAGACCTGCAGTGCGGGCGAGTGCAGCGTCAGCCGGAGATCGTGCGTGGTCGACAACGACTGCCGTTCCATTCGCTGCGTCGACTTTCAAGGCGGCGGCGGATGTTTCATCGGGAGCAACTGCGCTCCGGCGAACGGGCTGAGCTGCAATGAAGTGAAGCAGTGACCACCGGGGGTCACTTGTGGGTGCTCCTTCTTCTGCTCAGCGCTTGTACGAAGTCGGGTGCTGAAGCAGGGACTCGCTCGACCACGCTCGCCAGTGCGAAGGAGCGCGTCGCGTATCTCTGCGACTACGCCATCTGCCCGACGCAGCCGGAGGACGCCGCGTTTCACATCTATCCCGGTGACGACGGGACGATCATCCACGCGGTGGTGAAGATCGATCCGAACGACGTGCACCGTTGGTCGATGGGCTGCGACAACCTCACCGTCGAGACGCGCCCGAAGTGGCTGACTGAGGTCATGGGCCCGACGGGTTGGAAGGTGAAGACGATCCCGGACACGTGGCGATGCGCGGGAGAGAAGCGCGTCATTCACGTGAAGGAAGCCATCGTGGTTCGCTCCGTCCTGCGTACGGACTGACGGTGCTGAGGGACCGTTGGGCTATGAGCGCCTGATGTTGCCGGAAGAACTGCTGGCCGCGCTCGAAGCAGAGCAGGCGCAATATCGCTCGATCGCGATCCAGGCGGTGGCGGCGCTGCGTTTCGAGGGCGCGCTGGTGGCCCTGCAGACCGTGCCCGCAGCGGAGCAGGACTGGGCGGGCGGCTTCTTCTCGGCCTTCGACAACAGCGAAGCCGTCTGGTCGGGCGAGGTGGTTCACGTCGACCCGACCACGGGCGATCTCTTTCTCAAGGTCTCCGGCACCATCCCGACCTCCGACGAACTCGCGCGCGCCACCGAGTGGTTCTTCAAACCCTTCGACTTCTCGCAGGCGATCTCCTCGGCGACGAAGGGCACCACGAGCGTGCGGCTCGATCAGGCGGTGCGTTGGGTACACGATGGAGCGCCTGAACTGTCCACCGGCCCGGCCGCGCGCGACCTCGAAGGACCGTGGGCCAGTGCATGGGGTCTGGTGTGGGGCCCGCCGGGTACCGGCAAGACGCAGGCGCTGGCCGGACGGATTGCCGACGCGGTGCAGGCCGCTCCTGATCAGCGGATGCTCGTGGTCACGCCCACCAACGGCGCGGTCGACGAGCTGACGCATCGGCTGTGCGGAGTGCTCGAAGGGCGGGGTGCGCTGCTCGATGCCGAGGGGCGATCGCGCGTCTTCCGCGGTGGTGTGGGCGCCCGGCTGCGCCTCGCGCGCGACTTTCCCCCGGTGCTGCACGACCCCGACGCCGCGGAACGCACCCAGCATCGAGAGGCACTGCAGCAAGAACTCACCCGCCTCGAAGCGCGCGCCGCACCGGCGACAGAGATCGCTCAGAAACGCGCCGAGCTGAAAGCAGCAGAGCGCCTCGAAGACGCCACCTTGCAGGCCATCGAATCGGGCCACGCCACCGTCATCGCGCTCACCGTGCATCGCGCGTTGCGCCTGGTGCAGGAGCTCACCGAAGGCCCGCACTTCCACAAGCTGATCCTCGACGAGGGAGGAATGATCTCCCGCGCGTCGGCGGCGCTGTTGGCGCCCCTGGCCAAGTCCGTGTTGATCGCGGGCGACCCACGGCAACTCGGTCCCGTCTCCCGCGCCCCCCACGGAGCGCTCTCGCACGTGCAGCGCTGGTTGCGCGAGTCACCGCTCTCGGTGTTGCGTCACGCGTCGCGCGATGTGGAGCGCTCGAACGTGTTCCTGCTCCGCACGCAGCACCGCATGCACCCCGCCATCGCGAAGGTGGTCAGCGAGTTCCAGTACCAGGGCCAGCTCGAGAACGGAGAGCGCCCCCGGCGGTTGTCGACCGAGCGCGGGCTGGCCAGGTTCCCAGAAGAGCGCGCGGTGTGGGTGGTGCTCGACGAGTGCACCCGCTCTGCCCGGCAACTGAGCCATGACCGGCCTCAGACTGGCCGGGGCTACGTGCGGCGCTTCTCGGCCGAGCTGCTGGTCTCGCTCTGTTCGAGTGCGCTGGAGCAGGGCGCCTCGGTGCTGGCGGCCACGCCGTATCGGGCGCAGGCGCAGCTGATCAACGCTCTGGCCAGCGAAGACGAAGCGACGCAGGACCTGGTGGCCTCCACCATCCACCGGCAGCAAGGCTCGGAGTTCGACGTCGTGCTGATCGACACGGTGGCAGGCGGCCGGCCCTTCCAGGCGCTCGACCTGTGCGCGATGTTGAACGTGGCCGCCAGCCGCGCGCGCAAACACCTGGTCGTGCTCGCTTCGCGTGCGGAAGCGGAAGCCGTCATTCCTGCGCGCTTTCTCGAGCAGTTTCATCGCGTGCGCCTCGTGGAAGGGCGGCTCGAGTCAGTCGACGTCACGCTGCGCCGCGCCCCCGAGATGCCCTTGCCCGCTGCGACGCTCGGGGCAGCCATCACCAACGCAAAGGCGGTGGCCCCGCTCTTCACCGACGAACAACTCGCGCTCATGGAGCGCCACTTCGGTGACGGGCACTACCTCGTGCGTGGCGTTGCGGGGAGCGGCAAGACCTTCGTGCTCGCCAACTGGGCCCTGCGCGTGTTGCTCGAACACCCGGGGCATCGGGTGCTGGTTTCGTACTTCACCAAGTCGCTGCACTCGCTCGAGACACATCACCTCCGGTCGGCGGCGATCCGCGCGGGCCTCGACCCGAACGTCGCGCTGCAACGGGTTCGCATCGCGCACGTCGACGAGCTGAGTTCCTCGGCCAACCGCGACGAGGTCTTCGACGCCGTGTTCGTCGACGAAGCGCAGGACATGGGGCCCAAGCGGCTCCAGTTTCTCTTCCTGCGGGCGCGCGAGCAGTTGGGCCACGACGGCAAGCGGCGGCGGCGTTTCTTCCTCTTCATGGACGACTCGCAGAACATCTACGCGCAGAAGCCGCTCGAGGAGTTCCGCGAGCAGCTCGACAAGAGCATCAACTTCGCGGGGCGCACGCGGGTGATGAAGGAAGCCTTTCGTTCACCGCGCGAGATCCTCGACCTCGCCTTCAACGTGGTGCTCGACCCTCAGCATCTTCACGGCGTCGCGCAGCCGGGTCTCAGGGAGTTCCTCAAAGAGAACGAGCTCGTCAAAGCCGGCCTGCTGCGACGCCCGGCCGAGGGCACGACCGGGCTGTACCATGTTGGCTTCACCGAGCAGTCCGGCAGCGTTCCGAAGGTGCTGGCGGCGCGCGACCTCGAACACGAAGGCCGTGAGTTGGTGCGCATCGTGCGCATGCTCCATCTCAAGGAGCAGGTGGCGCTCGAGGACATCCTGGTGGTCTGCCCAGTGCGGCCGTACCGCTGGGCCGAGGTGCTGACGCGCGCGGGCTTCAAGAGCGTGGCCTTCGGTGGCGCGCAGGGCGCCGACCCGGCCGGGTTCCCCGTGGGGAAGACCGACTTCGTTCGCGTCACCACCATCTACTCGTGCAAGGGCCACGAGAGCCCGGTGGTCATCTTGTGCGGGCTGGAAGACCTCGATGCGTTGGAGGATTCAATCGAGAGCCTGAAGACCGCCGACCCGCGCACGGTGGAGCGGCAGAAGCGGTGTCTCTTCTACGTGGGCGCAACGCGCGCCACCTTGCGGCAGTACGTGCTGGGCCTGGGCAGCTCGCGCTTCCTCGAAGTCGCCCGGGACTACGCTTTGCGACTCGGCGTGTAGGGCTCGAATTCCCTCTGCATAAGGATCGAACGGAACTCCATCGAGGATCACGAACGAGGCATTCGCGGACTTCGCATTGAGTCGTAATCCACCCGCGGCCGCCCCTCACCGCGCTCACCATCGCAGGCAGTGACCGCGCTGGGCTGCAGGAAGACCTCAACACGTTCCATCAGCGGGTCGCGTGGTACTCATCTGATCGCGTTCGACCTCAAATTCGCTTCGTCAATTCTGCGGCGAGCAACGCCGCGAAGACGCGCGTTACCTGATCGCCATGCCCAAAATCAGTCTGTCTCTCGGAGGGCGCATCATGGCCATCTCGGCCATCGGAATCCTGGTCACGTTGATGCTCTGCATCTTCGCGTTGCGCGCCACCATGAGCGCTCAGATCTCGGCAGACCTCGAGAGCCGAATGCGCGGCGTCCTGTTGCAAGCCGAGAGCATGACCAACTCGGTCGGTGAGCTCGCGCGTGATGGGGCCTTCGACTACCCCAAGATGACCCAGGAACTCGCGAAGGTGGACCCCAGCCACTGGAACGAGACGACCTTCTTCCGCACCGTGCCCGTGGTCGCCGCGTGGAAAGCCATTCGGAGCGCCACCGAGGGCACCTCGATGGAGTTCCAGATTTCCCGTGACGGCGCGCGCAACAAGAAGAACGAGCCGCGGACCGAGCTGCAGCGCCGCGTGTTGACCCAGCTCGACGACACGTCGGTCAAGGAGGTCTACATCGAAGACCGCGGCGCGGGGCTGATCGCCTATGCCCGGCCCGTCGTGATGAGCGAGAGCTGCATGGGCTGCCACGGCGACCCGGCGACCAGCCGCACCGGCAACGGCAAAGACGCGCTGGGGTACGTGATGGAAAACTGGAAGGTGGGCGAGCGGCGCGGTGCGTACATCTTGACCGTGCCGATCAGCGATCTCGACGGCCCGTTGATGGCGGGCACGCTCAAGTCGGCCGCCTGGGTGCTGCCGGGGGGCCTGTTGGTCTTGCTGGGCGCGTTGCTGTTCGCACGCAACGTCAACGCGCAGCTCAACCAGACGATGGCAAGGCTCAATCAGGGGTCTGATCAGCTCGAGAGCTCTTCGGTCGAGGTGTCGTCGGCCAGCCAATCATTTGCCAACGGGGCCAGTCAGCAGGCCGCCTCGCTCGAGGAGACCAGCGCGGCGCTCGAGGAGATCGCCGGAGTGACCCAGCTCAACTCGGACCACGCATCGAACGCAAAGCGGGTGGCCGCGCAGACCCGGGAGGCGGCAGACGCCGGAGCTTCCGAGATGCACGAGATGACCGACGCGATGCACAACATCAAGGACGCGAGCGACAACATCGCGAAGATCGTCAAGACCATCGATGAGATCGCCTTCCAGACCAACATTCTCGCGCTCAACGCGGCCATCGAAGCGGCGCGTGCGGGAGAAGCGGGCAAGGGCTTCGCGGTGGTGGCCGACGAGGTGCGCACGTTGGCCCAGCGCAGCGCCGAGGCCGCGCGGGAGACGGCGGCCAAGATCGAAGAATCCATCACCCGCACCACGGCGGGCGTGTCGATCAGCGCCCGGGTGTCGCAGCGGCTGGCGGACATCGTTGCCCACGCCCGGAAGGTCGACGACCTGGTGGCGCAGATTTCGTCCGCGTCGGTGGAGCAGGGCAAGGGCATCACCAACGTGAACCGCGCCGTCGCCCTCATGGACAAGTTGACCCAGAGCAACGCCGCGGGCGCAGAGCAGAGTGCGAGCGCGTCGGAGGAACTCAACAAGCAGGCTGGCGATCTGAGGGGGGTCATCGACGAGCTGCGCGCCATGGTGTCTGGGGCGGCCAGCGAGAAGCCCCCCGTCGAGGCGTGAGGGAGGGCCGCAGGCAAGGGCGCCAGTCGCTCATGGGCACCTCAGGATCCGACTGTTTTTTTGACGGAGGCGCTCAAGCGCGTTGGATCAGGGTCGTAGCCACCTGTTCCACACGGAGATCGCCATGAACGAACGCAATCAGCCCATTCAGCTCGAGAACACCGACCGCCGCCGCGGGTCCACCGCCAGCATGTGGGGCGAGCTCGTCGTCGAGTCGATGTGGCGCCCGAGCGACAAGCCGCGGGTTGAGTCTGAAGGTTGGCTGCGATCGCACGGGTATCTGCCCGAGCGTCGTCAGTCTCGGTGAAGTGACGGCCCCTCACCCCAACCCCCCCAACCCTCTCCCCGAAGGGGAGAGGGGGCAACGGGGTCAGCGGATTCCGAGCTTGCCGGCCAGTGAATCGATGGTCTTGCCGGTCTTCTGGTACAGCTCAGCATCACGCAGCCGTGCGTTGAGCTTCGCGCGCTCAGGCTTCTTCGAGTTGTCCTTGAACATGCGCTTGTCGAGCTCGTAGGCCTCTTCGATGTAGTCGCCGTAGAGCTTCTGCAGATCGCTGCTCTTCGCCAGCACCGTCGGATCGCTCTCGAACAGCTTCTCGATCGCGTCACGCCGCTTGGCGAACATCGTGTACCCACCGCTCGGAGCCGCGACCGCGTCATCCTTCACCGGCGCAGGAGGCGTGTCCTTCACCACCGGCGCCGGATCCTTCGCCGCCACAGGCTCGGGCTTCGGATCAGGCTTGGCTGCTTCCACCTTCACCGGCTTCTCGGGCGCCACGTCGTCCTTGGCGTCCTCAACCGCGTCTTGATCCTTGGCAGTCGCATCTTCCGCCGCGGCCATCGCCTTCTTGGCGTCGGCCTCGGCCTTCGCCTGCATCGCTTCGGCGCGCTTCTTCGACCACTCAGCCGCCTCAGCCGGATCGCTCGGCATCTCACCGAGTTCGACCTCGCCGGTGTCACCGGTGGCCGCCACGGCTGAACTGCCGCCGCTGCCCAGGCCGCTGATCGTCGCGATGAGGCCGCTCACGAAGCCCCAACCCGCACCCAGCAGACTGAGCACCGCGACCACCTTCAGCACCATCAACACCCACTTCACGACGTCGAAGTGCACCATCCACTGGTACGTCACGTAGACGCTGACCAGCGAGCCGACCACCATCAGCAACGGCCCGAGCAGGTTGATGAATGGAATGGGCAGCGCGGCGAGCAGAATCCCCAGCGCCTGCGGCACCGCCAGGATGATCGCCAGCGTCATCGTCTGCAGGAAGTAGTTGCTGCGCGAACGCGCGTCAGACTTTCCCTTGAGCTTGTTGATCACCCACTCGACCACCGGGTGGAACACGAAGCCCGTCACCACCGCGCCGATGGCAGGGCCGATGGGCAGGAACGAACCCAGCATGAACACGTGGCCGGGGCCGATGAGAGCCGCCAGACCCGCCGCGAAGGCCGGCAGCGCCGCGCTGATGAACAACGAGGGCAGCGCGTAGCCAATCAGCTCGATCTTCGCCATCGGCTCGGAGGGCTGCTCCTCGATGGTGGTGCGCACGGTGCCGAAGGGGTTCACCAGCAGCTTGGGAACGTTCACCAGGTAATACGCGATGCCCTTGGGCACGCCGACGAACATCGCCCCAATGCCCTTGCCGGCCGGAGCCTCTTCAGCAGGCGCCGAAGCCGAAGCCGGTGCCGCGGGGCGCTTCTGTGCAGGTGAAGGCGCGGTCTTCGCGGTGCTCGGCGCCGGTGCGCTGGGCTTCTTCGCCGCAGCCGACACGGGCGCAGGGCCCGGCTTGCCGCGGCCAGGCGCGATGGTCGGCGCGGCGGGCTCTTCTTCTTCCTCTTCGATCTGCACCACCTCGAACTCGCTCTGGCCGACCGTGAAGCTGGCGCCTTCCTGGAGCTGAACCGGGCGGGGCGCCTTCGCACCCTGCGGCACGGCGAGCGTCTCGAGCAGCCACATTCCGCCCTTCTGTGACACCCGTGCCTGACGCCGGGAGATCGAGTTGTCCTCGATCTGGATGTCGGCATCGCCTCCCACCCGACCGAAGATGTAGCCCTCGGGGGGTACGACGATGTCTTCGTTGGTCGAAAGATCGCGGAGTGTGACCTGGCCCATTTGGAAACGTCCCGTGTGAAGTGAAGAAAAGCAGCGCGGGTTTTAGCAGGATCGCTCCGCCGTAAGCGACTTCAGTCCTGACGGTTGAGCGCGTCGAGGTAGGAGCCTTCGCGGGGCTTGATCTCTTCGCCCTCCACGAAGACGCGCGTGCGAATTCGCCCCGGTCCCGAGACGACCACGTCGGTCCCCTGCGGCATGGCGAAGAACTGGGTCAGCGGCGGCACCTTCACGGCGATTTCGATCAAAGGCACCACACTGAGCGCGTCCGGCGACTGGTGATCGTGGGCGTCGTCCATACATCCGACGAACCAGCCTGAATCGGTAGGCGCGCTCGGCTCGGTGCGGCCCATCATGAACGCCGGCGCATCCCAGGTGCGGCTGCACACCACCGCCTGCAGCGCTTGCCGCGGGTAGTCGGCTTTCTCCAACAACCCCAGGCTCTCGAGCACTTCTTTCTGACGCCAGGTCTCCAGCAGCGACTGATCGACCGACTCGATCCACTTGAGCTCGTGTTTCAGATCAGGCTCGAGCACTCCGAGCGTGCCGTCGTCGCGTTGCGTGAGGCGCAGGGTGGCCCAGCCCAGCTGCACCGTCTGGCCCGGCTTGAAGCGGGTGCCGGTGGCGACCGCGTTTTCAAAGTAGCCGATCAACATCTTCTCGAGGCCGGGCACGGGCACGTCTCGCAGGAAACGGAGCGTGAACTCGGAGTGATCGAAGGCGGCGCATTGAGTTGTGCGGAATTCGGTCACGGCGCGACAACCCTCTCCCCGACCCTCTCCCCCGCGGGGAGAGGGAGCGCCGGGAGACACGTGGCGTGATCAGCAGGCGTGCGCACTTCGGCGTTGTGCTCGATCACCCGCCCGAGCCGGAACAGCAGGTGCTCTTCGTACGGGCGCGCCATCAGGTGCACGCCCACCGGCATGCCTTCGCGATCGAACCCGGCCGGCACGCTGATCGCCGGAAAACCCGTCAGGTTCGCCACGCGGATGAAGCGCATCAACGCATCGACCACCGGCAGGTTCGACTCACCATCCGGCAGCGCCGACTCGGGAATGTACGGAGCGGTGATCGCCGTCGACGGCGTGATCACCACGTCGCAGGTCTGCATGAGGGCGAGCCACTCGCGCGTCATCGCGTGCCGGTGACGCAGCGCGTGCACGTACTCGGTGCCCGTGAAGTGGTTGCCGATGGCGAGGTTGGTGCGTGAGTCGAGACCGAACTGCGTCACGTCGCGCTCGATCTGCCCGCGCATCGCCTGACACATCTCGCTCAAGATGAGGGTGCTGTGAGTCCACAACACGGTGTTGAGGTTGGGGCCTTCGATCTCCACCACGGTCGCGCCCGCGTCGGTCAGTGACTTCACCGCTTCGCGGCACTTCGCCACCACGTCGGTCGCCGCGTCTTCGAACCACGGCCAGCAGATGCCCAGGCGCACGCCTGCAAGCGAGCCCTTCTCGTAATCCGCCAGGTGCGCCGCGGGCTGCAGCTGCGAGATGACGTCGTGATCATCAGGCCCCGCGAGCACCGCGTACATCGCCGCCACGTCGTCGACGGTGAGCCCCATCGGCCCCACGTGACCCACGTTCCAGCAGAGCGGGGGCACTCCGGTTTCGGGAATGCGGCCCCAGGTCGCCTTGAGCCCCACGATGCCGCACAGCGCCGCGGGAATGCGAATGGAGCCACCCCCATCAGCGCCGATGCTCAGCGGGCACACGCCTGCAGCCACCACCGCGGCCGACGCGCTCGAGCTACCCCCCGTGATGCGCTTCCGGTCGTACGGATTGCGCGCGGCGCCGTGCCAGGGATTGAGGCCGATCGGGTTGATGCCGATCTCGTTCATGTTCAGCTTGCCGAGGATCACCGCGCCCGCCGCCTTGAGCCGCGCTGCGACCGCAGAATCTTTCGTCGCCACGTCTTTGCGAAAACGGGTGCCCAGGGTGGTCACGTGGCCCGCGAGATCGACTTCATCCTTCAGCGCGACGGGCACCCCATCGAGCACCGACAGCGGCGTCCCCGCACGCAGCCGCTTGGAAGACGCCTCTGCCGCGGCCAACACCTCGTCCTGCTTGCGCGAGATGAACAGGCCCAGCCGCTCGTCGCGGCCATCGAGCCGATCGATGCTCTCGTGCACGCGCCTGATCACCGCAGTCGGCTCGAGGCCCTCGCGGTACGCGGCCGCAAAACGCGCGACGGTCTCCCGGTTCGACGCGGGGGCAGCGGCCACGGCGCGGGCGGCCTGATCCACCGGGCTCTGCCGATCTGCCGGCGCCGGAGGATGGGGAAGGGGGCACTGCACCGGCGGCGCGTCGCCCGAACTCAGCTTGCGCCATGCGTCAATGCCGCTGTCCTTGACCAGCTTCTCGAGGAGCACCGGGCCGACGCCGCTCTCCAGCGCTCTCACGAAGGCCTTCAGGGCGAGTCCAGCGACCCGGGGGGCTCGAACCTCATCACGGTGGTAGCTCATGGGCGCGGCACACTACACGGGCGGGTGCTGAATATCGGGGGCGGCGGGTGCGTAGAAGGCCGCATGAACCGAACACTCCTTGGGCTCGCAGTGATGGTGGCGGTGATGGGCGCGACGGTGGCTCGCGCCGATGATTGTGGTCCCCGGCCGACGTACGCCCCGCGCGGAGCGGACTGGAACCAGGGCCAGTACCAACTGCAGACCACACAGGTCTGGGTGCCCGGTGAGCTGCAGCAGGTCTACGTGCCCGGCCAGTGTCACCAGTGGGGCCATGTTCAGGTCTGCACTCCGGGCTCGTATGAAACGGTGGCGAGTGCGGGCCGCTACGAGACCCGGCAGGACTGGGTCTGGGTCGCCAACGTCTATCAGCGCCCTCCCCAGCAGTACGGGCGGCAGTACGGCCGGGGCCATGGCCGTGGCTATGGGCGCGACTTCGGGCGGAACCAGCGCTGGGGACGTCACGGCGCAGCGCCCATCGGTTACTGATTCCACCCCTCGGGGTGACGACGTTGGGTGGGGACACGGCGGCAATTCGGGCTAAAACGATCCCCGGTGTCGCCCCCCACGTTCAGACCCGTCGCGGTGCTCCCGATCGACGGCGCTCGGTATCGCCAGCTCAAGGCCCTCCTCGAGGGCTCGGGCGTTCCCGTCGCCGACGGCCTGGGCCCTGAGATTGATGTGGCGGTGGTCGATCTCGGCGCACCCGGTGTCGAGCAGGTTCGGCGGGTGCTGGCAGAGAAAGCGCCCCGGGCCGCGATCCTGGGCATCACCACCCCCAAGCCCGACGTCGACGCGGGCGTCTTCGAAGTGATCGCGCCCGGGTCGGTCGACCAGGAGCTGGTCCCCCGCCTCGCCCATCTCCGCGCGCGGCTGGCGATGTTTCAGGAGGCGCAGCAGCGGCAGCGGGATCTCCAGGTGCTGCTCGAGCTGACCGCGCGCTACGCCGAAGCGACCGACATCAACGAGCTGCTGCACGACGTCACCCGCAGGCTCGCCGACGAGCTGCAGATCGATCGCGTGGCGTTCGTGGTGGTCGACGGTGAACGCGGTGAAGGCACCATCATCGCCGCCAGCGACGACCCCACGCTCAAAGATCACCGCATCGATCTCGCCCGCTACCCTGAGGTGCGTGAGGTGGTGCGCACGGGCAAGCCGGTGATCGTGGAAGACGCGCCTTCACACCCGCTGCTGGAAGACGTGAAGGCCTCGGTGGCTGCGCGGGGCATTCGCAATCTCGCCGCGATGCCGCTGGCCGTCAGAGGCCAGGTGCAGGGGGTGTTGCTGCTGCGGCGCTCCACGGGCCCGTTCAACCCGCGCGAGGTCGAGTTCCTCACCACCGTCGCCCAGGCCACCGCGGTCGCCTTCCGCAACGTGCGCCAGCTCGAGCGCATCCGCGGGCAGCGCGAAAAAGAGAAGTCGGCCCGCATCGCCGCCGAAGAGCGCGTGGCGGAGATGAAGCGCTACGCCGCGTACTTCGATCACCTCTCCGATGGCGTGGCGATCCTCGATGGGCGCGCGTGCGTGCTCTCGCTCAACCCCGCAGGCCAGGCGCTGCTCGATCTCAAGCAGGCCGACGCCGAAGGGCGGCACGTCAACACCCTCACCAACCCCAGCGACGAGGCGTTGTTGCTCGACGTGTTGTTCGCGGTCTCCAAGGGCCAGGTGAAGAACGACGTCGATCTGCACGCGCGGACGGGGACGGGCCGGCGGTTGACGCTCTCGGTCTCCGCCGCTCCCCTGCGCGGGGATGCGGGTGATGGCGTGGCGATCCTCACGTTGCGCGACGTCACGTTGCAGCGCCACATGGCCGAGGAGCTGCGCCAGACCAGCGACTTCCTCGAGCGGCTGATCGACAGCTCGGTCGACGCGATCATCGCCGCCGACATGAAAGGGAAGATCATCATCTTCAACAAGGCCGCTGAAGCCATCTGTGGCTACAAGGCCGACGACGTGATCGGCAAGCTGCACGTCGCGCAGCTCTACGGCGAAGGCGTGGCGCTCGAGCTGATGAAGAAGCTGCGCAGCCCCGAGTTCGGTGGCGTGGGTCGCCTCTCGTCGAGCCGGGCCGAGATCATGGCTCGCACCGGTGAACGCATTCCGGTGAACCTCTCGGCCTCCATCATCTACGAAGGCGCACGCGAGACGGCGACGGTGGGGTTGTTCACCGACCTGAGAGATCGCATCTCCCTCGAGCGCAAGCTCACCGACGCCGAAGCCCGCCTGCTGGAGAGTGAAAAGAACGCGGTGATCGTGGCCCTCGCCGGTACCGCCGCGCACGAGCTCAACCAGCCGCTGACTTCGGTGATGGGTTACGCCGAGCTGCTCAAGCGGAAGATCAAAGAGACCGAGCCCACCTGGCGCCCGGTGGACATCATCCACCGTGAGGCCGAGCGCATGGCCGAGATCGTCAAGAAGATCGGGAAGATCACCCGCTACGAAACCAAGGCGTACGTGGGCACTGCGAAGATCGTCGACCTCGACAAGGCGGCTGCGCATGAAGAGTGAGAGCGGCGTGCATCCCCTGGGCGTGAGCGGGCCTGCCGCCGACGCGTTCCAGGCTTTCTTCGACATGGTCGATGCGCCCGCGGCGCTGTGTGATCTCAAGCTGGGCATCGTCACCTCCAACGGGCCGTTCGAAGTGCTCTGTGGTGCGAAGGAGATCTCAGGCCGCTCGCTGCACGACTTCATGGACACCGGAGCGCTGGTGGTGCCCGAAGACGGGCGAGGCGTGGAGGTCGAGGTCGCTTGCCGCACGGGCCAGGTGGTCACTCTGTCCATCACCCGGCGTGGTCAGACGGTGGCGCTGGTGGCGCGCCGGCTCTCTCCGATGCTCGATTCTCTGGCGGCCGCCGGGCGGGCGTTGCTCGAGCAGGCCCGCGTCGAGACCGCCTTGTTGGAGATCGGCCGCAGCGTCGCCGGTGCCACCAGCGAAGAAGAGCTGGTCGCCACCGTCGCCCGCGGGGTGAAGGGTCTCTTTCCCGGCCGCGCGTTCTGCGTGCGCATCGTCGACCCACGTACCTGTCACCTCACTTCGCTCTACGCCGAAGGGCGCATGCGCGATGGGCAACGAGATCTGTTTCATCTGCGCCGCTCGATGGTCGAGAAGACCAGCCTCGAGACGCGCGGGTTGCCGGCAGATCGGGTGCTGATCACCACGGGCGAACTGCCGTTGCTCTTCCAGGGCAGCGTGCGCGGCATCGCGGCGCCGCTGGTCGCTTCAGGCCAGCTCTTCGGCGCTGTGAACATCGAGTACCCCGCCGGGCTGACGGCCGACGTGATGACCGACGAGCGGATCCTGATCCAGCTCGCCAACCAGGTCGCGGTGGCCGTGCGAAACGCCAAGCTCATCGACGAGCTGACGTTCATGCGCAAGTACCTCGAGGAGCTGCTGGAGAACGCCAACGCGCTCATCCTGGTCGTCAATCGGGATGGCAAGGTGGTGGTGTTCAACCACGCGCTGGTGAAGCTCACCGGGCGCTCCAAGGCGACGGTGTTGGGCACCGAGGTCTCGCAGCTGATGCCCGAGACCGAGCGGCTCAAGCTCCTGCGCGTGTTCGGCGCGGCGATGAAGGGCCAGCCCGTCACCGGCGTGGAGTCCGTGCTGCTGGGGCAGGGTGACCGCGAGATGCGTGTCGCTTTCAGCACCTCGGCGGTGATGAGCCAGTCGGGTGAAGTCGAAGGCGTGATGGCCATCGGGCAGGATCTCACGCGCATGCGCGAGCTCGAGCGTCGGGTGATCCAGGCCGAGAAGCTCGCTTCGTTGGGCCAGCTGGCGGCCTCGGTGGTGCACGAGATCAACAACCCGATGACCGCGGTCTCCACCTACGCCGACGCGTTGTGGCGCCGCGCGCAGACCTCGCCCACCGCTGATCCGGCCGACGTCGACAAGTACAAGCGCATCGTCGACAACTCCGAGCGCGTGCTGCGGTTCACCCGCGATCTGGTGAACTACGCGAGGCCGGCGAAGGACAAGCCCGAAGACATCGATCTGAACCAGGTGATCGAGAAGGCGATGGGCTTCTGCGACCACGTGCTGCGCAAGCACGGCGTGCGCATTGACCGTTCGTTCGAACCGGTGCCGCGCATCTCTGCGGTGCAGGGCAATCTCGTTCAGGTGTTCGTGAACCTGATCACCAACGCGTGCCATGCGACCCCCTCGGGCGGGAAGGTGATGATCAGCACCGGCGTGGACGGCAGCATGGCGGTGGTCACGGTGAGCGATACCGGCTCGGGCATCGCGGCAGACACGCAGGCGCGGATCTTCGAGCCGTTCTTCACCACCAAACCCGACGGCAAAGGCACCGGGCTGGGGCTGTCGATCGTTCAGGGCATCATCGAGAACCACGGCGGTTCGATCGCCGTGCAGAGCGAATTGGGCAAGGGCACCACGTTCATCATTCGCATGCCGATGCTGCAGCGGGTCTGAACTCTTTCCTGGTCGCTTCGCCTCGGCGCATCTTCCGCTGCGCTCCAGCTGCGCTCGCCCAGCGTTCCGCTGGACCGGCTTCGCTCCTGATCAGCTCTCGCGGTCGAGCTCGGCCATGAACTCGTCGCGGCTGATCAGCCCCTTGCGCTGCATGATCCGCAACAACGCCCAGAACCGCCGCTCGAGCTTTTCCACTTCGGTCTCGTCGTCGGCCCGTTCACCGAAGAGAAAATCGAGATCCTTGCTGACCGAGTCGCCCTTTTTCTTCGGGGCGGCAGGCTCGGGCATCAGGTTCATCGCGGAGACGATCTCTTCGCCCATGATCATCGGCGCGTCGTCTTCTTCCACCGGCGCAGGCGCTGCGATCACCGGCTTGGCCCGGGCCGCCGCCTCGGCCGGAGAGGCCTTGTGGTAGTAGCGAAGGATCGCCGCTCTGACCTGACTGTGCGTCGAGACGTAGGCCGTCACCTGCAGACCGGTGGTGAACTCGATCTCCTCGGTGGCGGGCTGGTTGAGCGGATCAGACATCGCCACCAGCAGGCGCTTGTTGGCCGTGCCTTTGCCGTCGATCGCGAAGGGAAACAGTTCGTGGGTCTCGCAGAAACGGGCGCGGAGCATGTGCACCGCCGACCAATCGACCTGCACCTGGCTCAGATCCACCGTGGACAACGAAAGCGACTGCGCGAGCACCTGCGCGAGCTGGATTTCGGAGAGCACCCCTTGCTGGATCAGGGTCACCCCGAGCCGCTGGCGGGTGCGTTTTTGCGCCACCAGGCCCGATTCGAGCTGATCTTTGGTGATCGCTCCGCGCTCCAGAAGGAGTTCGCCAATTCTTTTCCGCGCCATCCCCCCCCGACTAGCACGTCGGTCACCTTGACACTCCTTTCCAGCGGGGCCTAAGGTTCGCGCGCTTTTCCGGGTTCCTGATCCGGAAGGTTTCAAAGGTTCTTCGGAGGCATAACCACAATGACGCTTGGAACGCTGATTCTGGCCGCAGAGGCCGCGAGTGAAGGTGAGCAGAGCTTTTTCGGTGGTATCGCCGAAGCCTGGAACGAAGGCGGTTGGCCGATGTACCCCATCGCCATCGTGTTCGTGATCGGGCTGGCGATCTCGGTCGAGCGCATGATCGTGTTGTTCGCGACCGCGTCGATCAACAAAGACGGTTTCATCCGCGGTCTGAAGAAGCACATCTACGCGGGCGACCTGGACAAGGCGATCAACTACGTGGCCGGCCAGAAGCCGACCCCGCTGACCAACGTCGTCAAGTCCGGCCTGATGAATGTTCCCAAGGGCCAGGAAGAAGTGCAGGCGGCGCTCGACGAAGCTTCGCTTCGTGAGACCCCC
>JANODF010000244.1:0-14970 GCA_031412555.1 Archangium sp. | reverse complement strand
GGCACCGCAACGGGAGGAGGAGGTGGCACCGCGACGGGAGGTGGCACCGCGACGGGAGGAGGCACCGCGAGCGATGGCGGTGCCGTCGAACTCAACGGCGGCAACACCTGCGCGATGGCTCCCGATGTCACCGCGGGTGGTGTGTTCACCGGCACCACCGACGCCGCCGATGCAGGCATCACCGACGATTACGGACCTTCCGTCGGCTCGTGCCCGTCTGGTGGCTCTGCTTCAGGCCGCGACGTCGCCTACGCGATCACCGCGGCGGTCACGACCAGCTACACCGTCACCGTCACGCCGCTCACGGGCTCGTTCGATCCGCTGCTCTACGCGCAGCTCTCGTGCGGCACGAACGCCTGCATCGCGGGTACGACGCTGAACGGACCAGGCCAGGCGGAGACGATCACCTTCTCTGCTCCCGCCGGGCAAACGGTCTACGTGATCGTCGACGGTGAACTCGCCAGCAAGGGGCCGTTCGAGATTTCGATTCAGCCTTGAGGGAGTTCGTCTTGTCATTGCTCGAGACGTTTCGTGACCCGCTCTGCCCACTCGGGCTCGAGCTCGATGCAGGCCACGTCTCGACTCAGCTTCAACGCCGCGGCGGGAATCGAGCCGGATCCCGCGAACGGATCGACCACCAGCTGCCCCGGCCTGCTCCACGTGCGCACCAACGGCTCGAGCACGCCGAACGGTTTGTGATTCGGGTGGTTGCCCCACGCAGCGGCTTCCCCGTCATCGTCGTACCCGGCGACCGCAGCCCAGGGCAGGGCGGGCGAAGCGGGTGACTGCGGCTCGGCAGGACTGCGCGTGAACACCAGCGCGGTCTCCACCACCCGCAGGATCTCCTCGCCGCTGTTTCCCTCGCGCGTGCGTTTGCCCCAGACGAACTCGCCCTGCACATGCCCGTACCCGAGCTCACGACACGCGGCGGTCATCGGCTCGCGCCCCAGCAGGTTCATCCACAACACCAGCGGTGCCTCAGGCGTGAGGTGCTTCACCGCCACCTCGAGCCACTTCTTCGTGAAGTCGCGGAACTCGCGAACGTTCTCGAAGCGCCGCACCGGACCGCGGTCGATCTTCTTGTGCTTGGGATCGCGCAGGTCGCCGTCTTTGCGCCGCCGCGTCAGCAGGCAATACGGAGGGTCGCTCAGCAACACGTCGGCTTTGCGGCCGGCGAGGGCGCGCTCCCAGATCTGGGGGCTGGTGGCGTCTCCCTGCGTGCACTGAGGCGACATGCGTTGCATTGCTCCTGCGAGGCTCCTACCACGCAAGTCATGACGGTCATCCGAGACATGACAGCTGGCGATCTCGACGCGGTTTCGCTGCTCGCCGAACAGCTCGTGCTGCTCCACCACTCGTGGGACACCACGCGGTTCTTCACCACGCCCGACATCGCGCGCGGGTACCACCGCTTCTTCGGCTCGCAGCTGAAGAAGAAAGAGGTGCTGCTGCTGACCGCGGAGGCCGACGGGGTGGTGGCGGGGTACCTGTTCGGCACGCTCGAGGCGCGCGACTGGGCCAAGCTGCTCGATGCCCACGGGGCGGTGCACGACATCTTCGTGGCTGCGGGCCAGCGGAAGAAGGGCGTCGCTCAGGCGCTGATGGCCGAGGCGAAGGTGCGGTTTGCCCAGCTGGGGGCGAAGCAGGTGGTCTTGTACTCAGCCGCGTCGAATGTGGAGGGTCAGGCGCTCTTCAAGCGCATTGGCTTTCGCCCCACGATGGTCGAGCTGACTTTGGACCTGGAGTGAGCCCTCGCAATCAGCGCGGCAGACCCACCGAGGTGTGCGCGTTGACCGCGTCCTTCACCTGACCGGGCATGGCCGCCTGGTTGTTCATGTGGGGGCAGTTGGCCGCCTTCCCCGCACTCGCCGCCGCGTTCGCCGCAGCGCCCGTGGTCGACCTCTCGTCGTTCGCCAGCCGGATGCCCGCTTTCGCCTGACCGGTGATGGTCGAGGTCGAATCGAACGCGCGCATGCTCAGGTTCGCGTCGACCTTCACCTTCATCGAAGCGGCGATCGCGGTCGACTCCGAGATCGAGGCACCCGTGGTGGGCGGCAACTTCTGGTGCTCGAAGAGATCCCTCAGCTGCGTCACCGGAATGCCCACTTCGCCGGTCGCCTTGTCTTTGGTGCCGAAGATCGACAGCAGTGCGGAGTACTCGACCAGCGCGATCGCCTTCCCTGCGGGCAGGGCGGCGGCAGCAGGCCCCGACGAATCACGGCGCGCCTGATCTGCAATGGCGGCGGCGAAGCTGCTGAGCGTCATGCGCCCCTTGCCGTCGGCGTGCGCGACGAACGCCTGGAAGCGCGACTCATCGAAGGCGCCGCTGTTGAGGATGGCCGAGTCGGCCGCGTGTTTCGCCGGCCCGCTGCGCAGCTCGAGCACGTTGAAGCTGCGATTGAAGATGTTGCCGAGGAGATCCTTCGGCGTGTTGCCACCCAGCGCGATCGCCGGCAGCGACAGCTCCATCGGCTAGCTGAAGTCGAGCTCGCGGCCCGCGGCGCGCAGATCCTTGAACTTCACGTTGCCGTCCTTGTCCATCGGCACGCGGCCTTCCTTCACCATCGCGGCCAGCACGGGGCAGACGATCGCCATCTCGTGCTGCTGCTTCTTCGTCGAGGGATCCATCTTCACCACGCCGCCCTGTTGCCAACCGGTGAGCGGCTTCTGCGCCTGGGGAACCGCGGGCGCAGCAGTGGTCTTCGCAGGCGAGAGGGGCGAGAGAGGCGAGCGCGGCTTGATGGTGGTCATGGGGTCGTCTTCAGGGAGGCGAGGGACTTCATGAAAAGCGGGGCGCTCGCTTCGTTGAGCGAAGGTTCGGGCACGGTGAGGGTGATGGTGCAGAGCTGCCCTTCGTGAAGCCGGAGCAGGAAGTACTGCCGCAGCGGCCCGCTCTGGGTGCTGAGCGCGTGCGCCACCAGCAGGCCCTTCTGGCCGTCTTCGAAGGTGAACTCGGTCAACGAAGGCGCCTTCATCTGCCCGATGGTCTGCGCCAACTCGGCGACCACCTCGGTGGCGAGGCTCTCCAGCGTCGCACCGGGCCGGGTGGGCCGGGTGTTCACGATGAAGCTGGGGGAGGGGCCGTTGCGGTGCGCGCTGCGCAGGCCGAGGGTGGTCTCTTCGACCACGTAACCTGCAGGTGCATCGAAGGAGAACTGCGCGGCGGAGACCTTCATGGCGATCACCTTACACGCAGGGGTTCCTTCGAGTGCAGGTGGCTCGGGCGAACGGTGTTCCTGAGAAACGAGAGAACGGTGTATCGCTCCTTCCATGACGCCGCTGCTCCTGGCCCTGCTCGCTGCTGCTCCGCTCACCACCGTCGCCGAAGCTTCCGGCTGGGCCCGCACCGGCCGGTATGAAGAAGTCGAGCGGCTCTGCGCCGAGTTCCCCCAACGGTACCCGGGCAAGGTGAAGTGCGAACGGTTCGGCACCACGCCACTGGGCCGCCCGATGTTGAGCCTGGTGGCTTCCGCAGACGGCACCTTCACGCCCGAGCAGATCCGCGCGAAGAAACGCCCGGTGGTGTTCCTGCAGGGCGGCATTCACGCAGGCGAGATCGACGGCAAAGACGCCGGTTTCTGGCTGCTGCGTGAAGTGCTCGACGGCAAGGTCGCGCTCAAGTCACTCAACGTGGTCACCCTGGTCTTCGTGCCCGTCTTCAACGTCGATGGGCACGAACGGTTCGGCAAGAACCAGCGCCCCAACCAGCGCGGGCCGGAAGAGATGGGCTGGCGGGTGACCTCGCAAAACCTGAACCTGAACCGCGACTACATGAAGGCCGACGCCCCCGAGATGCGCGCGATGCTCGTCTTGCTCCACCGTTTCGATCCGGTGCTCTTCGTCGATCTGCACGTCACCGACGGTGCGCAGTTTCAGCACGATGTGTCGGTCACCTTCGAGCCGAAGCGCCTCGGGCCTCCGGGTTTGCAGGCCTGGGGCCGCACGCTCGAACAGGCGCTCTTCCCGAAGCTCGAGGCGGGCGGTCACAAGCCGGTGGGCTTCTACCCCTCGTTCGACGACGTCGACGATCCTTCCAGTGGCATCTCCGCGGGCTGGCCCCCGCCGCGGTTCGGCAATGCGTACTGGGCGCTCCATCACCGCTTCGGTGTGCTGGTGGAGACCCACTCGTGGAAGACCTCGGCGGTGCGCATCAAGGCGACCTTCGACGTCTGCGCGGGCCTGCTCGAAGAAGCCACCCTGCACGGCAAAGACTGGCTCGCCGCGGCGCAGCAGGCGGATCTCGCGGCCACGAAGCGGGGCGGCACCGACGTGGTGTTGATGAGCTCAGCCCGCCGCAAAGGTGAGCCCATCGATTTCCTCGGCTACGCGTACACGCGCGAGAAGAGCGAAGTGAGCGGCAAACAGTGGATTCGGTACGACGAGAACAAGCCGCAGATCTGGAAGATGCAGCTGCGTGACGAGCTCGAGCCCACCCTCATCGTGCGTGCACCGCTGGCGGGCTACCTCATCCCCGTTTCGCACGCGGCCCTGGTCGCGCCCCGGCTGCAGGCACACGGCCTGCGGTTCGAGGTGCTCAAGAAGGGCAAACCCCAGCTCGCCGTGGAGCACATGGTGGTGGAGGGCAAACTGCGCGGCGGCAGCTACGAAGGCCGCACCACCGTCGACGCGAAAGGCAGCTGGACGAAGGCCACCGAAGATCTGCCCGCGGGCTCGCTCTTCGTGCCGATCGCCCCGCCGCACGCCGAAGTGGTGATGCACCTGCTCGAGCCCACCGCGCCCGACTCGCTCGTCTCGTGGGGCTTCTTCAACGCGCACCTCGAGCAGAAGGAATACCTCGAGGACTACCTGACCGAACCTTTTGCCCGGGAGCAGCTCAAAGACCCCGCGGTGAAGGCGGCCTTCGACGAGAAGCTCAAAGACCCCGCCTTCGCGAAAGATCCAGACGCGCGGTTGCTCTTCTTCTCCGCGCGTCACCCCAGCTTCGATCAGCGCTTCAACCTGATGCCGATCTACCGGGTCGACCTCAGCCCGCTCGCGAACTGATGTAGAACTGGTAGTTCGCCTCGAGCCCGCCATCGACGTTGATGGTGGTGCCGTTCACGTAGCGTGACTCGGGCGTGCACACCCACTCGATGGTCTCGGCGATCTCGTCGGCGCTGGCGATGTGGCCCACCGGCACCATGGCGGCGAGCTCCTTCTCCATTTTCTCCCAGCCCACTTCACCGATGTAGAAACGCGACGACTCGGTGTCGATGTAGCCGGGGTTGATCGCGTTGACCCGAATGCCATCGGGCCCCAGCTCACACGCGAGGTACTTCACCAAAATCTCCATCGCGCCCTTCATCGCGCCCAGCAGGCCGTGAAAGGGCAAGGGAATGCGGGAGTCCATTCCCGAGACCATCACGATGCTCGACTTGCGCCCGGCCATCAGCGGCTGGGCCAGCTGGCACCCGTGCAGGAAGCTCTTCACGGTGACGTTGAAGGTCTTGTCCATCTGGTGGAGCTTGGTGTCCATCAGCGGGGCGAACTTGGTCGAGGCCGCGTTGGCCACGAAGGCGTCGAGGTGGCCGAACTCGGTCTTGATGCGATCGAACACCGGCTGCAGGCTCTCGGGCTCGAGCTGATCGGCCACCACGGTGATGCACCTGCGGCCGAGCGCTTCGACGTCTTTTTCCAACGCCTTCGCCGCCTCTGCGTCACGGCGGTAGGTGGAGACGATGTCGTAGCCGCGTTTGGCGAGGCGCAGGCTCAAGGCCCGGCCGACGCCGCGGCTGCCGCCAGTGATGAGCGCAACAGGTTGAGGGGTGGTCATGGGAGAGGCGAGTTAGCAGAGGCCACCAAGTGTGGGAGAGTCTTCGAATGGTCGATGTCCCCTGGGAACAGCTCTTCGAGGCCGCCGAGCTCGCGAGGCAGCGGGCGCACGCGCCGTATTCGAAGTTTCATGTCGGCGCGGTGATCCTCTGTGACGACGGCTCGATCAGCGCCGGCTGCAACGTGGAGAACGCCAGCTACGGCCTGACCGTGTGCGCCGAGCGCAACGCGGTGGGCGGCATGGTGCTGGGCGGCAAGAAGCCAGTGGCCGTGGCGATCGTGGTCGACTCGCGTGAGCCCACGCCCCCCTGCGGCATGTGCCGTCAGGTGTTGGCGGAGTTCGGGGCGCCCACGTTGCCCATTTCTTCACGCACCGTTTCAGGCGCCGTGGCGAAGTGGACCATCGCCGAGCTGCTGCCGCACGCCTTCACGCGGTCATTTCTGTAGGCGGAGCGGCCATCGACTCGAGCATCGAGGCGAGGCGATCGATGTCGATGGGCTTGGTGAGGTAGGCGTCCATGCCGGCCTCCAGGCAGATCTGATCGTCACCCTTCATGGCGTTGGCGGTGAGCGCGATGATGGGCAGGTGCTGGCCGGTGCTCTTCTCGGCGATGCGGATGGCGCGGGTGGCCTCCAGCCCGTCGAGCACCGGCATCTGCATGTCCATCAACACCGCATCCCACCGGCCTTGAGCGGCCGCTTCGACGGCCCGTGCTCCATCGGTGACGTGGGTGACCCGGTGGCCCAGCCGCTCCAGCAGGCGCTGCGCGAGGCGGGCGTTGATGGCGTTGTCTTCGGCCAGCAGCACGGTCAAGGAGCGGCGTGCCCGGCGCGCGGTGGTGGGCGCCTCGGTTCGGCTGAAGCCTGAGCCCGGCTTGAAGTGCGCCAGCGCCTCGCAGAGATCGGCGGTGCTCACCGGGCGGGTGAGCACGCGCTGCACGCCCGCGGCCTTGAGCTGAGCGCTGATGGGCCGCTTGGTGGTGCGGGTGAGCAACAGCCGGGGCACCCGGTTGAGGCCTTCGTGAATCTCCAGGGCCTCGCACAGCTCGATGCCGCTGGTGCCGTGAAGCTCGTGATCGATGACCAGCAGGTCGACCTGCGACTCACCCACTTCGAGCAAGCGCCGCATCGCGAGTTCGGCGGCGACCCCCGTCACCTCGCAGCCCAGCTGCTGAAGTTGGTTCACGGTGACGGCCTGGCTGCGCGGGTTGCCGCTGACCACCATCACCCGCAGGCCCCGGGCGGGCGGGGCCAGGCGCGGCTGCGAAGGGGCCACGGGCAAGGGCAACCACACGTGGAAGGTGCTGCCTTCGCCGGGCCGGCTCTCCACCTCGATGTGACCGCCCATCGCCTTGACCAGCTCGAGGGTGATGGTGAGACCCAGGCCCGTGCCGCCGAAGCGGCGGTTGGTGCTGCCATCGGCCTGGGTGAAGGCCTCGAAGATCGAGTCGATGCGATCGGCCGGAATGCCGATGCCCGTGTCTCGCACCGACAGCTGCACGTGGGTGGCGCTGAAGGTGGCGGTGACCGACACCTCGCCGCGTTCGGTGAACTTCACCGCGTTGCCCACCAGGTTGGTGACGATCTGCCCCACGCGCACGGGGTCGCCCAACACCTGCTCGGGCATGGTGGGGCCGACGTCGACGATGAGCTCGAGATCCTTGCCGTGCGCACGGCCGGCCTGGGCGCGCACCGCCTCGAAGAGGGTCTTGGGCAACGAGAAGGGAATGCGCTCCAGCTCGAGCTTTCCCGATTCGATCTTCGAGATGTCGAGGATGTCGTTGACGATGGCGAGCAGGTTCTGCCCCGAGGTGTTGGCCGCCTCGAGGTATTCGCGTTGTTCGGCGGTCAGCGGGGTGTCGAGGGCCAGCTGGGTCATGCCGATGATGCCGTTGAGCGGCGTTCTGATCTCGTGGCTGGTGTTGGCGAGGAATTGCGACTTCACGCGCGAGGCCGTGAGCGCCTGTTCGCGGGCGAGCCGCTGGTCGGTGATGTCCTGCACGGCGCCGTAGAGGCGAACGGTGCGCCCATCGACGCGCTCGGCGTTGCCGATGTGGCGAGCCCAGATCTTCGTTCCCGTGAAAGTGATCACCTCGAGCTCGAGGTCGTACGCGGTGCCGTCGGCCACGCACCGCTGCACGTAGCCCTGCAGGGTGGCGCTGTCTTCCGCCGAAAAGAACGCCGAGGTCATGCCGTAGTCGGGCGTGTAGTCGGGCGTCACCCCGAAGATCCGGCGAACCTCTTCGCTCCACTGCACCTTGCCCGACGCGAGGTCGTAGTCCCACCCGCCGACCCGGGCGAGCGCTCCGGCCTGCTGCATCTGCTCCTGGCTCTGGCGCAGCCGCTGCGAGGTCAGCTCGAGCGGGGTGACGTCACTGGCCGCCGCGTAGAAGCGACCACCGTCGATGGCCGCCGTCCATGAGACCCAACGCCATTCACCACTCTTCGCGCGCACCCGGCTGATCGCCCCGGAGCTCTGGCCGGCCTGGAGCTTCTCCCGGAAGAGCGTGAGCACCCCGGGGATGTCGTCGGGGTGCACGATGCTGCCGATGTCCACGCCGCGCAGCTCTTCGGGCAACCAGCCCAGCTGCCGGGCCCACGAGGGCGAGGCCTCTTCGATGATGCCCGTCGCGTCGCACACCGCGGCCAGGGTGTCGGAGAGGGTGAAGAGCCGTTCGTACTTGGTGGCCCGCTCCAGCGCGCGTTCGCGTTCGAGCTGCGAGTTCACCTCGAGGGTGACGTCGCGGCTCACCGCCTTCACGCGCAGGGGCGCCCCGTCGTCGTCGCGCACCAACTCGTAGAGCGTGCGCACCCACAACGTGCGCCCATCGAAGGTGCGCGCCTTCAGCTGAGAAGGGGTGGTGCTCCCGGTGGCGAGCAGCTCGGCCAGATGGCGCTGATGGATCGCCCGGATCTCCGGTTCCATCCGCGCCCCGGCCTCTTCGTGGCGCAGCCGCAGCTCGGTGAAAGGACCACCCAGCAGCTGATGGAGCTCGCGCGACCAGGTGGTCTCCATGGTCTTGAGGTCCAGCTCCCAGGTGCCCATGCTGGCCAGGCGCAGCGCGTCTTCGAGCGACTTGCGGTGTTCGCCCAGGCGCCGCTGATCGCGGAGCCGGTCGAGCGCGACGCTGATCATGATCGACAGCTGGGCGGCCGCCACCCGCGCTTCGGGATCGATCGCCTGGCCCTCGTGAGAGAGCGCGAGCAGCACGCCTTGGGGCTCGTTGCCCGAGTCGAGCGGCACCGAGAACGTCTGCCGGTAGCCCCACGCGAAGAGCTGCCGCTCCAGCGCGTCGCCCGTCTCGGTCAGCCGGGTCTCCAGCTCGACCTGATCTCGGGTGAGCAGCTGCAGGTGCTGCGAGCCGGTCAGCTCGAGGCCCTCCACGACGAGCTCGCGGGCGGGGATGCGCAGCTGCCACTGACCGCTGCGCGTGCGGGTGAGCAACGCGCCCGCATCGACGCGCAGCAGGGTGGACACCGCCGAGGTGCCCAGCTGCTCGATCTCGGCTTCGTCGCGGGCGTGCAGCAGCCAGGTCACCAGCTCCGAGAGGTCGAGCGCCCGCACGGCGCGCAGCTGCACCTCGGTCATGCGCTCCTGCACTTCGGTCAGCCGGCTCTCGCCCAGCTCGCGCTCCTGTTGCTGCACGAGGCTCCAGGCCAGCAGCGGGAGCAGCGCTGCGAGGGCGGGCTCATCACGGGCGCCTTTGCCCTCCAGCCAGCCGAAAGTGCGCCCTTGCCAGTTCACCGGGAGCACCCAATGGGTCGCCTCCGACGTCGGGGGTGTGGCCTGACTCGGCTCTGCGAGGTGCAGGCGCAGCAGCTCCAGGTTCATCAAGCCGCGTATCCGCTCGATAGCGGTCGGATCGGGACCCAGCTCAGAGAGGCGCTCGCACACCAGCGGGATGAAGTCGGGGACCACGAGAGGTGCTAACGCAAGCGGTGGGCCATCCGCGACCCGCTGTTCGGCTTCGTTCAGGGTTGGGTGCGGAGCCGACGCCACGTTCGGCAGTGTACGCCGAGGTCAGGCCGCTGGCGCCACCGCGTGGCCTTCTGCCTGGTACTGCTTGAGCTTGCGGAACAGGGTGGCCTGCCCGATCGCCAGCCGTTCGGCGGTGCGGGCGCGGCTGCCGCGCTCAGCGGCCAGGGTGGTCAAGATGGCCTCCCGCTCGATCTCGGCCAGGGTGCGTTGTTCACCCAGGTGGCGCGCGGCGGCGGCCGGCTGCTTCACGTCGGGCGGCAGGTCGCTGGCTTCGATGCGTTTGCCGGGGGAGAGCACCAGGGCGCGCTCCATGGCGTTGAGCAGCTCGCGCACGTTGCCCGGCCAGGGGTGGGCCAACACCCGGCGGGAGGCTTCGGGGGAGAGCTCCTTCAAGGGCAACTTTTCCCGGGCGGCCGAACGGGCGAGGGCCTGGCGGGCGAGGGGAAGAATGTCTTCGGGGCGCTCCCGCAGCGGGGGCACCTGCAGCTCGATCACCCGCAGGCGGAAGAAGAGATCTTCGCGGAAGCGGTTGGCCTTCACCTCGGCGGCGAGATCGCGGTGCGTGGCGGCGATCAACCGCACGTCGATGCTGCGCGTCTTGTTCTCGCCCACCCTTCGCACCTCGCGCTCCTGCAGCACGCGCAGCAGCTTGCTCTGCATGGGCAGCGGCAGCTCGGCCACCTCGTCGAGCAGCAACGTGCCGCCTTTGGCCGACTCGAAGAGCCCCGCGCGATCGCTGGTGGCGCCGGTAAAACTCCCGCGGGCGTGGCCGAACAGCTCGCTCTCGATGAGCGACTCGGGCACCGCCGCGCAGTTGATGGCCACGAAGGGCCCCGCTTGCCGGCCCGAGGCGTCGTGAATGAAACGCGCGATGCGTTCTTTGCCGGCGCCCGACTCACCCTGGAGCAACACGCTGGTGTCGACCGAAGCGACCCTGCGGGCCTGCCCCAGCAGGGTCTTCATGCTCAGGCTGCGAATGACCAGGCCCGACTCGTCCTGCTCCGACTCGAGCTCGCGGCGGCGTTGGGCGAGGCGGCGGTCGACCTTCTTGAGCTGCGCCTGCAGCGTGCTGAGCGCTTCGTTCAGACAGTCTGATTCGTAGAAGGTGAAGAAGGCCTGCTGCGCTTCGGGCCAGTCTTCGCGAAAGCGCCCCACCATGCGGCACACCGGGTCGCCCTTGCCGCGGCAGCTCTCTTCGATGCAGTAGACGGTGCGGCCCTGCGCTTTCGAGAGGTAGCCCGAAGCGAAACCGGCCAGGGTCCAGCACACGCACTCTTCGGCCTGACCGTGATGGAGCAGGTGTTGATCGGCCTCGTAGCTGTCGTGCCACACCGCCTCGGCGAACGGCGGCGGTGAGTGGGTGGAGTGTTTCACCGGCTCGAAGCTGACCATGCCGTGCAGGCGGTGCAGCCGGCCGCCCGCCACCCGCCACTCCCGTTCGTCTTCCCAGGGAATGGCGGTCTTCATGGCCTCGGCGAGGCGGTAGCCGTGGGTGTAGCCGAAGCGGGTGAAGATCGATCGCGCGCCGGTCATGCCGAAGGCGGTGATCAGCTGGCTGCGCAAGAGGCCCATGGCCACCGCGTCCATCAGCACCACGCGTTCACCGGCGAGGGTCATCTCGCCGCCGTCGGCGTCGAAGTCGAAGATGTCGGTCAGCTTGAGGTTTCGGGCGCGCATGCGGGGCTCGGTGGTGACTCTCGAAATGAGAGTTTCGACTGTCGAAAGGAGAGTAACCCGCTCGGAGACGCAGCGCCATCCGGGGGAGGGGCGGCCCCTTGCGCGTGGCACATTGGATGCTGATGGTGTCGACCATGATCAACATCAGAAAGTCCGCTGAACGTGGCGGCGCAGACCATGGTTGGTTGAACACGAAGCACACCTTCTCGTTCGCCGAGTACTACGACCCGAAGCACATGGGCTTCCGCGCGCTTCGGGTGATCAACGAAGACAAGGTGACGGCGGGGCAGGGCTTCGGCACGCACCCGCATCGGGACATGGAGATCATCTCCTACGTGCTCGAGGGCGCGCTCTCGCATCAAGACTCGATGGGCAACAAGGGGCTCATCACGCCGGGTGAAGTGCAGCGCATGAGCGCGGGGACGGGCGTGCGGCACTCCGAGCAGAACGCCTCGAAGACCGAAGGCGCACACTTCCTTCAGATCTGGATCGAGCCCGACGAGCTCGGCGTGGCGCCTTCGTACGAGCAGAAACGGTTCGCGCTGAAGGACAAGAAGGGGCTGCACCTGGTGGCGTCACCCGATGGGGCCGACGGCAGCGTGAAGATCAACGCGAACACGAAGCTCTACGGCACCGTGCTCGCGGGGGGAGAGCAGGTCGCGCTCGAGTTGGCACCTGGACGGCACGCGTGGGTGCACGTGGTGCGAGGCGACGTCAAAGTGAACGGCACCGCGCTGAGCACAGGTGACGGCGCGGCGATCTCCGAAGAAAACAAGATCGCGCTCGAAGGAACGAAGGACGCCGAAGTGCTGCTGTTCGACCTGGCCTGACCCATGAACCCCCTCTCCCCTTTGGGGAGAGGGTTGGGGTGAGGGGTCAGCTCTTCCTGGGAAACCAAGGAACGATCATCGACACCCGCCGCTGGTGTTCCGCGTAGTGCGGTCGCCGCGTCAGCGACCGCTTCTCGGCCATGGGAATCGAGGCCCCCGCGAACAAACCAATCATCGCCACAAACCCCACGCCCGACCACCACGGAGCCCCGGCCGCGATCCCAAACAAGAACAACCCGACCCAAAAACTGATCTCCCCGAAGTAGTTCGGGTGACGCGACCAGCCCCACAACCCCACCGTACAAATCTCGCCGTCTTCCCGCTTCTGCTGCCGGAAGTTCCGCAGCTGCTCATCGGCCAGCGTCTCGATCACGATCGCCGCCAACGTCACCACCGCAGCCACCACATCAATCACCCCGAACCCGCCCGGGTTCACCACCAACGCCGCGTGCAACGGGATCAACCCCAGCAGCACCATCACGGTGGGCATCACGTGCAGGCCGAGCAGGCTCACCACCCAGTACAGCTTGCCGGTCTTCTTCCTCAGGTCGACGTAGCGCCAGTCTTCATGGGTGAGGCCGTCCCATCCGCGCGCCCAGTTGAAGGTGAGCCTCACCGCGTAGAGGCCGACCAGCGCGAGCACCACACCCTGGCGCAGCGTGAGCCCCGCGACACTGCCCGGGCCGAGCGCGAGCCAGAGCGCCACGGTGGCCGGAGCGACGCTCCAGTACGCGTCGTAGAAGCTCGAGTTGTTGAAGGCGCGCGAGAAGACGAACACCGCCAAGGTCGCTGCGAGATCCGCCGCAGTGACCACGGCCATCGGGTGAGCGCCGGCCATCACCTGCACCACCGCGTAGGCGACGAGGTGCGCGATGACGTACGCGAAACCAACGAGGGCGAAACCAGACCACGGACGCTGCTGCACAGCCGAGTGACTCATCGAGCGCCGCGCTTGGCATGACGCGCGGGTGCGAGGCCAGCGAAACCCGTCGACTTGCCCGAGCAGGACCGTTACTCCGATCAATCATGTCGGCTGTCGCTCCTGACCCGTGGGTCCTCATCTCGGTGTTGTTCAGCAGTTTCCCGATGGAGGAGTCCCTCGCGCTCGCCCTGCACCGCGTGGCGATGGATCTGTATCAGCGGGGCGATTCAGTGGGCGTGATCGACCAGGGCCTCGCGCATGGTCAGGTGAAGAACGCGCGCAAAGAAGCAGCCATCGGCACCATCACCGGCCCCGTCTTCGAAGCCGAGCTGGAGACCGAACGAGGCAAGGGCCACGTGCACTTCATCCTCACCCGTCAAGGGCTCGAGTTGATGGCCGGGCAGGCTGAGAACACGCGCCCGCCGCAGTACCGCAACTGACCCCCTTGCGGATCTGACGCAGCGCGCTAGTTAACGGGGCCATGAAACTCAATGTGCTGCTGCTCGAAGGAATTCACGCCGTCGCTGAGCAGGCGCTGGTCGAAGCGGGTCACTCCGTTCGCCGCATCGGTGGTGCGCTCAAAGAAGATCAGCTCATCGAGCAGCTCGAAGGCGTGCACTTCCTGGGCATTCGTTCGAAGACCAACGTGACCAAGAAGGTGCTCGACGCGCCTTCGGCCAAGAGCCTGCTTTCCATCGGCGCGTTCTGCATCGGCACCAACCAGGTCGCGCTCGAGCACGCCATGCGCAAGGGCATCTGCGTGTTCAACGCGCCGTTCTCGAACACCCGCAGCGTGGCTGAGCTGGTGATCGCCGAGATCGTCGCGCTCTCGCGTGAGCTGGGTGATCGCGTTCAGGAGATGCACCAGGGCATCTGGCGCAAGACGGCCTCGGGCAGCAAAGAGGTGCGCGGCAAGACGCTGGGGGTGATCGGCTACGGCCACATCGGCACGCAGATCGGAATCCTCGCGGAGTTCTTCGGCATGCGCGTGTTGTTCTACGACGTGGCCGCGAAGCTCCCGCTGGGCAACGCGCAGGTGGTGGGCGCGCTCGATACGTTGTTGGCCGAGTCTGACTTCGTCACGCTCCACGTCCCCGAGACGCCGCAGACCAAGCTGATGATTGGCGCGAAGGAGCTGGCCCAGATGAAGAAGGGCGCCTGCCTGATCAACGCGAGCCGCGGCACCGTGGTGGACATCGAGGCGCTGGCCGACGCGATCAAGCGCGAGCACCTGCACGGCGCGGCCGTCGACGTGTACCCCGACGAGCCGGAGTCTTCCGACACCAAGGGCTTCAAGACGGCGCTGCAGGGGCTGCACAACGTCATCCTCACCCCGCACATCGGCGGCTCCACCATGGAGGCGCAGGAGAACATCGGGCGCGAAGTCGCGGCGAGCCTGGTTCGGTATGCGGATCTCGGCACCACCACCTCATCGGTGAACTTCCCCAGCGTCGAGCTGGGCGTGACGCCTGGCACCTGGCGCTTGATGCACGTGCACCAGAACGTGCCCGGCGTGCTGCGCGACGTGAACCGGGTGATCGGCGATGCGGGCGCGAACATTCACGCGCAGCTGCTCTCGACCAACTCCGACATCGGTTACCTGATGATCGACCTCGACTCCGACGTGCGTGCGCAGGTGGTGGATGGGCTCAAGAAGCTGCCCACCACCATCCAGGCGCGCACGCTGGCCTGAGCTGGTTTCGGGAATCGATTCTACAGGTCGAGTTGGTAGGTGGAGTGCGCGCCGAATTCCGAGCTCAGGCGCACTGCCCACGCGGCTTCCGTGAGGC